>JBKCCF010000191.1:0-8033 GCA_046305255.1 Methylococcaceae bacterium
GGAACAGATCGACATTTTCAAAGCGTTGGGCGTGCCGACGCCTTAAAAAGCGTTTGTTGTGTCATTTTTTAAAGAGCGGCCTCTGCTATATCAAAGGTTTGTGACACAAACTGGTGAACCCGGGTGTTCAGCGCGGACTAAGTAACGCACTATCTGTGCCGATGACTGGCGCCAGCACCGTCACGCTGCCGAGGCTGTGCTGATCTGGCCTTTCACAACGGCCATACCCTGTGGAGAGTAACCTTTATGGTACAGTATCAGAGTTTCCGGTAGGGGCATCAGGCAACTGATGTTCCTACCGGAAACGGCTTAATGCCGAATTGGCCGGTAATAGGTGTAGCCAGGTAATGTACCAGTCCTGACTCAGAGTTCTTCAGCGCGGACTCATTAACAGACGAAAGGCGGGTATAACGCAATAAACACCTTATCCCTTCAACGCAGCCAAAAGTTCAGCAGCCTTGCTCGTAATAAATGAGGCTGGAGATAGATTGCCATCCACTGGTTGGTCACGGATCAGCGCCTTCATTCTCGATATTCCATTATTTCGGATACCGCCAGGAGGTTTGGCAGCACTAAGCTTGAAAGGCCCATTATTGATACCAGAACCCACTGAACCGGAAAGCAGTGCGCGACATACGCAGGTAAATAATGACGTTTCATTCGTTCTTATCTTGGATAGAAGCCCCCCCTTAAATGCCTGTCCACCTTGGCCATCTCGGACTTTATTATCAATAAAGCACTCATATAACACGTTATTAAAATCCGTTTCATTTTTTGCATTGCATTATGGCATTGCGCAGGGCATCAGCGCGATTTAGGCCAGCATCCCCATGGTGCCCTTTAGTACTGTAAACCCCAGAATCAAGGCGCAGGCAGTAATATTCATTAATACCTATCACTAACCTCTGCTGCATTAGAGCGAAATCGGTTTCCTTATGACCATAATTAATATTGAGAGAGGGCCTGATAGGCCCGGCATGTCTTGCAGCAAACAAAGGGTAATTTTTCTTTGATTTGAATTCGGCTATCAATGTTGACGTAGACTCATTCAGGTAGCTCAGAATAATATATATATCTTTGTACCCCCCTTTATCCTTAAACAATTCCTCGAGCTTGGTTTTGTTTATTCCTTTTCCATCTGTCTTTGTAAGCGCCTTCTCAACTTCAGCCTTATCTTTCTCCAGCGCTATCCCTTTCAAATACTCCGCAGAGACCTGTTCAAAGTAGTCAATTGGCTTCTGGACAAGAAAGGAAAGATTAATAGGAATTTCCTTTCTGGTTCCAAAGCTGCTGATTGTCGTATTATTATAAAAGACGTCCCGAACCCAACATATATTGGTTTCAAGCTCGACGGATGCCGCCCCATCGTCGGGCCTGTAGGTATGACTGACCTTTTCTCTGGTTACCGCGATCTCCACTGTAAAACTGACTCTATTGGCATCAGCTAGTGAAAACTCAAAGATATCATAATGCTGCCCCAGAACCGGATGAAAATTATTGGACCGAACGCCCTTTCCGTTTTTCAGGCACCCTGTCAACCAAGCATCCAAGCTGGTGTTCTGCCTAATCTGTGAACTCTCCATACCACCTGCTTTCTTGAAGTTCTTCTGGATTGTCACCGACCCAATCTTTGAATAGGTATCTTTCTCCACATCACTCTTGAGCGGGAGACTAACCGACTTGAAAGTCCTTTCCTTATCGTAATCTTTGGCGATAGTTGCGACTGCTTCTCCTTGAAAGAATCTCTTAAAGTCTTCAGGCATATTCAGACAGTCGAGGGGGGCGCACTTGCCAGCACGTATGATGGCCCCGGATTTTTCCGTTTTGGCCCAGTACGCCTCGATCGCCATACCCATACCAACGGTAACAAGGCACTCAAATATATATCCCAGACTTGTATATGCTCTTTTTATGTCGTCAGGATCTCCTTCATATCCTTTCTGCCAACCGCCAGAAACTCGTATTGTTTCTCCCATACTATTTTTTTTATACTTATCATTTCTCAATCCTGTACAGGCCCGCCAAGAGGCTTCACTACCCGAGTAATACCACATACGACAGGCTAACCTATTATTTACAATCGCGTACCCCAGGACCCCCTATACCCATTTCCGATGTCCTGCATGCAACTATGAAAGAAGAATCTGGCACCATCACAAACAGCCGATTCAGCAGGTGCTTGTGAGATGAGCCCACCATTTCTTCGAAACCAATCCAGGTATTTCTCTCTATAAGACATAACCAAGCTCCTATAATTTTTCAGCGCACGGAACCCTGCTCAATATCCCTATAAGAGTGGATGAGGTTCCATCGTCTATATCCGGTCCCATTATAAGGCACAATTCGCGCACCTTTCCGCCTTACCACCAAAACTTGTACGCATAAGCTTAGCGCACTCTACCTTTGGTGTTACGACCAACGGCGCCCCGAGAAGCATACGACCAGGCCTTCAGGATACACCCGCCCTGTTCAGGCATTTAGCCAATCCATTGTCAGTGGCGAGTGCCCGCCGGCTCCTTCCGAGTTGCCGGAAGTCCTGTCTCCAGAACCGCAACCGTTTGCACTTGTAGCCATAAGACAAGATGCTCTTCAGAGGCTTTAAACCCCTATTCAGCTAACAGGGGCTGCTTTTGATCGATACCTGGCTTAACCAGACCACCTCTCGGGGAGGGCGTTCACTCAACCCCTCTCCGCCCTATGATAAAACCATTTCAAGACTTGTGAACTATACGATTAAATAACGCGACCACCCTGGATGGCGCGCTGTAGGCATCATCAATCTCGCGGGAAATCTTCTCTATGACATCGTAAGGCGCCTCGTATCTATCGAGTATCTCCTTAACCTTTGCTATGCGATCGTTCTGACTAATTGGACATTCTTTGTTAAACATAATAAATCTCCACTAACACGTCACTTAACGCTTTGCTGCAATAAGATGGCCTGGCTGGCATGTACGTCTAAACACACGCCACAATCCGATTGTAGACCCACCATGGGTGGCGGTGTCTTACCCTTTTTTACAGCAACCTCTTGTTACATTGCTGAGGTTATCTCTGGATTTGCGAAAAGGCAGACCATAATGATGGTACGCTGACCGTTCAGTACCCATCACCCGCCCCAACATAAGTAACCCACTATCTGGGCCGATGACTGGAGCCAGTACCTTCACGCTACCAGGGCTGTGCTGATCTGGAATTTCACAACGGCCGTACTCTGTGGCCTATAACCTTTGTGGTGCAGTGTCAGCGGGTCGCCGTACCAGACATCACCGCTAGCCCGTCTACTGAATCGCTCCTGATTCCCGAGTCAACTACGCCCACTCGCACGTTAGATTAAATCCTGACGCTGTCGGATCTGGGCGAGGAATCAAAATGGAACGATCAGCGCTTACTGTACGGAGATAAACCCGGCACATCCAATCACTATTTCATAATCTCGGCATCAGTCCGATGGATAGTGGGCGTACTGGCCAGGCGGGTGGCCGGAGGGCGGGTATACATCCGTCACCAACATCCCGTAACGGGACGCCTGAATCGTGAGGGTATGAGGTTGGGAGGGCTTTTACAGGCGGTCAGCAAAAAGCCGGCTGAGACCGGCTTTGGGGGTGTTGGCGGGTCTGCTGAGGCAGGAACCCGCCGGCGGTGTCGAACCCGCGCTCAAGGGCCGACGGACACCAGAATTTCGCCCTTGCCAAGACCCGACATATCGCCCGCGTAGCGGCGAACCCGCTTGAGGCGGTCACTCATGGTGGCGAATGGGGTGTCGAATGAGGCATATCCCTTGAGTAATAGCGGAATGAAGCCCAGGGTGTGGGTTCCGCAGTCGTTAAAGGTCGGCGGAATCTGAGCGGGCGTTTGCGCCAGCAGCAGGGTGCCGCGGCCCATGGCGTAGCCGATATGGCGACCGGTGCGGCCAAGTACGGCGATGGTACCTGCGGTCATGCGTGAACCGAGGTAATCCCCGGCATTGCCCTCAATCAGGATGGCGCCGCGCCGCATGTGGTCGCCGGTGCGACTGCCGGTATTGCCCTTGACGATGACGACGCCGCCCGCCATGCCTTTCTTGTTGCCGGGCAGACAGGCGCAGAGAAAATCACCGGCATCGCCCTGTATCACCACCGTGCCGTTCCGCATTTCGCAGGCGCCGTAAGCATCAATACTGCCGCTGACCCGAATCTCACCGCCCTTGAGCTGCATGGCGAGATAGCTACCGGCATCGCCCTCCACCTCAATCAGGCCCTGTGTCATGCCCCTGCCGACATAGTCGAGCCTGCCGGTGGCGCCGGTAAAGACGATCTGACGAGTATCGTCGCCACTGATGGTGAACAGCTCGCTGGCAGGCATCTGCCGGTTGCCGGTCTGCAGCGGTATTGCACCGATTTCGGCGACGGTCTTGCCCGCAAGCGCGTCCGGCACCAGCGGCGAGACATCTATGCGCTGTTTTGGTGGGTCGGTCAGAGTGAAGCGGAGTGCCGTCATGCCATGATCTCCTGCAGATGAAAGAGGAACGGCCCGAGCTTGCCGCCATAATTACCGGCGCTGATGCGGCGAATACCGTTCTGCGGCCCCAGGCCACAGGCCGCTTCGATACCCACCCGCATGGCCTTGTTGATGTCTTCGGCGCTGAGACCGTCGATGACGATTTCCATGACCGATTCAACCTCGGGGCTGAGCTCGCTGCGGGTCTGCCCCTTGAGCGTCGGACAGAACGCATCGTTGGTGGAGGCGTTCAGCGCCTTGTAGCGCGAGCCGACCTTGGAACCGGAGCGGACCACGCCACCGGGGAAGGGCATGATGACGTTGGGAATCGTCCGCATGGCCTCAATTGCCGCCTCACAGGCGGCCAGTGCCTGCGGTTGGCTTTCGGCCAGAATCAGGAAATTGCCGCCGCCGACGGCGTTGATCATACCGGTGGTTTCCTCACACAGAAATTCGCCATCCATCACCGGTACCCGCCAGTAGCGGCGGCCATTGATGCGTTTGGCGATCTGGAAGCCATCGCCGAAGAAGCGCAGGTTCTTGCCCAGCGCAATTGGGTCACCTTCATGCAGACCTGAAAACAATGCACTGGTGGGAGCGGTCAGCACGCACTGGCCGGCGCGGGTTTCCACCTGCTTCGCCAGCGTCTTGCCGCCCATGGCAAAGATCAGCACGGCGACACCGGGCCGGCCGTCGGGGGTTTCGCTGGGGTCCAGCTCGCGTTCTATGCCGGCTTCACAGCCACAGGCGATGACCGAGGTGGCAAACCCGGTCATGGTGGCCGCCGCTATCAGGGCCCATTTTGCGTTCTGGGCGGTGATGATCAGCCGGGTTCCCCGCATGGGGAAGGCCTCGGCGAAGGTAGCGTCGATTTCTACGCCATTGATGTTCATTCTGTTGAGTCCTCTCGGCTTGCGTGCATCCGTCCCGGCATCATGGCTCAGCCCTGACCCTCGCAGGGATGTACGAGAATTTTGCTGCGGCCATCGTCCTCGATTTCCCAGTCGCTGATGATGAAGTTGTCCATCTTCATGGTGTGGTAGCGGTCGAAGTAGGGCCGCAGACGGCTTTCGATCGCAGTGCGGTCGAAGTCGGGCTTGATCGTATGCAGGTTGCCCCATACCACCTTGACCACTTCGCCATTGCGTACCACCAGTTCCCCATCCTTGAAAACGTAATCGGGCGTGGTGAACATGGCCTCCTTGTCGTCCTGCTCGGTATAGACCGTGATATCAGCCGCCGCCCCCGCACCCAGATGGCCACGGTCGCGCAGGCCCAGAATCCGGGCAGCACCGGCGCGGGTCATGATGGCGATTTCATAGAGGCTGTATTCGCGGTCAATCGACCCCAGCGTGCTCTGGGCGGCGGCCTCGGCGTTGAGCGTGCCGAACCTGTCATTGCGGAAACTCCGGTCCATCAGTAGCCGGATGAGGTGCGGATAGGTGGTGAAGGGTGCGCCGTTCGGGTGGTCGGTGGTCAGGAAGATCCGCCACGGGTCTTCAACCAGCAGGAACACCTCAAGGCCGATACACCATTGCAGGGCGTTGACGAAGTTTTGGTCCCGGTACTTGAACGGCACTACGCCGCAACCGGCATCACATTCGATATCCATGCACACCCATTTGTTGGGACTGGCGTGGGTGTGATTGGCGAACTGAACCATGGAATCGCCCGAGGCCGTGACGGTCTGGCCGAACAAAATCTGGCCGACATCACAGGTGACATTCGGGTTGCTGTTGATGGCCTCGGCAATCTGCGCGGCACCGGACGAGAACTTGCGGTCACCCTCAGTACCGTAACTGTGGAACTGAATGTGGGTGAGGTGCATCGGCAAGCCTTCGATGCCGGTGATAGTGCTGAGGGTAGTATCCAGATTGCCGGGGACACCCAGGTTACAGCCGTGGACATGCAGCGGGTGGGGTACGCCCAGTTCGTGCACGGCGCGGGCCAGACTGTGCAGAATGCGGCGCGGCGTGATGTCGTAGTAGCAATGGGACTCGTCCAGATCAAGCTTGCGCTGATTGAACTTGAAGGCACTGATACCGCCGGGATTAACCACCTTGATGCCAATGCACTGGGTGGCATGCAGGGTCCAGGCGACGTAATCGTTGATCAGGGCCTGCTCCGCACCGGATGACACCAGCCGCAGGAAGAAATCATCGCTGCCCAGCATCGCATAGCCGCCGACATCCATCAGCGGGACATCGGCCATTTCCATATGCGCCTGGCGGGCATTGATCGGCAGTACAGCGGGCTCGAATCCTGCGGTATAGCCCATCTCGGCATAGCGGTAGCCGGTGGTCAGCGTGGACGGGGCCACGCGGCCAACCCCCGCGCGCTTGAGACCGGAACGGGCGACCGGATCACCACGATGGTCCTCGGGAAGCAGGTTGCGGGCTATGGTGACCTTGCCGCCACCGATGTGGGTATGTATGTCGATGGCGCCGGCCATGATGACCTTGCCCCGGCAATCGTATTCGGCATGCGGTGTTACCCCCTCGGCATCCGACTGGGCCACGATACGGCCGTCGCGAACATAAATGTCGCGTACCTCGCCATTGATACCGTGAGCCGGGTCGTACACCCGCCCCCCCGTGAGTTTGGTCAACATGAAACATTTCTCCTGTGGTCGAGCACCCTCTTCCGGCGGGCCGGCGGCACTCTGTCTAGAAACCGGTAGGTAGGGCTGGCATCATCGCGTCGCCGGTGAGATCACCCGGCCATGTCACCCATCGCCTGCTCAATCGCCTTCAGCACGCTGGCGGCCCGGGGCAAGCCCGAATCACGCAGCTGATAGAGCGGCATGGCCACCACGCTGTCACAGCGGTAAATGTGGCCGCTAAAGTCTATCCCCGGCACACCGACCGGAATGAACACCGCGGGCTCCTGCTCAAACTGCATGCCGGAACGGCCAATGACTACCGTGGGTACGGCAGAGACGGGCGGCGGGGCAGTGCTCAGGCTGGCCACCCAGACCAGCAGATCCGCCTCGCCGCTGGCCAGCAGGCGGTCGGCACCATTGTGGTAGGGGTCATACTCGGGGAAGCCCCGGGCATAACTGACCCGGGTGGGATAACCACTGAGCCAGGCCGATACCTGACTGGCCGTGCGATCACCGTTCTGTCCGCCTAACGGCAGCCCCATGCAGCGGGTCTCACGATTGAGTGCCACGATGGCCTTGCAGAGTTGCTGCACGGTCAGTTCGGCATGGGGAAAATCCAGTTCACTCGCCACCCAACTGACGACGCCATAACGGGCGGCACGCAGCCTATCGACCAATGCCGCCAGTTCCGCCACCGGCACTCCCCCCACCGACTCGGCCCGCAGTGTCGCGCCATGGGCCAGCGCTGCCAGTGCGGCGGCCACATCGGGCAGATCTTCAGTGGCACAGGGGATCACCCTGGGTGCACGACCGTCGGGCGAACAGGCCGCCGTCCCAGCGGGCGCGCGGCCGATATAGATGACTTCGCGCTGGGTAACGTCGCCACCAAACAGCGTTTCATCGGGCCAGATGAAGCGCTCGAAAAAGCGGGGGAAGTGCGCCTCAAGATCGC
>JBKCCF010000192.1:0-3737 GCA_046305255.1 Methylococcaceae bacterium
GGGCCGCGGTATTGAGCGTCAGGGTGTCACTGGTGGGCGTGGCCAGCTTTACGGTGACGCTGGGGTGATATTGTGGCTCGGCAGGATTGAAGGGCGACGTGTTGATGAAAACCTGTAGCAGCTGGGTCTTTGAGTTCTGCCGTCGCAGTTTTTCTGCTGCTCTCGCGGTGTAGGTGCTGACCGCTTCCCGGAGCGATGCGAGGTCACTTACGACTTGCCCGAAACTGCGGGACGATACGATCTGCTTTTTGGGCGGCGGGATCTGTTCCAGCGGCAGGCAAGCGACGCCCCGCAGTTCCAGCGCTGTGCGCTCTACCACGACATTGAAATGCTGACGAACCCACGCTGGTTGCGCCTGACGGAGTTCGAGTGCGCTGCCGATGCCATGGCTGCCGAGTTTGGCGGCCCATTTGCTGCCGATTCCCCAGACATCACCTACCTCGAGCTCGGCCAGATAGGCTTCGACGGTATGCGGTGCCAGATCAGCGAGGTTGCAGACGCCAGCGGCCCTGAAATCAGGATGCTTCTTCGTCAGCCGGTTAGCCAGCTTGGCCAAGGTCTTGGTCTGGCCTATCCCGATCCCGACCGGTATGCCGACCCACTGCTGAACCTTGTGGCGCATCTCCCTAGCCAACTGATTAAGATCGTAACGGCCAAACCCAGTCCATTCGATGAACGATTCGTCGATGGAATAGACTTCCTGTTGATCAGAATAGCCGCCAATCACTGTCATCATCCGATTGGAGAGATCAGCGTAGAGCGTGTAGTTCGATGACAGGGCTATGCCGCCATCTCGCTCGTAACCGCGCCTGATCTTGAAGTAGGGCGCGCCCATGGCGATGCCGAGCGCTTTGGCTTCGTCCGAGCGTGCGACGACACAGCCGTCGTTGTTTGAGAGGACGACCACCGGCCTGCCCCGCAGCTTCGGGTTGAATACCCGTTCGCAGCTGACGTAAAAGGCATTGCCGTCGATCAGGGCGTAGACCGTGTCGGGCCTAGAGTTTGTGTATGACATTGGTCACCACACCCCAGATGACGCAATCGAGGCCTTCGGCAATTTCAATCGGGGCATAGGCCGGGTTCTCCGGCTGCAGCCAGGCCTGTCCGTTTCGCAGCATCAGCCGTTTCACGGTCAGTTCGCCGTTTACCGCCGCGATGACCACTTTGCCATCGACCGGATCAAGTGCCCGGTCAACGATCAGCAGGTCGCCATCATTGATGCTGGCACCCTGCATCGAATCGCCTTGTACCCGGACAAAGAACGTCGCGGCCGGGTGATCGACCAAATGGTCGTTCAGGTCGAGTCTCTGGTCGATGTAATCATCAGCCGGGGACGGGAAACCTGCCGGTACCCGATGGGCAAATAGTGGCAAAGCGACCTTGGGGGCGGTGAGATCGGGCAGCAGTACCCCGTCAGGGTAGCCTTGTCTGCGCTGGGCCTTGAGCCGGGTCAGCAGCTGCTGGACAGTGGGCAGCACACTCAGCGGTACCCGTATGGGCTGGGTCGGTTCGCCGTAGTCGTTGCTGCCGACCTTGCGGCCAGCGCCGGGGCGTGAGCCACCGTGTGTGGACATGCTGTACTCCTGCATCGTGTGGGCAGGCATGGTAGCTGTTTTACTGTACGGTTTTCAAGATGGCCCGCTCACTTGCGCCTACTGGAACCCATCGGCTATATCCCACTCGCCGAGTCTGAGGCAAACTACTACTCACAGCTCGCTGAAGAACGCGAATATGCCAATTAACTATAACTAAACACCCCCTTCGAAACCCGGGGCAGTTCGTTGCTGCCTGAAGGTTTCGAGGTGCCCTGTAGACATTCAAGTTCATTTTTCTGATGGTACCCCTATTTCAAAATAGCAGGTCCGTTCACTGCGACAAATGATGGGCCAGGATGGTCTGCAAAAACCGACTTTCCGGTATAGCGCACATCTCTCTGATCTGTGCATTGATTACTTCGATGGCAATGCCTGCCTTTGACGCTGCGTTCATTACGGCGGCATGCGCATCAATAATATCCCCGCCGGTAATGTCATAACCATAACCGCGCGAGATCCAGCGTAAAGCAGCCAGTCCTGCAGTCAGCGCGAAGTCAGGCTGCTTCTCGGCGTACTCGCGGGCGGCGCGTGAAAGGGTGCGCGGGTCGGTAGGACTGCTAGTGACCAAATCGATCGCCACATCGAACAAGCCTATGTCCTTGGCGGTAGCGAACCACTTCCCCTCTGATCCTGGCGTACTCGCCACCAAGTCACGCAGGATTTGCTCGGGTGGCACGCTGGGGTATTTCTTGGTGATTGAGCGAAAGGTGGCGAGATTCGTGGTGCCATGACTGGCCTCAATGGCATAGCGCCGGTAGGCCTCATTGGCTAAGCCTGACGACAACAGGATGGCCTCGCAGGCTTCGGCGATCTGCCAGCCCGGATCGTTCAGCCCACGCGTATCTTCGGCATAACGGATCGCTTCGGCCTTCTTGCCCATTGCCGCCAATGCCTTCACGCCCCAGCGCCGGTCGTGCCACCACTTGAATGGAGCCTTGTCGATCAGGGTCAACAGATCGTCATAACGCCCAGCCGCGTACAGCGCGGACAAACAGGCGCTGGCGCCTTTGAAGAATCCATGCCCGGGTGCATTCGGGCTCCACACGCTTTCAACGACCGGCATGAACTCGTCGGCCCAGTGTGATGCCAGCTCCGGCGTCACGCACAGCTCGCCCCAGTAGTCACCCAGCAGTTCGACGTAGGGCATCTCGTCGTTCTGCAAGGCCTGCCATAGTCGCTCAAGCCAGCGTTGCCGCCGTGTCGGCTCGACGTCGGCCCTGACGATGATGGGCACGAGCGCATTGATGGCCTTGTTGACGGCTGAACCCAATGCGCCTGATGAACTGTCTACCTGTTCCAGTGCCGGCGAGAGCTTTTCCAGCAACGTGATAGCACCCTCGGCGGCCAATACTGGCTCCTTGCGTGTGAACTGCTTGATTTCAGTCAATGCTTCCTTGATACGCTGGATAGGCATATCGGAGCGCCAACCGAATGCATGGCGGCGAAAGCGGGAGGTGAACTGCCATTTATATGCCGTCATGATCGTCGACTCACTCCTCAGTGCACAGGATAAGGCCCATTGCGGATGAGGCGATCCTAGGTGTATTCCTCTGGTCCTTAGCCGTCATCAGGTGCGCCTTGCCACTCCAGTTCGGGCAGCACCAGCAATGTGGGTATGTAATCGTAGTGACCCTCGAAAGTTTCGCGGATGAGTTTGTCGTGCGCCTCGGGTCTTCGACGCCATACAAAGCCAGCCATAGCCCGTACTGCTAAACCTTGATCCTGTTGTCGGGCAGGCCGTCGACGTTCCACCGCAGTAGCCTATAGCCCGCTGCATCAATTACATCGGTCTCTTCATTGCATAGCTCAGGTGATTCGGCCACTCATTCCAGGGCATTCTAGCCGGGCGGCCAGAGCATGGCGACGCAGGTCTTTTTTTGAGGTTAGTGGGCTCTCCAATTGACGTCAAATTGCCCTCTATTTTTCTTTCTCCTCATCCGCACCGGGTTACCGATAAACCAGTGCAGTTCGCGCATGACCTGCCCTACCGCCGGGGCATTCCTGTCAATCAGCATCGAAATTTTTCCAGGTGTCAGCGCCGAAAAGTTTCCAGTTGAGAGGGTTAAGTCAGAGTGCCTGAGTGCCCTTTTTGCGCTGTTTAAACCGGTAGGAGTCGTTGCCGGTTTCGAGGATGTCGCAGTG
>JBKCCF010000193.1:0-7132 GCA_046305255.1 Methylococcaceae bacterium
GCCAGTTTGCGCAAAGTGGGCAACACCACTCCTGGCACAAAGGCCCAAAGCTCGTCACCGGCTTTTACGCTGCCACTGCTCTCGGTGGCGAAAGCATGCAGCATGCCATCATTCGCGCCGACATAGGCGGCCCCCAGCCGATTGGAATGCTCCGTGGCATAGGCGTCGTAACCCGCGTCTGTATAGTTATAAAGCGGCTTTTTCACATGGACGCTCTCTGAATGGACGATATCCCCCAGCAGACGGCGCGCACCCTGGGCATCCACACGGGGGCGGAAGGGCTTGCTGCTGCCAATCACGCCCTCGTTGCTGGCATCGCCAACCAGATAATCGACCAGCGCGGCATCGCCGTTAAAGTAGCGGGTCAGCAGAGCCGAATTCCCTTTCACGTAGCTGGCAAAAGGGACCAGGGTTTGTTGGACGTCATCGTAGGTAAGAATTGTCCTCTGCGTATAATCCATGTTGTCCAGCGTCTGCTGCCAGAGCGTGTCAGCCTTGAGCGTTCCGGCCTGTATGTCGATTTGTTTGGCATAAAAATCACCATACCAGCCGCCTGAATTAAACGCCGATGCCAGCACGAAATCGCTGCCCGCTGACAGATTCGGGTTGCTGGTGACTGCCGCCGCCACCGAGCCACGCCGAGCGACAATCTCGGCAAACGCGCTAAAAAGGCTATCGGCCAGTGTTTTGGCATTGGTGGCCGTGTAGTACTTACCCCTACCGTTGACAGCTGCGTGCCAGAGATCATCAATCGCGGTCACGGCGCCCGAGACCGGAATGGGCCAGTTGCACACACTGCCACTGGTCTGCCAGCTACAGTTGGCAGGGGCTGCGCGTCCATTCCTGACCGAGAAATAATCGCCCGAACCATCGCTCAAATAGCTGGGCGAATAAATCATCTTGCCGGGCGCCCCAAGCCCCAGCGTGAACGTCGCCATATGCTGGGCAGAAACCGGGTCCTCCGGGCCAACCGGCACATTATTGCTACACACGTCGATGCCACTCCCCAGTGCGCCGGTGCAGTTCGATAGCGCAGAGGTACGAAGATCGGTCGCGTAATAGTATTGGGCCACATCGGCGAGGCTATTGCTGGCAGAAGAACCACCACCATCGTAAAACGGTCGCGGCAGGGTATTGTCCTGATTGCCGATATCGGTACTACCATTCAACTGCTTGGGGTTACTGGAATCATTCCAGTAACCATCAGTCGAGAGCAGGGTGAAGTTTTTCTGGCAGGAATACTGAACCGGATCCTTGATCTGGGTTGTTGTGCCATCTACCGTGATGGCCGTCAGCTTGCGGGCATACAGCCTGCCCACAGTTGACAGGGTAGTGCGCAGTGGGGTCGAACCCTGCGGTAGCAACCCATAAAGCGTGTTGTACCAGGTGGTTTTAGCCGCCCCATCAAATGGGGCCCAATCCAGAAATGCCTGGGTACTGGCAGAATTGATCAGCGTCGTGAAACCCACCCTATAGCTGCTATCCAGCAGGTTATAGGCGACGGTCCCCAGGGCCGTCTTCATCATGAGCACACGGGTTCGGTAGTAACTGAACCAGTTGGCAAAGTTTTGCTCCTCGGCAGTGGCCGTCACCCTGACCAATTCAAACGGCGGCGCCCGGTTATAGGGTGCCGTTTGAGTCAAACCATAGTCAGCGGGCTTGCTGTTGCACTCGCGGTAAAACAGGCTGGTGGGTGTGTTGTAAAGCTTTTGCGCTGCGGCGGTTTCCGTCCCGGTATAGCGATAGTAATAGGCGGACTGCGGGGTATCGCGGCCAACATTATTGTAGGTCGTCGATGGGTCATAGGCGTAGAAACTGCGACTTAAATCGACCGTTACACTCGCGCCATCGTAGCCATCGATTTTTGCGCGCGTGAACACCGCATTGGGGTAGGCCACACCGGATGCATCGACCGGTGGCGTATAGGTGACGGTCGGGTCGTAGTACACGCCATTGCACTGGCTACTCCGGTAACCAAATTCGCAACTGGAACCGATGCTGCAACTACTGCGACTGGATGAACCGGTAAAGCCTTCTACCGTGTCGGGCATATGGGTCCAGGTCATACTGCCCGAGTCATCAAACACAACCATGAGGTTGGGCAAAACCAGCGTGGGTGCCGAGGTAATCAGTGGTGCCGTCGCGAGATCAGTCGCGGCTCCGAAGGCGGGGGCACCGCTGATACTGATCAGCAGCCAGCCTGCCAGGCACAACACTTCTGAATTTCGCGTGGTTTTTCTGACAGCACTCATGGCATGAACCTTCACAGCAAAACGACCGACTGGACATAGCTCACCGTATTGCCGGGTCCGAAAATCCGGCACGTGATGCGATAATAAATCTGGCCGCTGGACATCAGGCCGATGCCACCACCCTTGCTGTTGCCGCTGGAAATGTTGGCAGGCGAAATCGAACATCTAACCCCGCTTTCGGGATCCGCCGGATTACCCTGCGCACTGCATAATCGCTGAATCACGTAGCGGATCTCAGGCTGGCCAGCGGCACCGGGTATAAGCCGGCTGATGGGCTGCAGACTGGCCTGCCAATAGGCATCCCAGGAAGCAGCCGCCGGCGGTTCATCGGATGGGCTGCGGAATGCGACATAGGCGGCGGCGTCCTCGGCACCATAATGGCTGACGTTCAGATCAATGCTCATGGTACCGGCCTGTTGCAGCCAGTCCACGGCCGTTTCGATACCAATATCCGCCGCGTGGCTGGCGGCATGACGGAAAGCCAGGTTGCCGGCGACGACATTGGTGGTATCCACCGACCGCACCAGCGCCAGCCCACTCAGCACCATGGCCAGCAGTACCACCAGGGTGACCAGCATGATGGCACCCGACTGGCCTGAGACGGGTGCCGGTTGCGACCTGATCAACACCCTGTCACCCCGGCCATGATATTGCGCAGCGGAGCGACAGTCTGGAAGACGCGGTAGTGGTAATGATCCCAGTCAGCGCCCGTCTGCGAAAGATCAATACCCGCCCAGCCGACAGCACTCATAAACACCGGCACGACGGTTTTTTCGTACTGGACCGCGCGCGCCACCAGCGCCAACCTGACAGTCTGTATTCGCGCGACCCTGCATTGTTCCGACCCCAGGCTGGGCGCGGCGGGATCATAGCTGTCGACAATACCGTCCATGCTCGGCGAATCATCCCGACCATACTGCGCCTTCAGGCTGACAATATTGCTGGCCAGTGACTCCCAGACCGAAAGATCGCTCAGGCACAGCACATTCGCCATAAGATCACAGTGCATGAGTTGCCCGCCGCGGATGGCATAGGCACGGATGACGGGTAGCAGCCCGAGATCAAACAGCTTGCCACCCACTGCGCCCGTGAACCCATTCGCCAGCGTGACGGTCTGGCTGGTTACCTGGGTGACCTGATCCAGCGCAAGCGCGCAGGGAGAGGGCCGGCTCTTCGGGGTCACGATGACCCTGTCACCCGACTGAAAGGCGAAGCTCGCCGCCACCGTGAACTGTCGGCTCGCGGCGGATTCAGCCAGAATGCGGTTGCCCTCCGGCGCGCCAAAATCACCGCTGCTAACCATCAGCAGGGTATCCGTGCCATCATCACCCACCGGAATATCGGGATGATTGATGGTCAGCGGCGCCAGGTGACTCAGGCTCTGCCCGTTCCCAAGATCCAGACTGCAGCCCAGCAGGTCGCCGGCGCTGATGCCCAATCCCGCCTCCTTGATAGCAGACTCCAGCGTATGCAAGGCAATCGCGCCATTGACCAGCGCATCATCACTGCTGCTGGCGCTGCGCTTCTGACTCTGCGAAAGGGTAAAAATCTGCACGATGAAAAGCGTGACCAGAAGCCCTACAAAGAGGCCCACCATCACTTCAACCAGGGTGAAGCCAGCACCCGCCCGCAGAGGGTGACGGGCGCCCCAAGGCCTGTGGTTACTGGCTGATAAGGGTGGTGAGCACATGATTATGCACCGAAGCGGCATTAGGCAGTTGCCATCTTATCGTGATTGTGACCTGGCTTTTTGAGGTATCGGGCGGAGCGGCACCGTCCAGCGTGGTTACGGCGACCTCCGGCGGGTAAGTGGCCAACCCTGGCAGTCGGCTGGTGTCGGTAATCTCACCGACCCAGTTCAGGTATTTGCTGCCGCCCGTGCCATCGGCACCTTCATAGTCGGCTTTGAGCGTGGCCGGATCGCGGTCATCGGAGCGCATTCTGCCAACCAGTTCACTGGCAAGGTAGGAGGCTTCGAAGCGATATTCCGCCTCCGAATTATTACGCACCGAAGCCGCGTACAAACCTATGATGCCGAGCATGGCCACCGAAAACAGCAGCATGGAAATCAGCGCTTCCAGCAGAAGATAGCCCCCCTGCCCGGCTTTCAAAGCCGACGATCCGCCCCTAACTGAGCCGACAGGCGAGACCATCAGTCGGGACAGCTTCCCGGGTCGCCAGCGGCCAGCGATGGATCGCACAGCCGGATCTGCCCGGCCGTTGACACCGCCACCCGCAGACAGCGCACTGTCCCACCTTCAGCCAGACAACTACCACCGGCGGGGCTGGAAACCGAGAGGTTGACAGCACCCAGCGCTGCACTTGCCGCTGTTCTTTGCCCTAGCACATTGAAAACAATCAGACCTTGATTTGCGGCAACCGTGACGGCGGCTTGAATTTCCATCGCCAGCCGCGCCTGGATGATATAGGGATCAGCACCCTCTGCGGCAGCGGGCGGCGCAGGCGGGTCAGCCGGCACATAGTCGCATTTCCCGGCAGGGTCGTTCAGACTGACCACCCACAACCCCGAGCGTGTGGAGTGGGTACAGGCCGCACCGGCCCCATCGACCAATTGGAAGCGTACCGGTGCGTTGCGCTTGACGGCCTCTGCCCGGGCGAGTTGCAGACCACTCTGCAGTGCCTCCGCTGTAGTACGAATCTGGGCATTGCGTATCCAGTCACTGATACCCGGCACCCCAAGGCCCAGCACCAGACTCACCACGGCCAGGGTGGTCAGCACCTCTATAAGGGTAATACCGGACTCAAACGGGGAAGACTGCTGCATCATCGTATAGCTTGTAATCTTTCCACATGAACTGAGGCTGAATCGGCCCGCCTCACATCACCCCGCACAGACTCAGCAGGGGTTCGAGCCTTTCCTTGCAACCCAGCAGACCGAACTGGTAACCCACCCTTTGGCCGTGGGCGCTTCCGGCGTGGCTTTGGCATTGCTTTGCGTCAGCGTGTAGGTGAACCCTGCCGCCAGACCTTTGCCTACCGCCTGCAGGGTATAGGTGCTGGCGCTCTGGACAGAACAGGAAAAGTCGAAGTATTGGCTGGTGGCCGCGTCAGACGTGCAGCCGCCGGCCCCGAGATAGGTCCGGCTATCCTGGAAGAACTGCTCGTTCTGCACCCGCTTGACGGCCAGATTGGACATCGCATCGGTCAGCGTCCCCCGCAGCACATAATACTGATAGGACGGCAGAGCGATGGCGGCAAGAATGCCGATAATGCCGACAGTGATCATCAGCTCAATCAGCGTAAACCCAGCCTCGCGCCGCCCCACCCCTCTGCCGAAATCAAAAGTGATCTTCATAAAGCGCCCACGTCTCATCTTGAAACATTGATGAAAGATAATGAAACACGGCAGAGCGAGTAGCAAGCCCGGTCCGTGGGCGGGTCCTGCTCCGGCCTACATCACATCGAAATAGGTTGGCAGACGCAGCGTCATCTTAATGTCCTGAGCGTCCGGCGTTGCGCCTATGCCGAACGAAAGATTGATGTTGGTATCGGGCGTGAACTTGTAGGCGTAGCCGAGCAGGAACTCACCAATATCCAGCGTAGTACCGCTTAAACTACTGCCATTGATACTGGTATTGAAGACATGCTTCTGCGAATAGCCCAGGCTGAACGATGCCTTCTCATTCATGCTGAACCCCAGACCGAAACTGCCGCCGAGGGCATCGCCAGGGTCTATCGTCCCTGCCCGCTCGCTGGTTTCCATATTGTAGCTGTAACTGAGACTTCCATAGAACACGGCAGGATCGGTCGGATACAGCGCCGTAACGCTGGGCTGCAAACTGAAAAAGCCCGCCCCCAGCGGCAGTTCGGTTGGAAACTGGGCGCCGGGTACGCCCTGTGCCTGAACGTAGTCGACATCGTAAGGACTTTTACCGGTCGGGAGTGACGCCGTCAGATTGGCGATCATGATCGGCCAGCCACTGGTGCCACCGTTAATCTGATAGCGGCCGGTCAGTTCGATATCCCCAAGACCACTCCCCTCGGCATTGAACGTTTCATCAACCCCCGCGCCTATCGCCACCGGTCGTGAGCGCTGGGTATCACTACGATAGAGGTAAGGCACCCTGGTAGTAAATTCGAGGTAATCGGTGATCCCGAAGCGTCCCGTCGCCGCGCCGATGATGGTGTGTTGCTGCACCTGGCGCAAATCAATCAGACCGACGGCAATCGCCGGCAGGAAGGTAAAGGCGTCGAGAAACACCCTGTTATTGCCCGAATAGGCATATTCGACCGAAGGCTCCAGTACCAGCTTGCCCCCGGGTGTGAGCACCCCGCCGACCGTATCGGACAGCCTCGGCAGTTCCGGGGCTCTGGGTTTCTGCGCCAGCACCGGGGCCTTGCCCACAGGCTGGTTTGGCAGCTTCTTTTGCGGCGACGACATACCCTTTGCCGTGTCGCTGGCGGCCACCGTGGTTTTAGTCGGCTGATTCGGCGGTGGTGACCCGACGACCTGCTGTCCGCCACCCGCGATACGGTCAATCTGCCGTTCCATCGCCTGCAATTTCTGCTGCTGGGCCTGAAAAGCGGCCTGCTGTTCGGCCAGTGCCCTGCGAAGCTGTGCCAGTTCATCAGGCTGGGGTTGCCCGGACTCACCGCCGGCAGGGCTGGCCAGCCCACGGGCGGTGTGAACAGAGAGATCGGCATCCGAAGCATTGACCGCTGCAAGCTGTAGAGGGGGCGCAGACACCGTATTGGCAGATGGTGGTTTCCCCATGCGCAATGTAGCGTTGACAGCGGCGGTATCGGCCGAAGCAAAACCGCCTCTCGCGGGCTGGACGGAAGCTGAACCCGCATCGGTCAGCCCACCCCCCATCGTCATGGCCGGCAAACCCTCCCAACTCGGCTGACCTTCATCCGAG
>JBKCCF010000194.1:0-17198 GCA_046305255.1 Methylococcaceae bacterium
TCTGGCTCTCACGCTGATGAGAGGCAAAGAGGTCGTTTTTGATCGCTGAGAGCTTCTTCATCTCATCCGCACCATATGGCCCCAAATGACGCTAATTTTACCGGAGCGGCCCAAGGTAGGGAGGTTTTTCGAGGTGCCCCGGAGATGATCGGGGTGTCCAGAGACACGGTCGGAAGGATGCTGAAAGGGGGTGTTTTGATGTTCAATAAGTTTGGCCTGATCCCCATCAGGGAACTTTGATTAACCTCAAATCCGTCGAGTCGATGCATGATAGATCAGTACGTTAGGTTCATGATTTGGGTGAAAAGATAGGTTTTTCGAGGTTCCCACTAGAGATCCAATCGAAACGTGAAGCTGAAAATGGAGTGCGCCGCTGGTGATCTGGATGGACGAACTCTTCCTGAAATTAAAGATCCAGCACTACACCTCAGTCCTCAATGATGACGAAATCCATCTTCGTGGACGTGGCGCTGATCGCCAGACACCAGACACCAGACACCAGACACCAGACACCAGACACCAGACACCAGACACCAGACACCAGACACCAGACACCAGACACCAGACACCAGACACCAGACACCAGGACCAGACCAGACCAGACCAGAAAGGACTCCATTGCCTGCGGTCACTGCCAGCACTCGACTGGCTGAACTCGCTCAGTTTGCAGTTTGATTGCTCAGATAGTTATCGGCACAACGCTAAGGGAACCTCGAAAAACCCATCTTTTCACCCAAACAATGAGTCTAACGCACTGATTTATAATGCGTCGATTTCACAATTTTGAGGTTTTTCGAGGTGCCCCTAAGTGAGTGGCTTTTATCAATGATGGGCGAGGACACCCTCGTCTAAGGACGCCAACGCACGCGTGATAACGGTCTGTGACAAGCGGCTCATGGATATGACAAAATGCCGCAATTTAATGCGGGAGACGTTTAATGCGAGTCATCCTTCTAGGCAGTCCAGGCTCCGGCAAAGGCACCCAGGCCCAAGCCATTACCCACAGGTACCATATCCCACAGATTTCAACCGGGGATATGCTGCGTGCTGCTGTCCGTGCAGGCACCCCCCTGGGTCTAGCCGCCAAAAAAATCATGGATGACGGGCTACTGGTCTCGGATCAAATCATACTTGGCCTTATAAAGGAGCGCATCTGCGCCGATGACTGCGCGCCTGGTTTTCTATTGGATGGCTTCCCCCGAACGCTCGCCCAGGCCGACGGACTCGATGCGATGGGGATCGCCATTGACCATGTCATTGAGTTTGTGGTTGATGACGAGGAAATAGTAAAGCGCATGAGCGGTCGCAGGGTTCATCCGGGCTCGGGGCGCAGCTACCATGTGGTCTTCAACCCTCCGAAAGAAGACGGTAAGGACGACGCAACGGGTGAGCCTCTTATCCAGCGTGATGACGACTGCGAGGATACCGTTCGCAAGCGTCTTTCCGTTTACCACGAACAGACCCGACCGCTGGTCGGCTACTATCAGCAAAAGGCCGAGCAGGGTGCTGTTCACTTCAGCAGCATCAATGGGATCGGCGCTGTGGAGGCCATTAGTGACAGAATTTTCGGCGCGTTGGGCTAGCAGGGACCTTCAAGCCCCCGCGGCGCGGCATCGCACTCGCAGATGGCAACTATTGATTGATAAACAAAACCTTACCCCTGGCGGAGAATACAGCCTATGGCCGGCAAGACCCTTTACGACAAACTGTGGGACGCCCACGTGGTATGCACAGAAGCAGACGGATCAGCGCTTATCTATATTGACCGCCAGCTGCTGCATGAAGTGACCTCGCCGCAAGCTTTTGAAGGTTTGCGAATGAGCGGCCGGACGGTCTGGCGGCCAGGTGCCAACCTTGCCACCGCTGACCACAATGTGCCGACTATTGGCCGTGAAAAGGGTATCGCCGACCCGATCGCTCGTCTGCAAATCGAAACACTGGATCGCAACTGCCAGGAATTCGGCATCCTTGAATTCGATATGGGCGATGAACGCCAGGGTGTCGTGCATGTAATGGGTCCGGAACAGGGCGCCACGCTTCCGGGCATGACCATTGTCTGTGGGGATTCGCATACGGCGACTCACGGCGCCTTTGGTGCCCTTGCCTTCGGTATCGGCACATCGGAAGTAGAGCATGCGCTCGCAACCCAGTGCCTGGTCCAGCGCAAGTCCAAAAACATGCTCGTCAGAGTCAACGGAAGCACCGGCATCGGCGTGACAGCAAAAGATATCGTACTGGCCGTCATCGGCAAGATCGGTACGGGGGGTGGCACTGGCTACACCATCGAATTCGCCGGACCCGCGATTCAGGCGCTTTCGATGGAGGGCCGCATGACGCTTTGCAACATGGCCATTGAAGCGGGTGCCCGCTCCGGACTGATTGCAGTGGATGACGCCACCATCCGCTATGTCAAAGGGCGCCGATTCGCCCCAACCGGCAGTCAGTGGGATAAGGCAGTCGACAGCTGGAAGGATCTCCATAGTGATGCTGACGCTCACTTTGAAGCAGTCATCGACATTGATGCCTCTACCATTATCCCGCAGGTCACCTGGGGGACATCTCCCGAAATGGTCGTCCCTGTCGATGCCAGCGTGCCCGATCCACTTGAGGAAAAAGATCCCGTCAAACGTAACGGTATGCTACGCGCCCTGGAATACATGGACCTGAAAGCCGGCGTGCCGATTACTTCAATCGCCATCGACAAGGTTTTCATCGGCTCCTGCACCAACGGTCGTATTGAGGACCTCAGGGCCGCCGCCAGCATCGCCAAGGGCCGCAGAGTCGCGCCCAACGTCAAACTGGCGATGGTCGTACCAGGTTCAGGGCCCGTTAAAAAGCAGGCTGAGGAAGAGGGACTGGACAAAATATTTACCGAGGCCGGTTTTGAGTGGCGCGACCCGGGTTGCTCCATGTGTCTTGCAATGAACGCCGATCGCCTGGAACCCGGCGAGCGCTGCGCATCGACCTCCAACCGGAACTTCGAGGGCCGACAGGGCTACGGTGGGCGAACCCATCTCGTGAGTCCGGCCATGGCAGCAGCGGCAGCGGTGAGCGGACATTTTGTTGATGTTCGGCAGTTACCGGCCGGGGATATCGCGGTCAGCGGGGTGTCCGTCAACGCATCGTCTGAAACCCTGATAGAACCAGCGCCGAAGCCCCCTGCCCCAGTCGAAGCGGCTCTCGATGGCGATGCCTCACCCAAACCAAAGCGGACCAACCAACCAAGGAAGAAACCCACCTCATCTGCACCGGAGAGAACCCCACAGTCATGAGATCTTTCACCTACATACATTCAAGGGTCGTTCCCCTGGACCGGGCCAACATTGATACCGATGCGATCATTCCAAAGCAGTTTCTGAAGTCGATCAAACGCAGTGGTTTTGGCGTCTACCTGTTTGATGAATGGCGCTACCTGGACCGCGGCGAGCCGGACATGGACTGTACTCACCGGCCGATCAACCCCGACTTTATACTCAACCAGCCCAGCGCCTATCGGGCCCGAATCTTGCTGACTCGGGAAAATTTCGGCTGTGGATCATCCCGCGAGCACGCCCCTTGGGCTTTGGATGACTATGGCTTCCGGGTCATCATTGCCCCCAGCTTCGCCGACATTTTCTACAATAACTGCTTCAAGAACGGCCTGTTACCCATCGTGCTGGATGCAGCAATTGTTGACCGGTTATTTGCTGAAGCAGGCGTTGGCTATCAACTTGAGGTCGATCTCGAAAAACAGACGATCACTACCAAGTATGGGCAGGTCATCCCCTTCAATATCGAGCCGACGCGTAAACATCGCCTACTGAATGGACTCGACGACATCGGCCTGACCTTACAACATGCCGACGCGATAAGGGCCTATGAGGAACGCCGACGCGAAGAGGCGCCGTGGTTGTTCGCAACAGCCTAATTTTTCAGATAAACGTGACAGGATCTTCCGAAGCATGACAAAAAAAATTGCAGTGCTGCCAGGCGATGGCATTGGCACCGAAATAGTAGCCGAAGCCATCAGGGTTCTCGATTGTCTAAAGCTCGATTACGGCCTTGAGGTCGAGACCGAGCAGGCCCTGATAGGAGGCGTTGCCTATGACGCGACAGGAACCCCCTTCCCTGATGAGACCCTGGCTATTTGCAAGGCCGCAGACTCGGTGCTGTTGGGGGCAGTGGGTGGGCCGAAGTGGGAGCCACTGGACTATTCATTGCGGCCCGAACGCGGTCTGTTGGGACTTAGGGCGGAACTTGAACTGTTTGCCAATTTGCGCCCTGCAATCCTCTATCCGCAGTTGGTAGCCGCATCAACGCTGAAGCCGGAGGTGGTTTCGGGTCTTGATATCATGATCATTCGCGAACTGACCGGCGGTATTTATTTTGGAAAGCCACGCGGACGTCGGGTTAACGAACAGGGCGAACGCGAAGGGTATAACACGCTGTTCTACACCGAATCGGAAATTCGTCGCATCGGTCATATTGCCTTTCAGACCGCCATGAAGCGCAACCGCAGAGTGTGCTCGGTCGATAAGGCCAATGTGCTGGAATGCACGGAACTGTGGCGTGAAATCATGATTGAGGTATCGAAAGACTACCCGGAAGTCGAGTTGTCCCACATGTATGTGGACAATGCTGCCATGCAGCTGGTGCGGGCGCCGAAACAGTTCGACGTGATGGTTACGGAAAACATGTTTGGCGATATCCTTTCAGACTGTGCGGCAATGCTGACCGGTTCAATCGGCATGTTGCCGTCAGCCTCGCTCGACAAGAACGGCAAGGGTATGTACGAACCCATTCACGGATCCGCACCGGACATCATGGGCAAGGGAATTGCCAACCCCATTGCGACCATCCTCTCAGTCGCCATGATGCTGCGCTATAGCTTTGGCGATGCCGAAAATGCCAGCCGTGTCGAACGGGCGGTGACCTCGGCCCTTGATGCGGGTTACCGGACGGCTGATATCTACTCTGAAGGTACCCGTAAGGTTGGAACCACCGAGATGGGTGACGCCATCATCGCGGCCCTCCGTCCCTGACCCCGGCAACACACACTAACTATTATGAGCAAAACCTATAATGTTGCCGTACTAGGGGCCACCGGCGCCGTCGGCGAAACCATGCTGGCCATGCTGGATGAACGCAAGTTCCCGGTCGGTGAGGTTTATGCCCTCGCCAGCAGTCGCTCGGCTGGCCAGCAAATCGAGTTCGGCGATGGCACTCTGACGGTCGAGGATGTAGCCGAATTCGACTTCAGCAAGGTACAGATCGGCCTGTTCTCTGCGGGTGCGTCAGTATCGGAAATATACGGCCCCATAGCCGCTGCTGCCGGTTGCGTGGTAGTGGATAATACCTCCTGCTTTCGTTACCAGGATGACATCCCCCTGGTGGTGCCAGAAGTCAATCCGGAGGCCGTAGCGCTGTACCGCAACCGTGGCATCATCGCCAACCCTAACTGCTCCACCATCCAGATGCTGGTGGCGCTGAAGCCGATTCATGACGCGGTTGGCATTGAGCGCATCAATGTCTGCACCTATCAGGCGGTATCCGGCACCGGCAAGCAGGCAATTGAAGAACTGTCCTCGCAATCGGTCACATTACTCAACGGCAAACCAGTCACACCAAAGGTCTATCCCAAACAGATTGCCTTCAATGTCCTGCCGCAAATTGATGTATTCATGGATAACGGCTACACCAAGGAAGAAATGAAGATGGTGTGGGAAACCCGCAAAATCATGGGCGATGACACCATTGTGGTGAATCCCACGGCAGTTCGGGTACCGGTTTTTTACGGTCATTCAGAGGCGGTTCATATCGAAACCCGCGACAAGATTTCGGCCGAGCAGGCCCTGGCCCTGCTACAGAAAGCACTTGGTATTGTCGTGCTGGATGAACGCAAACCCGGCGGTTACCCTACTGCCGTGACCGAAGCAGCAGGAAACGATCCGGTTTATGTCGGTCGGGTACGCGAGGATATCTCTCACCCTCGTGGCCTTAATCTCTGGGTAGTTTCAGATAATGTTCGCAAAGGCGCTGCGCTTAACAGCCTGCAAATTGCCGAAATTCTGATCCGCGACTATCTCTGATCCCTGAACCAAACCTCAGTTTTTCGCCGACCGAAGCATGCAAAGCCCCGAATCAGGGGCGTTTGCTGTCACCCGTAGCAACGCAAGTTTTTGCAAGATCACCGCGCCATCCTGCTATTCTGTGAAAGCAGACAGTAACAGTTGACGGCGTTAAGGTCTGCTCAACCCAGTCTTTCGATGACCTTAATTGGGTCAAAACCCCACCCCCGGAAAAACACCATGAAGAGTACCCTCGCCAAAATCACCTGTTCTATTACCGCTCTCGGTTTCATGCTGTCGCTGAGCGGTTGTCTGCCAATAGGTGCCATCCGCATGGCCAGTAAGGCCGCTCAGTCTGGCTCCAAGTCCAGTGAAAGCCTTGCAAGTGTTGATCTGATCTTCTCGGGCACCCCAGGATTTGCCATCAGCAAGGGCTTTGAAGTCAGCGACGGCACCTACGTCTATGCGGTGCAGTCCGACAGCCTGATTCAATCAAGCGGCACCAGCCCGATAGTGAACGCCAAAGCTAAAACCGCCGGCAACTGGGCCATACCGGCCAACTCAGTCAAACTGATCGTTAGCCAGTACCCCAAAACTTACACGGTCAGCGTTAGCAATCCGACAGCGGGTACTCCGGGCAAAGCCGCGAAGTAGGACGCAGCCCAAAATAACGGTAGTGTCGCGGCCGTCCCTTTGTAGCGGCCGTGACCCTCTACTACAAAATGGAATCACCTGCGAGTACAGGTACCCTTGAGACCCTTGCTCATGTGCAAGACCGCTGGCATAGATATCTGCCAGCGATTCAGGATGTTTCCACTATCGCCAGCAGAATCATGTTAGATTGACGCAGGGATCTTTATTGAATCCGATGTAATGTCCAACCGGAAATCTGATGGCTACAGGCATGACCAAAACCGGCCTACTCAGGACCCCCACTTGCAGCACGGGTTGGGTTCATTGCCGCCTCATTCCGGCTCCTGGCCGGGTCGGCAGTAACTGATCGGCATGAGCAAGCTATCAAAAGCACTCACGCTATTAGGCCTGATGCCGCCTCTTACAGCGGCTGCTTTGGGCATCGGCGACATCAGACCACATTCGAATCTCAATGAGGCGCTGAGTGCGGATATTCCGCTAGTGCTGTCAGGCAATGATAGCCTCGATAGCATCAAAGTCACCCTGGCCAGCCCCGAAGCCTTCGCCAAAGCGGGGGTCGAAAGACCTCACATCCTGTCCCAGCTGCGTTTCAAACCGGTTCGGATTTCGCAAGGACGGTATACCATTCAGGTCAACTCGACCGCCGTCATTCAGGACCCCTACCTCGACTTTCTCATAGAGGTCGAATCTACCCAAGGCAGTATGTTGAGGGAATTCACCCTGCTGCTTGACCCTCCGAATGGTTTTGACGATGCGGTTGCCGGCGGCGGCTGGCCATCGATGCCGCCAGCGGATCGGCTCAGGGAATTAAGTTCGCCCGAGGTCTTTGAGCCGGATGACACCCCACCCATAGTGCGTCCGATCGTTCGTAATCCGGAATCGGCCTGGCCGAAGGGCGAACAGCACGCCAGCCGCAGCACCCGCGCTGATCAACTCACAGGACAAACCTATGGCCCGGTTCAGGCCGGAGAACGGCTGATTGATATCGCCGGGAAAGTAGAGCGTCCTGCGACCGTCTCCATCGCTCAGATGATGACCGGGCTTTACCGAGCCAATCCTCATGCTTTTTCCCGCAACATAAATGGCCTGATGGCAGGCAGCACGCTGCAGATACCCACCGCAGACTTCATTCGCGGCGAAAGCTCGCTGGCTTCACCCGCGACTGAGCAAGCCGCCGAACTGAGTCAGTCGGTCAGTCATGATGCCGTTGCCGAGGTGGTGGCCAGTAATCCGGCCATACTGAAAAAGGAAAATGAGGCGCTGCGCGCCAGACTGGTTCAACTGGAATTACGTCTAGGTGAAGCGCAGCGGATGCTGTCACTCAAGAATGCGGAATTGGCTGCGCTGCAAAGCCACCACGAGGGCGCCGTCGATATTGCCAGCATGGTTCCTGTCATACCTCCGGTGAGCCTGATCAGGGCCGTGGAGGAAGACAAGACCACTAAACAATCCGAGGATTCTCAGGCATCTGACGACGCTACCGTCGCCGCATCAACACCTGTTCCAGCCCCTGCGGTCCAGTCCCAACCAGCCATCAGCACTAACCCAATCCCACAGGGAATACCGATCAAAAACCCCGCCAAGGCACCGGTCGCTCTTCCGCCCGCGGCAATGCCAAAGACATCCCCCCTGGATATCGACTATATCCTGGGTAGCAGTAGCCTGCTACTTTTAGGGCTGGGGGCCTGGCTACTGAGACGCCGCCGCTTGCATGCATCAATTACCGACCCTGAAGTCATGCCGGAATGGGCGAGACAAGCCATGGCCGCAGCACAGAGAAATAGTGACTTAGCTGAACCTTCACCTTACGATCCCACAGGGATGCCATCAACGGCTGTGCCGAATTCGGCAGAGACGCAGCCGATTGAGCTCGAGCCGGGCAGCGACAGCACGGTACTGGATCCAGTCTGGGAGGCCGATGTCTACCTGCGTTATGGTCGCTATGATCAAGCAGACACCCTGATCCGACAGGCGCTTGTCGATGCCCCCGATCAACCTGAGCTGATGCAGAAACGCTTCGAGATCTTCGACAAGGCTAACAATGAGGCAGCCTTCCGCGCTTATGCCAACAGCCTTTTGGAACGGAAAGTGACCCTGCCCGAGTCTTTCTGGTCGGATGTTTACCTGCTGCGGCCCGAATGGTTAACGGACAGTCTACCGAATACGGCGGGCCATCCCTCCGGCATCACGCTTGCCCAGCCACCCACTGATACAGCCACGCCCCACCCAGCTTCTGCCGCACTCAATGCTGATGACACTGATTTCATGGCTGAACTGCAGGCATTTGAAGCTGAATATGCCGAAACCGTATCGTCCAATGAGATGCCCCCTATTGAGGACAGCGACGCCGACGAGCACCCCCATGATCCCGACGCAGAGCAGGCTGAGGATAACGTCGTTCGGGTACTGGAGTACAACCCCGTATCAATCGCAAGCCTGCAGAACAACACCGTTCCCTTACCCTGTCAGGCTTACGAAGAGCTACGGGCATTCGAGAGTGAGAAGTCGACGGCAGCGGAGCCAGAGCCAGCGTCAGACCTTTTCGAATCAGACCTTTTCGAAAAGGCTACTGAAAGCGTACCCGCCATAACGGCATCTGAACAGCATCCTGGTTTTGGCGTATTGGACTTCGAACTCGAGCTGCTGGAGCCTGCTGACACGGTTTCGCAGGCAAGCGATGATAGCGGAACAAGCGAAACCCGGTCCGGAAATAGAAAAAAGGCGAAGCTATCTCTGGTGCCACCGCTTTTGAAGGAACGGACAGATGACACTGAAACGCCTCCCGGGCAACACCCGGTCAGTAGGCACCACCCCTCTCGAAACAACTGACCGACCACGACGAGGACCCCATCAGCCCGAAGCTCCGCCGGTGTTAGTCAGGCGCCCGGCTCCTTTGTAGCCATTCTGGCGCCAGGCCTCATAAAGAACCAGCGCGACCGCATTGGAGAGATTAAGGCTTCTGTTGTCCGGCATCATCGGAATAAACAGACGCTGCTCGGGCGGGAGTCTGCCCAGAAACTCACCGCCCAATCCCCGCGTTTCAGGACCAAATACCAGGGCGTCCCCCGGCAAATAAGCCACCTCGGCGTAGGGCCGATGGCCGTGGGTAGAGAGTGCAAATATCCGCACCGGTCGCTCGGTCGCCTCGAATGCAGCAAAGTTTTCATGTTCACGAAGTGTGGCCCACTCCCGGTAATCCAGCCCTGCCCGGCGCAATCGGGCATCGTCTAATCTGAAGCCTAGCGGGTGAATCAAATGCAACTGCGCACCGCTATTGGCACAGAGACGGATGATATTCCCGGTGTTCGGCGGTATCTCCGGCTCTTGCAGGACAACATGAAACATGGCCCGATCAGTTCCCGCCCGCAGGGACCGGCATCACATGCCAGATATCCCGGTTGTACTCCTCAATAGTGCGGTCAGAGGAAAACTTTCCGGCCGCCGCAGTATTGAGGATACTCATGCGCGTCCACTGTTCCTGATCGCGGTAGGCTGCAGCCGCCTCGGATTGGGCTTTGATGTAGGCGGGGAAATCAGCGGCGGTCATCCAGGGATCCCAGGCCGCACGAACGGACTCGATAATGGGATCGAAAATCCCCGGTTCGTTCTCATTAAAGTATCCAGACTCTAATAACGCCATCACCCGCCGCAAGGGTTCGTGGGACTCAATGATAGCTGTCGGATTGTAGTGGGGGCGTGTTGCTTCGACTTCATCCGCGGTCATTCCGAACAGGAAGAAATGATCGGGGCCAACTTCTTCACGAATCTCGATATTGGCTCCGTCCAGCGTCCCAATCGTCAGCGCACCATTGAGCATGAATTTCATGTTGCCCGTACCTGAAGCCTCCTTGCCAGCGGTAGAAATCTGCTCTGAAAGATCAGTTCCGGGGCAGATGATCTCCATGGCCGTCACCCTGTAATTGGGCAGAAAGATCACTTTGAGCCGTTCACCCACGAGGGAGTCGGCATTAACGACGGCGGCTACGTTGTTGATCAGCTTGATGATGCGCTTGGCCATTACATAACCGGGTGCGGCCTTGCCACCAAAAAATACGACTCTCGGTGTCCAGTCCCCGACATCGCCGCGCCTGATGCGGTCATACAGGTGAATGACATGAAGCACATTCAGTAACTGCCGTTTGTATTCATGAATACGTTTGACCTGAGTGTCAAACATGGCATCGGCATTAACCTCTACTCCCAGTTCAGATGAGGTATAGGCAGCCAGACGTAGCTTGTTAGTGTGCTTGATGGCGCGCCAGCGGGCGCGGAACTGGCTGTTTTCAGCGTATGGCACCAGACGGGCCAGCTCACTGAGATCGCGCTTCCAGCCATCACCAATAGTGGTGCTGATCAGGGCTGCCAGTTCAGGATTGCAACCCAGAAGCCATCGCCGTGGCGTGATGCCATTGGTTTTATTGTTGAATTTGGCTGGCCAGAGTTCATGGAAGTCGTGAAACATCCCCTGTATCAGCAAGTCCGAATGCAGCGCGGCGACGCCATTGACCGAAAAGCTGCCAACAATCGCCAGATAAGCCATGCGCACCTGCTGCTCCCAGCCCTCCTCTATCAATGACATGCGCGCCAGACGATCATGATCTCCCGGCCAGCGCTGCTCGACTTCGGCCAGAAAGCCGGCATTGATCTCAAAAATAATATCCAGCAGGCGCGGCAGCAACTGTCTGAAAAGCCTGACCGGCCATTTTTCCAGCGCCTCGGGTAACAGGGTGTGATTGGTATAGGCCATGGTCCGCCGGGTAATATCCCAGGCGGTATTCCAGCCCAGGCCATGCTCATCGACCAGCAATCGCATCAGTTCGGCCACGGCGATGCTTGGATGGGTGTCATTCAGCTGGAAGACGTTCTTATCAGCAAACTGGCTAAAATCTTCGCCATAACGCTGCACCCAGTCGCGGATCAGATCCTGCAGACTGGCAGAGGCGAGGAAATACTGCTGGCGCAGGCGGAGTTCCTTGCCATTTTCGCTGGCGTCGTTGGGATAGAGCACCATTGTGATATTTTCCGCCCTGTTTTTGGCACGTACCGCCTCGGTGTAATCACCGGCATTGAATTCGCTCAGGCTAAACTCATCCGTCGCCGCCGACTTCCAGAGTCGCAGCGTATTGACGGTTCCGTTCTGAAAACCCGGCACCGGAATATCGTAGGGCACCGCCAGCACATCCTGGGTGTTCAGCCAGTTCATGCGGCCATTTTCAGCGATTTCGACATGGCCACCAAAACGAACTCTCACGGTGAGTTCCGGCCGCTCCAGTTCCCAGACATGGCCATTGCGCAGCCAGTGGTCCGGCTCCTCAACCTGATGTCCGTGTTCGATATGCTGGCGAAACATGCCGTATTCGTAGCGTAGGCCGTAGCCCGTTACCGGTAGTTGCAGCGTTGCGCAACTATCCACAAAACAAGCGGCAAGACGACCCAGACCACCATTCCCAAGACCGGCATCCAGCTCAACATCGACCACCTCCTCCATCACCAGACCCAACGTCTGCAGAGCCTTGTCGCTGGTCGTTTCAATGCCCAGGTTAAGCATGGCATTGCTGAGCGTCCGGCCCATCAGGAACTCCAGCGACAGGTAGTAGGCCCTCTTGCTACCCGCTTCCCGGTAAGCCTGCTGGGTATGCTTCCAACGCTCCATGAGACGGTCACGGACGGCCAGTGCCAATGCCGTATAGCTGTAGTGTGCTGATTTGCAGGTTCTGTCCCGACCTAGCGTGAAATTGAAATGATGGGCGATATCCTTGGTCAGGTCCTTGGGTTTAAGGCCCAGGGCTGCGGTCTCGGTCAGTTGCGTCGTAGGATTACTTTTGGTCAGCTTTCTGGTGGGCATGGGCTATCATCTTATTCTGGCTGAGGGATAGGGCCTGGCGAAGTGCCAGTATGACTTGCATCTGCGTTTCACGCCTTGGTTGTGCTGAGACAACTGCAGCGTGGCCCGGTCTTGTCCGTGAGGGTTGCCGCGTTTTGCGGCAGAGGGCGCAGATCGCAGTCACCCCCGGTGGTTCGGGGGTGCAATTATCGCATTTATCAGGTTATGTTTTGCGCGGGTAGTGCGAGTAGGCGATTCAACAGGACGACTTCAGACATCAAGATTGAGTTCGGCAATCTTGCGGGTGAGGGTATTGCGCCCATAGCCAAGCAGTTTGGCTGCCTCCTGGCGACGACCACGGGTAAGACCCAGCGCCGTCGTGATAAGAACGCCTTCTGCCGAATCAATGGCATCCTTGGCAATATTACGCTGACCCGTTTTGAGTCGTTCATCCACCCATTGCCGCAGGGCATTTTGCCAGTCTTCGGTAATGCCGGCAGCTGAGGGCTCACGGTTAACGTGCAACAGCTCTGGCGGCAGATCGTCAAGATGAACATCCTTCCCGGCAGCCATCACGGTAATCCAGCGGCAGGTGTTTTCAAGCTGGCGCACATTGCCTGGCCAGTCGAGACCACACAGATAGGCCTCGACATCCGGCCGCAGGATTTTGGTTTCGGCCTTGATCTCGATACTGGCCTCCTTGAGGAAATGCTTAAGCAGCAGAGGCACATCCTGCCGCCGCTCCCGCAACGGCGGCAGGTGGATACGAATGACATTGAGCCGATGATAAAGGTCTTCCCTGAACCGTCCTTCAGCCACCAGCGAATCAAGATTCTGATGGGTGGCCGCAATGATGCGGACGTCAACCTTGATCGGGGCGTGAGCACCTACCGGAAAAAACTCGCCATCCGCCAGCACTCGCAACAGGCGCGTCTGGAGTTCAGCAGGCATGTCACCAATTTCATCAAGAAACAGGGTGCCACCGTCGGCCTGTTCGAAACGTCCGGCACGACGTGCCTGGGCGCCCGTAAAGGCGCCACGTTCATGGCCGAATAATTCGGATTCCAGCAGATCACGCGGAATCGCCGCCATGTTGAGGGCAATAAAAGGTTTGGCCGCTCTGGGGCTATGGCGATGCAAGGCACGGGCAACCAGTTCCTTGCCGGTACCGGACTCGCCGTTGATGAGGACCGTGATATGCGACCGCGCCAGACGGGCTATGGCCCGAAAGACTTCCTGCATGGCAGGGGCAGCACCGATGATCTCCGGCGTCGCTTCCGGAGGTGACAAGGGTTCATGCTCTAACCTTTGACTGCGGGCCTGGACGCAGGCGCGCTGCACCCGATCAACAGCCTCATCAATATCAAAGGGTTTGGGCAGGTATTCGAATGCACCACCATGAAAGGCCGAAACGGCACTTTCAAGATCGGAGTGAGCGGTCATGACGATGACGGGCAGGTCCGGGCAGCGCGATTGCAGGCGTTGCAGCAAGGCAAGACCATCCATGCCGGGCATCCGGATATCGGTCAGTATGGCATCGGGTCGGGTATCGGACAGAGCCTCCAGCAAACTGTCCGCGCTGGAAAAACTACGGGTCTGGATATCGGCCTTTTGCAGGGCTTTCTCCAGAACCCAGCGTATTGAGCGATCGTCATCGACGATCCATACCTGGTCTGCTCTAGTCATGTTCCCTCCTCCAGAGGCAAAAATATTGAAAATACTGTGTGGCCCGGTTCGCTGCTACATTCAATGAGGCCGCCATGCTGGTTGATCAGCGACTGGGCTATGGATAGACCCAACCCGGTTCCCTCAGCCCGACCGCTGACCATGGGATAGAAAATCTGCCCCATGATTTCAGGCTTGATACCGGGGCCATCATCTTCAACCTCAATTTTGACTGCCATACGATTGCGTCGATGACCTATGGTGACCTGGCGATGGATGCGGGTGCGGATCAGGATATGGCCCCGGTCGCCCACTGCCTGGGCAGCATTACGAACAATGTTGAGGATCGCCTGGATAAGCAGGTCGCCATCCCCCTCAAGCAACGGAATACTGGGGTCGTAATCACGGTCAACCACAACCCCTGCCGGGGCTTCGACCTGGACCAACTGTCGAACCCGCTCCAGTACTTTATGGATATTGATCAAACTGCGCATGAGCGGCTTGTTAGGGCCCAGCATACGGTCGACCAGTGATTGCAGTCGATCGGACTCTTCCATGATGATCTGGGTATATTCCCGCAATTCCGGGTCCATCAGTTCCCGCTCCAGCAACTGGGCAGAACCGCGTATGCCCCCCAGCGGATTCTTGATCTCATGCGCCAGACCCCGCATTAGCATGCGGGCAGCATTCTGCTGAGCCATGATCTGTTCTTCCATGGAAATCCGGAGATGCCGGTCGACCTGCTCAATCTGAATCAGCACAGCCTCGGGCCTCTCCTGTTCCAGCAGGGGCACGATGGTCAAACTGACCGTGACGGCATGAGAAGCCGAGCCCAGGGATATATTTCGCTTGGTGAGGGTTTCCCCGTCCTCCATGGCGCGCCTGAGATCACTTTCTATTGATCGGTCTGACAGCCCGAATAAATCTCTGGCCCTCATGTCGAGCACCTGACGTGCACTGACCGCGAACAACATTTCCCCGGCGAGATTGATATAAGCCAACCGGCACGCGGGATCGAACAACAGGACGGCATCCGTCAGGTGATCAAGAATGCGGGGACAAAACTTGGCAGGATTCGAGAAATTCATGACACTTGCAAAGCAATTTGAGGGCCAAGAATTCAGCAGCGACCACTGTAGACCTTGAGTGTGGCCAAACGGGGGCACCACCACCTTCGCACCACTATAGAGCAAACACCCAGCGCCGGGCCGCCCTATAATGAGGCGATAATACTTCTCTACACGTCAGAGATCTCATCCGGGAGATCGACGCCGATGATGCCCCTTTGCTCGAACTGGCAGAGGAGATTCTTGCCGAACTCCAGCAATGCTGAAGGATCTGGATACTGAATTTCAGCGGCGATCCGTAACAGACAATCCCTGACATTTAAGGCCCCCTCCTGGTTCAGCAGGTCAAGCAGCCTGAAACTCACCTGATTGACCGCCATAAACCGGACGCTGTCTTCCCTGTCTCGATAGACGACCAAACAAGTCGGCACCCCGGAAGCCTGCTGTGGTTGGAAGTCACCACAAAGTAGATGAACCGGATAGTGGTAGGCCAAGGGCCAGGCAACCGCGGACAATCGAATCTTGTGGGAAAGAGGGTCGTCGGCAAAAGAGGGATGAGATAAAGGTGGTTCAGGCTCGGCAATAGCAAGCGCCAGTTCAACCCATTCATAATGAGCTAACTCAGTCAGAAACGGTGGCTCATCGGACCGATCACGCCAGTCAGCCTCAAGATACCCCATAAACTCCCGGGCAATCTCGCTGAATAAAGGCGTCTTGCAGCAATGTCGTGAATAGAACTGGCGGACCAATCGGGTCCAGCGCGCTGAACCCAGAATGCTTTTGAGGACCGGAAACCCCGTCGCCAGAAAGCTCTCGATGTTATTGAAAAAGAGTTCCCTATAAATGGCCATACGCTCAACTGGTATGCCGGGTGGGACAGGTTTTTTTTCCGGATCACGGATGTGGGCTGCGAAAGCCTGTTGCACTGCCTGAAAAGAGTAGGCACGTTCAGCCATGGCGGCTCGACACAGCCGTCTGAACCTGTTGCAGTTCACGGATGCGGGCGACTTCGGCCAGCAAGTCTGCCAGCGGCGGCATATTGAAATCCCGCTCCAGTACTGTGGGCTTTACACCGAATCGGCCATAAGCCAGCGCCAGCAGATGCCATACCGGATCACTCACGGCTGCCCCATGAGTATCAACCAACAGGTCTTCAGTTTCGACGTAATGACCGGCAACGTGAAAACAGCTGACCCGGTCTGGGGGGATGGCAGCAAGAAAAGCCTCGGGGGCATAACCAAAATTGACACTGTTGACATATACATTATTGACGTCAAGCAACAGATTACAGTCAGCGGCATCAAGCACCGCGTTAAGGAAGTCAATTTCTGTCATTTCCTGTGCAGGCGCAGCGTAGTAGGAGACATTTTCGATGGCGATGCGTCGCTCGAGTATGTCCTGCGTCCTCTGAATACGCTCGGCGACGTAGTGGACAGCCTCTTCGGTAAACGGAATCGGCATCAGGTCATAGAGGTGGCCTTCATCCCCGCAGTAGCTCAAATGCTCGCTGTAGTCATGAATCTGATGAACCGCCAGGAAATCACGAAGTTCTACCAAAAAAGGCTCATCAAGCGGTGAAGGGCCACCGATGGAAAGAGACAAGCCATGACAGCTGAATGGCATGGCTTCGGTCAGTGCGCGGAACTGTCTCCCCAATCTACCGCCGATCCGCATCCAGTTCTCGGGGGCGACCTCATAGAAATCCATGCTCCCGGGCGGTGCATCCTGCAGCGAGCCTAGCAGGGATCGCCTCAGGCCCAGCCCGGCGCCGCCTGAAGAACATAATCTCCTGTCCGGCGCCCGTAGCATGGTACCCCGCTTACTTGGCGGGTGCCGTGGGTAGCGCGGATTGCTCCATTTTCATACCGGCACATTTGCCTTCAACGGCCTTGGCGTCCTGGGTCGCGTCCTGCTTTGCCTTATCCCTCATGGCGCCACAGT
>JBKCCF010000195.1:0-8967 GCA_046305255.1 Methylococcaceae bacterium
CTCCCAGCAGATCGTCAATATTGTCGATGGCGTAGGTGGGCTTTTCGGGTAGGGTTGATTCGTCGGCTATGTGTACCTTGACTGATTTGCGGATATCGTCCAACGACCATTGAGGGTCCAGCCTGGGCGTACTGGACACATATTTAACGGTGGAGCGGATCTCCTCGTCAGTCAGCCTGCCATAAAACGGCGGCATCAGCGTATCGAAGGAACCGGTCATGATAAGGCTGCGTAGCGATGTGGGGCTGCGGCCTTTGAGCCGATCCTTGTTCAGCGCCGGGGCCAGATAGCCACCGAGATCGGCAGCATGGCAACTCGCGCAGTGGGCCTCGAAAACCTTCGCACCACGCTCAGCAGTGACGGTCGGATCATCTACGGCCAGCACCGGACCGGCAATCAGCGCGATCAGAGCGGCGCGGAGCATAAGCCCGGTAGGGCGGAATACGTCGGCAACAGTCATGGGGGGCTCCACTTCAAGCGTTGTATGGATGCCGGCCTTGCCATAGATCGGCTCAGGCCTGACATTAAACGGTGCAATCACTGTATTTTCGTGTCGCATCGAAACATGAGCAATCTAGTGAACCGAGCCCATTCTGTCAAGGCAGACGGGCTACACCCTGCAAGGGACGCGTCGCTCAATAGGCATACCAGGGTCCAGGACCCCACATCCCCCAATTCATCGCGGCATTTTGGTTCATCTGGGCGGCCATTCGCTGCTCGTCTGCTATTTCCTTCTGCACGGCCATCTGCTGGTAACGTTGATAGGCCTGCTCATTGCCCCAGTAAATACATTTACAGGTAGTGACATCGGCATAAACATAGTAAACGGTCCCATCTTTTTCATGCGGCACCAACTGGTGCTGGGTCAGGGTCTGGGTGTGGGCAAGTGTATCCGGGGTGTCCGCCAGTTTGATCTGGAAACCAGCGGCGGCCAGCAACTGCTCTGTATCCCGGGTTTTGCTGGCCTCCATTGCAGCGCAGGCCGTCAGCATACCCATGACGAGGGCGAGACTTGCAGGCCGCAACATGGCCTCTGGCGATGGATTCCTGAGTATCATTTAACCTCCCTTAAAATTGAGTGAAATATGCTCATCGGGCCGATGTTGGCAACCCCGTTGAATCCCCGGAGTCACTTGTCAGCAGGACCCATCGCCGTGTATTGTCGATCGGGCCAACCGTGATCGCAATCCAGTCTGATTTGAGTTCTGCCGGGAGTCTAGCACTAACCCCGGTCAGTTTAACGTGTTGGCTCGGCACCACATCATAGATGTCAACTCCACTACGAAAGATAACAGGATGACAGCATCAGGCTCCCACTATTCAAGCCATTCAAGGGATAACAGCGGCCTTGTGATAGCGGCACTCGGTATTGTCTTTGGCGATATAGGGACCAGCCCACTCTACACGCTCAAGGAATGCTTTGCCGGCACCAATGCCCTGCCGGCAACACCGGAAAACATTATCGGCATCCTGTCACTGGTATTCTGGTCCATCCTGATCGTGATTTCGCTGAAATACGTCGTATTCATCATGCGGGCGGACAATCGGGGCGAAGGCGGCATCATGGCGCTGATGTCGCTGATAGGACATAAAGCCAAAATCAGTCCGATGACCCGTTCCGGCCTTATGGTACTGGGCTTGATCGGCGCATCCCTGTTCTACGGCGATGGCGTCATCACCCCGGCCATTTCCGTTCTGAGCGCTGTTGAAGGTCTGGAAATCCTGAGACCTGCCTTGCATCCGTATATTGTTCCGATTGCCTTGGCTGTTCTCATCACCTTATTTGGTGCACAGCGGCATGGGACCCGCAAGGTAGGCGGTCTGTTCGGGCCCATCATGGTGGTCTGGTTTGTCTCGCTGGCCGGTTTTGGGTTGACCAGTCTGCTGGAAACGCCGGAGATCATGAATGCCGTCAATCCGCGCCATGCAGTAGATTTTTTTGGTCGCAATGGCTGGCTGGGCAGCCTGACGTTGGGTGCAGTGGTGCTCGCAGTAACAGGGGGCGAGGCACTTTATGCCGATATGGGCCATTTCGGTCGAACACCGATCCGCAAGGCCTGGTTTTGCGTGGCATTGCCTGCCCTGCTGCTCAACTATTTCGGTCAGGGGGCATTGCTGATCAGAGACCCTGCAGCTGTCCAGAATCCCTTCTACCTGCTGGTACCACCGGGGGCACTGACGTACATGATCACGGTGGCGACCCTGGCAACCGTCATTGCCTCGCAAGCGGTCATCTCCGGCGCCTTTTCGTTGACCTCACAGGCCATACAACTGGGATTTTGTCCGCGCCTGATGATCCGCTACACCTCGGACGAGGAGATGGGTCAAATCTACGTACCGGCGGTCAATCTGGCTCTTATGGTTGGCGTGATCGGCCTGATCGTGACCATGCAGTCTTCAACCCGCCTGGCTGCGGCCTATGGCATAGCCGTGACGGGCACCATGGCCATCGATACCATTCTGGCCTTTGTAGTGGTGTACAGCCTGTGGAAATGGAACCCGGTGCTCAGCAGCATCGTGGCCCTGGGATTTCTTGCGGTGGATCTGGCCTTTTTTGGCGCCAATGTGCCAAAAATTCCGGACGGTGGCTGGTTTCCGCTGATCATTGCAAGCGCGATATTTCTTCTGCTCAGCACCTGGAAACGGGGGCGTGATCTGCTGCAGCATCGCTTGCAGGAAGAAGCCATGCCAGTGGCCGATTTTGTGGCCGAGATTGAACAAAGTCGACCGATCCGGGTGCCAGGCACAGCGGTGTTCCTGGCCAGCAGCCGTCAGGGGATTCCTTTGGCCCTTCTCAATAATCTAAAGCATAACAAGGTGATGCACGAAAACGTCGTGATGATGACCGTCATTACTGAACCGTTGCCGCGCGTCGCGCCGGACAAACGCCGAACGGTCCAGAAAGTGGCGGATTCCCTGTTTCGCGTCAACCTGCATTACGGTTTCGCGGAAAGCCCCAATATCCCTCGGGCACTCAAGTCCAGCAGCCGCGAATTTGATATCAGCCCAACCGAGACCAACTTTTTCCTCAGCCGGGAGATACTCATTGCCAAGGCTTCGCCCCGGATGGCACTGTGGCGGATCAAGCTGTTCATCATCATGGCGCGCAACGCTGGCTCAGCGGCAAACTATTTCCACATACCCGCCAACCATGTCATAGAGCTGGGCGCACAGGTGGTTCTCTGACAGGCGCCGCCGGCTAGAGCGCATCTATCGCCTCCCTGAGACTTTTTACCGGCACGACTTCCAGACCTGGCGTTGCCCCTTTCACCACGTTCTTGCTGGGTGCCAGCGCGTGGCGAAAGCCGTGTTTGGCTGCCTCTCGCAGTCGTTCCTCGCCGTTCTGAACCGGTCTTACCTCGCCGTTCAGACCCAGTTCACCGAACATGACCCAATCGCGGGGAATGGGTTTGTCACGGTAACTCGACACCACTGCCAGCGCCACGGCCAGATCACCGGCGGTTTCACCCAGTCTGAGTCCACCCACCAGATTGACGAATACGTCCTGATTCATGATCGGGATACCACCATGCCGGTGCAGTATGGCCAGCAGCATCGCCAACCGATTGTTATCCATGCCAACCGCTACCCGTCGCGGAGTCGGCAGATGTGACTCATCAACCAGAGCCTGCACCTCCACCAACATCGGTCGGCTGCCCTCGCGCATGACCATCACCACACTGCCGGGCGCATCCTCATCCCCACGCGACAGGAAAATGGCAGACGGATTTCGGACCTCCTTGAGACCGGTTTCGGTCATCGCGAATACCCCCAGCTCATTAACGGCCCCAAACCGGTTTTTGAAGGCGCGGATGACCCGAAATCGACTGCTGCTGTCGCCTTCGAAATAAAGAACAGTGTCGACCATGTGTTCCAGAACCCGAGGCCCCGCCAGCGCACCCTCCTTGGTGACATGACCAATCAGAAATACGGTGGTTTGAGTCTGTTTGGCGAACCGCACCAGCTGTGACGCACACTCCCGTACCTGTGCCACCGAACCCGGTGCCGACTGCAGAACCTCGCTGTATACCGTCTGGATCGAATCCACCACCAGATAATCCGGCTTGCAGGTTGCCGCCGTGGCAAGAATGCGATCCAGCTCGGTTTCGGCCAGTAGTTGTACGGATTCACAGGCCAGATGCAGTCGCCGGGCGCGGAGGCTGATCTGGCTGATGGATTCTTCGCCAGTGATGTAGAGCACCTGACGGTTCTGGCTGAGCGAGGCAACGGTTTGCAGCAACAGCGTCGACTTGCCAATACCGGGATCGCCGCCGATCAAAACCGCTGATCCGGCCACCAGTCCTCCGCCCAACACCCGATCAAACTCATCAAGGCCGCAGGGGGTTCTGGCAATTTCCTCGGCCTCAACCGCTGCCAGCGATACCGGCAATGGCCGTTCGCCCCCTGCTGCACCGGCATAACCGGAAAAACGCCCCGCCGCTGCGACAGGTCCCTCAAGGCTTTCCACCAGTGTGTTCCAAAGGCCGCAACCGGGGCACTGTCCCGCCCATTTGCTTTGGACATAGCCGCAGTCGGAACACCGATAGACCGCTTTTTTGTCCTTGCTACGACTTACTGACACGGTTTGTGGCCAGTCAGAAGCGTATTGACCCCTTCCCGGAAATGAATCGCGACGTCGCCAAAGCCGGTCTGATCCATCGCCACTAATGCGGGCTGCAGGCGCATGATATGGTCCTCCGACTCATCACTGAAGAGATGGATGACCCATTCTTCCAATAGGTCGGGGCGATTCATTCCGAGAAACGCCCGAAAGTAACCCCTGAGTTCATCCTGAGTCAGTGAGAGGTGCTGGGCGGGATCATCAAGCGCATACCGGTCACCATTCACGAAGAGTCCACCCGGCTTCAGTACCCGGTAAATTTCGGCCAACACCCGCAACCGGTAACCATTGAGAAAATTATGAAGGGTGTAAGCACTGGCTACGATATCAATGCTGGCAGTGGCGACCGCCTGCAAGTGACTCAGGGCATCGGATTGCACCAGTTGCAGACGCCCACTGGTCAACGCATGACTGAGACCCTGCCGGGCCTGGGCCAGCATGGCGGGCGCGTTGTCGACCGAGACAATGTCGGTGTCGGCTCTTGCGCCCAGGAGTTGAGTTGTCGTGATACCGGTCCCGCACCCGACCTCCAGCAGTTTTAATCTGGCCCCATCGGGGGCTGCTGGATAATTCGCAACAAAGGCCCCGACCCTGATGCTCATGGCAGCAGCAGACGGGCAGATTAATTTGAGCTGATCGTATTCTTCGGCGATGGGGCCATGAAAGAGGTGTTCGGCATGATGTTGATTCATGGAAGAGTCATTCCGTCGGTTGGTGATGGCGTTAGCGGGTGTAGCTGATTCGGTAAAGAGCGCCTGTTTTGTCATCCGATACCAGCAAGGCGCCATCGGGCATCGGCAGAACATCGACCGGCCGGCCGGTTGGGTAGCCTACGGCATTCAACCAGCCTTCGGCGAAAGGCTGTTCTGCCAAAGGTCTGCCGTTCTCAAACCGGATGACTACTATTCGGTAGCCTTGCGGAGGAATCCGGTTCCAAGAGCCGTGCTGGGCAACAAATAGCTGGTTTTTATATTCCGGGGGAAAAGCCGCTCCCCGGTAAAAATGGGCACCCAGGGCTGCGACATGGGCAGGGAACTGCCACTCAGGCCCGGTGAATGCGTTACATGCCTTGAGTGTGCCGAACTCAGGGTCCGCGAGATCCTTGCCAAAGCAATAGGGAAAGCCGAAGTGCTGGCCAGGCGTCCCGAGGCGATTGAGTTCATCGGGCGGCGCGTCCTTGCCCAGCCAGTCGCGGCCATTATCGGTCAGCCAAAGGTCGCCTGTTTCAGGCTGCCAGTCAAAGCCAACGCTGTTACGGAGACCCTGGGCGATGGTTTCGACATTCTTGCCACTGGTATCCATGCGGACCAGTGTGCCATAGATGGCCTTTTCCGGCAGACAGACATTGCAGGGCGCACCAACGGCGGTGTAAAGCTTGTGGTCAGGACCAACACGCAGGTATTTCCAGCCATGATGCTTGTCGGGAGGAAAGCCATCAAAGACGACTTCTGGTTTTGCTGGGGTATCGAGATGCGCTTTTATGTCCCTGATGCGGAGGATTCGGGACACTTCGGCAATATAAAGGTCACCCTCATGCCAGGCGACGCCATTGGGATAGTTCAAGCCCGATCCGACCTCCCGAACGGTTTCGGCCTGACCATTCCCGTCATGATCGCGAACGGCAAACACCTTGCCCTGGCCCAGCGTACCGACGTAGACCGTGCCATCATCGCCTAGACTGAGGCTGCGCGCACCCGGTACCTGGTCGGTGTAAACGGTAATTTTGAATCCATCCGGCATCCGAATGTTGCTGAGGTCGATCTCCGCCTGAGCCGGCCCCGACAACAGTGCGCTGCATGACAGCATCCCGGCCATCCACGGCAACAGTTTTGCAATCATACGTTTATCCAACTTAAACACCTCCCTACGCCAGAATGGAATGCAGCGGGCTGACCCCTTGATTTTTGCCCTGACAGCACCAATGATGGTATCACTCAACCCCTGCTGGAGATTCCACCATCATGCGCATTTTCCTTTTTTTGCTGACCAACGCAGCGGTACTGCTGCTCATCAGCATCCTCTTCCACCTGCTCGGTCTCGGCAATTATCTGCAACAACGCGGCGTACCACTCAGTCTCGACAGCCTGTTGCTGACTTCCGCCGTCATTGGCATGAGCGGTTCGTTCATCTCCCTGATGATGTCCAAATGGATGGCGAAGCAATCCATGGGCGTTTATGTGATTGAGCGACCCTCAAATCAGACTGAACAATGGCTGGTCGATACCATCAGACGTCAGGCCCAGGCAGTCGGCATCGGCATGCCTGAAGTCGGTATTTTCAATACTCCGGAACCCAATGCTTTCGCTACTGGCATGAGCCGGAACAGTTCGTTGGTTGCGGTGAGTACCGGTCTGCTGGAGAGGATGAGTCCGGACGAGGTAGAAGCGGTGTTAGGCCACGAGATGAGCCATGTTGCTAACGGTGATATGGTGACCATGGGTTTACTTCAGGGGGTCGTCAACACCTTCGTCTATTTTTTCGCCTCAATCGCTGGCTACCTGGTTGATCGCGTATTGTTGCGCTCAAATGAGGATGACCGCGGGGGTTACGGCTATGGTCCCGGCTATTACATCACCCAGATGGTGGCCCAGATTCTGCTGTCGATACTCGCCACCATGGTCGTCATGTGGTTTTCGCGCTGGCGTGAGTTTCGGGCTGATGCCGGCGGTGCCAATCTTGCCGGCCGAGGCAAAATGATCAATGCGCTGCGAGCGCTCCAGCGCGCCCATGACCATCAGGACTTACCCGGCGAAATGGCGGCGTTCGGCATCAACGGTGGCATGGCCTCGGGCCTTCAGAAGCTGTTCCTGAGTCACCCGCCGCTTGAGGAACGCATCGCGGCCTTGCAGAGCCGGCAGTGATCGGCCACTCCATCAATCCACCCGCTGCACCACCATCGACAGCGGGTGCCCGCACTCCCATTGAAGAAAAATGCCATCATGCATGACGATTGGTCAGCCCTGCTAGAGCCCTCCGAGGACATGACAACCCTGCCAGTGAGCACTGATGGTCAGGGATTCTGCACTCTGTCCGATTACGGAATGTTAAGGGTGAGCGGCGATGATGCTGCTCGATTTCTACAGGGGCAAGCCACCTGCGATATAGCCGCACTCGTGCCCGGTGTGGTTGGATGCGGTGCCTTCTGTACTCCAAAAGGCCGCGTGATTGCCAATTTCTGGATCGTTTTTACCGGTCATGCCTACCATCTTCTTTTAGCGGCGGGCCTGACCGAAGCCCTGGTTCAGCGACTCAGGATGTATGTGTTGCGCTCAAAGGTGCGGATCGAAAATCTGACGTCACAGCGAGTTTTCGTGGGGGTAACAGGAAAGGGTGCGACCGAATTATTGTCTTCCGGCGGACTCACGCCCGCAGGTGAATCCGCCAACCAGAATGAAAATCCTGTCTGCTTTACCCTGCCCGGTAATGGCGAAGACGAATATTGTCTCTGCGCTTTCGATACGGCTCAGTCCAAGCCGTGGCCGGGTGCGCTTTCAGGCATGACTCGACTGCACGTATCGGCGTGGCATCTGGCTATGATAGCGGCCGGACAGGCCCTGATCGTACCCGAAAACTCTGAGGCGTTTCTGCCTCAAATGCTGAATCTGGATCTGCTGGGTGGGATTGGCTTCAGCAAGGGATGCTACACCGGGCAGGAAATCGTGACCCGCACCCACTTTTTGGGCCAACTCAAGCGTCGACTGTTTCGCATGCGTGGCAGCGGCGATAACCTTCCAACTCCCGCAGCCCCGGTTTACCTCAACACAGGTGAGGAACGGGTAACTGCCGGTAGCATAGTCAACGCATGCCAGGATCCCATGGGCGGCTTCCAGTGTCTAGCGGTTCTCAGTCTGGAGTGGGCGACCAGCGAGCGTCTACACCTTGGAGCAGAGGATGGGCCGCATCTGACAACGCTCACCCTGCCCTACCCGCTTCAGCCGCCAACCTGACGTGGGCCTGTCGGTCACAGGCTACGAAACGCCCGGGATGCAGCCTCGAGGGTTGCCGTGATTACCGCATCGTCGTGAGCGGCTGACACAAAGCCCGCCTCGAAGGCTGATGGCGCCAGATAAACCCCCTCATCCAGCATGGCATGGAAGAACCGGTTGAATCGGGCAACGTCACATGCCATCACATCGGCGAAGTGGATCACCTCGGGCCTGTCGGTGAAAAACAGGCCAAACATACCGCCGACGTGATTCACGGCAAGCGGAATACCTGCAGCCTTGGCGCGATCCTGAAGCGCCAGCATGAAGTTGCGGGTCTTTCCGGCCAGCTCATCGAAAAAACCCGGGACACTGACGAGCTCAAGCGTCTTCAGACCCGCCGCCATCGCCACCGGGTTGCCC
>JBKCCF010000196.1:0-23833 GCA_046305255.1 Methylococcaceae bacterium
GGTTTTTATCGGCGACTGTGTCGAGGAAAATGCCGACGCCCTTTGCCGGATGGCGGGCGAGCTGGGTCTTTTAAATGTCAAGGTATTCATGTTTCAGGAAGGCCGTGACAACGTTACCCAGCTCGCTTTTCAGCAGATCGCAAAACTCAGTGGTGGCGCCTACAGCCGATTTGATCGCGGCAGCGCACGGACACTGGCCGACTTGCTAGGAGCGGTTGCTGCCTATGCTGCCGGTGGCATGGCGGCACTGGAACAGTTTGGCGCTGAACGCGGTGGGGCTGCCCTGCAACTCAGCCATCATCTGAAACAGGCATGATGATTCCCATTCTCCTTGTTTTTCTCTCCCTGCTGGCGGTTACCGTCGGACGAAGATGGTTGCGAAAAACGCCGTTCGCAGCGCTTGGGCCCGCCCAGCAAACCATCATCTGGCTGATGGTCATGATTCTTTTACTGCTGGCACTGACTGGGCGACTCGGAGCGATTGTCCCGCTCATCGGCGCAGCTATTGCGACCCTGGTGGCCATTGTCTCGCGCATAGTGCCGGCACTGATTCCTCTGATCATCAAATATCTTCCACTCTGGCAACAGCACCGCCGTCAGAGTACTTCCGGGAACAATGGGCCAACGCGGTCGCAGGACAGTTCCACCGTGAGAACCCGCTATCTGGAGATGCACCTGAATCATGCCACCGGCGAAATCAGCGGAACCGTTCTCGACGGACCACTGAAAGGCCGGACATTGAACACGCTTGACCTTTCCCAGTTAACCGCGCTTTACACCCTTTGCGACCAGCATGATCAGGAGTCTGCCACCCTGCTCGGTGCCTATTTGCAGCGACTTCACGGTGACGACTGGAAACCCTCGGACACTGCCCCACCCCCGGCCCGGGACGCCGGCAATATGACCAGGGAGGAGGCACTTGAGATACTCGGCCTCTCTCGCGATGCCAGCCGCGAAGCTATCATCGGCGCCCATCGCCGCCTCATGCAACGGTTGCACCCGGATCGGGGAGGCACTGATTATCTGGCGGCCAAAATCAATCATGCCAAGGATATTCTGCTGCGTGGCTAGCCAACTCAGCACCCAGCAGGGCCGGGTCCGCATGAGAAGCACACGGGCACAGCCACCTGCCACTGAACCCGCATCCCTCAGCATCGACCAGTCCCCACGTCACCCATTGATTTTGCTCAACCGGACATTAGCATGGCTACCATTTGTTTGATTAATCCTCGCTTCGAGACCTCATTCTGGAGCATGACTCATTCTCTTGATGTGTTTGATCGCGATGCGATGACGCCTACTTCGGCTTTGACACTGTTGGCAGCACTGACGCCGGAGGGGCATAACATCCAGCTGATTGACGAGGCGGTTGAAGCCATTGATTTCGAGTCAGTCAGCCGGGCCGATATCGTCGGCCTGACCGGCATGATCGTTCAGCGTGAGCGCATGCTGGAAATTGCGAGGGAGGTCAAAAGACGGGGTAAGTTTCTGGTGGTGGGCGGCCCGTGGATTACGGTGCAGGAGGACTATCTGGCGGGCTTGGCTGATGTCATTTTTGTTGGCGAAGCGGACCAGACCTGGCCCATTTTCATAGAGGAATGGACTCTGGGACAGCATCGCAGTCGCTATGAGCAAACCGAACGCACCGATATGAGCAGTCTGCCTGCCCAGCGCATCGACCTGCTCAAACTCGACCGCTATCTTCAGGGCAGCGTTCAGATGTCACGCGGCTGTCCCTATCTTTGCGAATTTTGCGACATCATCGTCACCTTTGGTCGCAAGCCGCGAAACAAAACGGCAGATCAGGTTATCGGGGAACTGGATGACTGGCGCCGGGCTGGCTTTGGGTCAGTCTTTCTGGTGGATGACAATATCATCGGCAATCGCAAGGCATTGATGCCCATTCTGGCGCGTATCGCCGAGTGGCAACGGGAGCACCGCTATATCGTCTCGCTTCATACCGAAGCCTCACTCAATCTGGCCGATGACGAAGAACTGCTGGAATGCTTTGTGGCCGCCAACATTCGGACGGTCTTTGTAGGCATAGAAACCCCAAATCCAGCCGCACTGATGGAAACCAAAAAATTCCAGAATGTGGATGCGCGGAAACAGCGCGAAAGCCTGTCGCAAACGGATGCAGAATCCTTTCTGGTCAGCCGCATTCACAAAATCCAGAGCAAAGGCATCAAGGTCACCTGCGGACTCATCGTCGGATTTGATTCCGATACACCGGATATTTTCGACGTGCAGAGACGCTTTATCGCGCAGTCGGGGATCATGCATGCCATGGTAGGTCTGCTGGCCGCCATTCCAAAAACACCCCTGCACGAGCGATTGCGGCGAGAAGGTCGGCTGGACGAAAAAGACCCCCCGGACTTCGGTACCAATGTCATACCCGCTGGAATAACACGGGAAGCCCTCGCGCAAGGCTTTGTCGAATTGATTGCTGATATCTATCAACCTGAGGCCTATTTTGCGCGGCTGGACGACCTCTACATCGACCGTCGGTTTTACGATCACGCCGAACAGATGCGGGTGCCCAACATCCCGCGCGGGTTACAGATCAAATATCTGCTGATGTCACTGGGTTTCACCAGCGTCTTGTTTGCCCGCCTGATGTTCAAAATCAATGACTGGTCGTTGCGGCGCTTCTACCTCAAACGCCTGTTGGGGTTTATCAGGCACAGACCCTACCCGATGAGAGTGTTCGACTACGTCATGGAAAGTGTGTGCCACTACCATTTTTACCGTTTCTCCCAGGACATGGCCAAAGGCAAGACCGGTATCATCAACACCATGTAGTGACCCAATTATGAGGGTAACGCTGATCAGCGTTACCCTCCGTCTATCTTTCTGAGTGGGAAACAGTCGTCCCAACCTGTCTCAAACAGAGACGGTTCAAAGCCCCTCCAGCCGCCCGGGGTCGCGCAGGCAGTCCTTCAGCTCGGCTGCCATCAACTGTGTCCTGTGTCGAATCAATACACTGTCCGTCGGCCAGTCACCATGGATGGCATCCAGCCTGTAGAGCAGCTGACTCAGATTATGACGTCGAAGTACGGCATCCTCTGGCAGGTGATAGCCGCTCACGGGGGTCTCGATTGCCGAAAGATCGGGCGCATGCTGACACTCACTGGCACGCCCTTGATCAAGGCTGTCCCCCCCGTTACCCGCATCTGTCTGGTCATGACCTGCTTCGGCAGTCACAGCGCACAGCCGCGCCAGGTGGTGCTCATCCAGAAGGCAAGCACTCGTCTCTGTTTCCAGCAAGTGATCATAATGGCGCTTGAGGATGCTATCGGTGGGTGCCGGTCCGAGCACATCGGCGACCCTGCAAGACAACTGACTGATGAAGTGACGGCGCAACACGGAGTCGGTTGGGACGTGCTCACCACAGCCATCGGGTTCGACCGGAAGGTCAACCTGTACGTATGGCGACACCATCAGTTCTGCCACGAGCGGCTGATGGTTATCGGATGTGGAAGGGCAAGACTCAACATCAGCGATTGTCCGATGGTCTACCGGCCTGATTGGGGATTCAGTGCGCCCCGTCAGCAGATGTCTCTGCAGAAAAAAGGCAAAAGCAACATAAAGACAAACAGCCACAGGCAATTCGAAAAAAATGAACTCGATCATGTTCCGTACTTGAAGAGGGTTATTTTGTAGATCAGCGTCGCCAGAATGGCGCGCAGTATTTTCCTGCGTACAACGCGGGGGCAAGATGACAGCGCCGTGATTGATCGTCAAGTTGGCGAATCTCTGCCTGGCCTCCCTGTATTGATGCGTAGGCCGCATCCGGGGTGCCTCAGTTGGTGCAAACCAGAGCGATCCAGGACCACGACCCTAAAAAATCCTTGCAGTTATATATGGCATAACATGTGCTTATTAGAATGCATGGATACCAAGACCCCCCCTCCCTTTTTTAACGAGTTGCAGACTGAACATGGTTCGGTACGCGACATTTACTCACGTTACTCTGACTGGATGGCCGAACTACCCGTCGGTACCCTGGAGCGAAAGAGCACGGAGGCCGAATTGCTGTTCCGGCGACTGGGTATCACCTTCGCCGTATATGGCGAAGCCAGTGATGCCGAGCGACTGATCCCTTTCGACATCGTACCGCGCATATTTGGTGCGGACGAATGGCGCAGGCTGGAACAGGGCATCAAGCAGCGGGTGCGCGCGCTAAATGCCTTTTTGCACGATATTTACCACAATCAGGACATCATCAAGGCCGGGATCATACCCGCCCAGCAAATACTGGGTAATGCACTCTATCGGCCCGAAATGAAAGGCATTGATCTGCCTAATCAGGTTTATGCGCACATCTCGGGCATTGATCTGGTAAGAGTGGGTGAAAACGACTTCTATGTACTGGAAGACAATTTGCGAACACCCTCCGGTGTGTCCTACATGCTGGAAAACCGCCGCACCATGATGCGACTTTTTCCCGAACTGTTCGCCAGTCACGCTGTGGAACCGGTCGAGCATTATCCACAAATGCTGCTGGAAACCCTGCGCGAATCAGCACCGCCTGCGGTATCGGACCCGGTCATCGTCGTACTCACCCCCGGTGCCTACAACAGCGCCTACTTCGAACATGCTTTCCTGGCCAGTCAGATGGGGGTAGAGCTGGTCGAGGGGCAGGACTTGTTCGTGCATCAGCAACGGGTCTATATGCATACCACCGAGGGTCCGCAACAGGTACATGTTATCTACCGCCGGGTGGATGACGACTTCCTTGATCCATTGGTATTCAGACCTGACTCCATGCTGGGTGTACCGGGCCTGCTGGACGCCTATTGCAGCGGCAATGTGGCACTGGCAAACGGGGTAGGAACCGGTGTTGCCGATGATAAATCAACCTACCTGCACGTGCCGGACATGATCAGGTTCTACCTGGGAGAAACGCCTATCCTGTCGAATGTACCGACCTGGCGTCTGAGCGAGGCCGAAGACCTTGCCTATGTGCTGGAGCATCTGCCCGAACTGGTAGTGAAGGAAGTACAAGGATCAGGAGGCTACGGCATGCTGGTTGGGCCGACCAGTTCCACGACAGAAATTGAAGCCTACCGTCAGCGCATACTGTCGGAACCCGCCAATTTCATCGCCCAGCCTACTCTGGCGTTATCGGCCTGCCCTACTCTGGTCGAAGCCGGTGTCGCGCCGCGCCATGTCGATTTGCGGCCCTTCGTACTCTCCGGCAAGGAGATCCGCGTCGTTCCCGGAGGATTGACCCGGGTCGCCTTGCGGGAAGGCTCGCTAGTCGTGAACTCCTCGCAAGGGGGCGGCACCAAGGATACCTGGGTATTGGAGGATTAACACCATGCTGGCTCGTACCGCTGACAACCTTTTCTGGATGGCCCGCCACATTGAACGAGCAGAAAACACAGCTCGTATCCTTGACGTCGCCCAACGTTCATCCCTGCTTCCGCTGGATATTGAAGGTGCCGAGGCCTATCTATGGTTCGCCCCGCTAAATATCACCGGCTGTGCTGCCCTTTACGAAGCCAAATACGGGCTGGCGCGAGCCGATGCTGTTACCCATTTCATGGCGCTGGACCCTGACAATCCCTCCAGCATCTACAGCTGCCTGCGGCTTGCACGGGAAAATGCCCGTTCGGTCCGCGGTGCCATCACCTCGGAAATGTGGGAAGTTATCAATGCCACCTGGCTGGAACTCAACCGGCTGTCGCGGCAGATCACCAACGAGAACTTCCCGGATTTTTTCGACTGGGTAAAAGACCGTTCGCACATGTTTCGAGGCGTGACGCTGGGCACCATCATCAAGGATGTCGCGCTCAGCTTCATCAAACTCGGCACCTTCCTTGAGCGCGCCGACAACACAGCACGCATTCTTGATGTCAAGTACCACATTCTCCTGCCCAGCGTTCAGGATGTCGGGGGAGCGGCGGATTATTACCAGTGGGGTTCACTACTGAAATCGGTAAGTGCCTTCGAAGCCTACCGCAAGATTTATCGTGATGTTATTTCACCGCTACGGGTGGCTGAATTGCTGATTCTGTCGCATGACATGCCGCGTTCCCTGCACGCCTGTATGAATGAAGTGGAAGCAGCCCTGATTGACATCAACGGCAGTTCCGGCCGCGAGGTCCGGCGTCGTGCAGGAGAACTGCATGCCTCCTTGCACTTCGGGCGCATTGAGGATGTATTCGAGCAGGGCCTGCATGAATACCTGACCGACGTTCTTGAACAAACCGATCACCTGGGCAGCGGTATCCGCGATGCCTATATGTCGCGGCGGGAACTGTTCCCGGCCAACACCCCCATCAGGCTTGCCTTTGCACAGTGATCCTGTCTCCCAGCCCAAACTGAACGCTCATGACTTATTGTGTTGCCCTAAAACTCGAGACCGGAATGCTGTTTGCATCCGACTCCCGCACCAATGCCGGTGTTGATCAGATCTCCTGTTTCAAAAAGATGCGCCATTTCGTCAATCCTGGCGAACGTGCCATCGTAATAATGGGTTCCGGTAATCTCTCGATAACCCAGAACGCGATTAACCTGCTTGAACAGGCGGGACGCCAGCCCGATAAACGCAATATCTGGAATGTTGGCTCCATGTTCGAGGTCGCCCAGCTGCTTGGCATCTGCCTGCGCGAAGTGCGCGAGCACGACGGCGTGTTTCTGGCTCAAAACAACGTCGATGCCGGTGCCAACTTCATCGTCGGGGGGCAAGTTCAGGGTGAACGAATGCGCCTTTTTTTGGTGTACGCCGAAGGCAACTTCATTGAGGTTGGCGACGAATCACCCTTTTTCCAGATTGGGGAAACCAAATACGGGAAGCCCATTCTGGACCGGGTCATCCGACCTGACACCCCTTTCAATGACGCCATCAAGTCGGTGCTGGTGTCGTTTGATTCGACCATGCGCAGCAATCTCTCGGTCGGTTTGCCGATTGATCTTTGCACCTATCGCCAGGACAGTCTCATGCTGGAACTCCAGCAACACATTACCCAGGACGATCCCTACTTCTCGCAGATCAGTAAACGCTGGAGTGACGGCCTTCGCGGTGTATTTGCCTCACTCCCCAACCCCGACTGGCTGGAGAGCGCTGACGCCCGAGACCAGTCTCCTCCTACCGCCTGAACACGGAACCGTTCCGGAGCTACCATCATGACCATACGCGTTGCCCTGCATCATCAGAGCCACTATAGATTTGACCGACCCGTTGTTGCTTCTCCCCATGAAATACGACTGAGACCGGCCGCACATACCCGCACACCGGTCACCGGTTATTCGCTGAAAGTGCTGCCAGAGAATCATTTCCTGCACTGGCAACAGGATGCCTACGGCAATTATGTTGCGAGGCTTACCTTCCCGGAACCGACACGGGACATCAACATCAGCGTCGACTTACTGGCGGATATGACCGTCATTAACCCCTTCGATTTTTTTGTCGAAGACTGGGCCGAGCAATACCCCTTCAGCTACCCACCCAGCCTAAAGACCGAACTGGCGCCTTTTCTGGAAGCCGAGCCGCCCGGCCCGTTATTCAGGGACTGGCTTGATCTCTGCGAGCGGGACACGCCAAAGACGATTACCACTACCAATTTCCTGGTTTACCTCAATCAGAAAGTACACCACAGAATCTCCTACCTGATCCGCCTGGAAGCGGGTGTGCAGAGCTGCGAGGAAACCCTCAGCAAACAATCGGGCTCCTGCCGCGACAGCGCCTGGCTTCTGGTTCAGATGTTGCGACACTTCGGCATTGCCGCCCGCTTCGTCTCAGGCTACCTGATACAGCTCGCCGCTGATGAAAAACCCCTGGACGGCCCGGCGGGTCCGAGTGCTGACTTTACCGATCTCCACGCCTGGTGTGAGGCATACATTCCGGGGGCGGGTTGGGTCGGGCTCGACGCTACCTCAGGCCTTCTGGCTGGCGAAGGCCATATTCCACTCGCGGTCACCGCCATACCTGCCTCTGCAGCACCGGTCAGCGGCATGACCAGCGTCTGTGAGTCCTCGCTTGATGTCGAAATGACGGTGACCCGTATCCATGAGGACCCACGTGTCACCCGCCCGTACAGCGAAGAACAGTGGCAGGCGATTCGCGCCCTTGGCCTTCGTATTGACAAGGAACTCACAGCAGGCGACGTTCGCCTGACCCAGGGCGGCGAACCCACATTTGTTTCGATTGACAATATGGACGGTGCCGAATGGAACATTGCGGCACTGGGGCCAGAAAAATGGGAGCGCGCCAACGTTCTGTTGCGTCGTCTGCAGCAAAAATTCGCCAAGGGAGGTGTTTTACACTTCGGCCAGGGCAAGTGGTACCCGGGGGAGCCCCTGCCTCGCTGGGCCCTGAATATCCTGTGGCGTCGTGACGGAAACCCGGTTTGGCGCGATCAGTCCCTGATTGCAGAACAATCGGCGGATATCACGCCTACCGCATTGGACGCGTTTGCGAAGCAACTGGCGCTGCAGCTGCAGCTTGATCCCGCTTATCTGATTCCTGCCTATGAGGATCCCTGGCTCGCCCTTGATGAGGAAAGTCGCTTGCCGCTGAATGTCGATCCTCATGACCATGACCTTACCCAGGCCTCGGTGCGAGGCAACCTCGCCCGACAACTACGGGCAGGACTCGCCAGCCTGGTCGGCTATGTACTGCCACTGAAACCGACGGAAGACGCCAGCCTAGGCTGGCGCTCCAGTCGCTGGCCGCTCAGGAGTGAACGACTCTATCTTTTGACTGGCGATTCACCCATGGGGCTGCGGCTGCCGCTGAACAGCCTGCCCTGGACGGCCCCCGACGAGTGCGAGATTAACCCGCCGCGTGACCCTTTTGCAGCAGTCGAACCGCTGGCCGCAAGGCCTGCCACCGTATCGGCCGGCAAACCTGAACCGGTCAAGGAGACCCCAACAGCCTGTGAGGTCATTCACACCGCGTTGGGGCTGGAAGTGCGCGAGGGCATACTCTACGTCTTCATGCCGCCCGTCACCACATTGGAAGCCTGGCTGGCATTGGTTGCCGCGATTGAGGAAACGGCCCTTCTGCGCCGGCAACCGGTGCGGCTGGAAGGTTATCCACCACCTCGCGATGGACGATTGCTGGCGCTGTCGGTAACACCCGACCCCGGGGTCATCGAAGTCAATATTCATCCTGCAGTCCACTGGGATGACCTTGAGACGGTTACCCGTTCGCTGTACGAAGAAGCGCGCCTGACCCGCCTCGCAACCGAGAAATTCATGCTTGATGGCCGGCATACCGGAACCGGCGGTGGCAACCACATCACACTGGGCGGTGCTACCGCTGCCGACAGCCCCTTCCTGCGGCGGCCCGATCTGCTGCGAAGCCTGATCAGCTACTGGCAACAGCACCCGGCATTGTCCTACCTGTTCTCAGGTCAGTTCATCGGCCCGACCAGTCAGGCACCGCGCGTGGATGAAGCCCGCGATGACAATCTTTACGAACTCGGCATCGCTTTCCAGCAAATGGATGCCACACTCAAAAGCGGCAAGGAAAGCGCCCAGCCCTGGCTGGTTGATCGCCTGCTGCGAAATTTGCTGATCGACATGACCGGCAATACCCATCGCGCTGAATTCTGCATCGACAAGCTGTATTCGCCCGACACCAGTACCGGGCGCCTGGGCCTGCTTGAACTGCGTGCTTTCGAAATGCCGCCGCATTACCGCATGAGCCTGCTACAGGCGCTGCTATTGCGAACCCTGGTCGCCCGTTTCTGGAAAACACCTCACAACAGTGACCTGGTGTACTGGGATACAGCCCTGCACGACCGTTTCATGCTGCCGCATTTTATCGAGCAGGATATCCGCGATATTTGCAATGATCTGCGGCAAGCCGGTTATCCGTTCGAGACCGCCTGGTTCGCCCCCTTTCTCGAGTTCAGATTCCCCCGTCATGGGACAGTGGTCTACGAAGGCGTCCAGATTGAGTTACGCCAGGCCATCGAACCCTGGCATGTGCTGGGCGAAGAAGTCAGCGGCGGCGGAACTGCCCGCTATGTCGATTCATCGGTGGAACGGCTGCAGGTCAAGATCACCGGCATGACGGGCAGCCGCCATCAGGTTCTCTGCAATCAGCGACTGGTGCCGCTTAGCCCCACCGGTGTGCCCGGCGAATACGTCGCAGCCGTCCGCTTCAAGGCCTGGGCACCCCCTTCCGCCCTGCATCCCACCATCAAGATTCACGCACCCCTGGTGTTCGATTTGCTGGATGGCTGGAACGGACGCTCGATCGGTGGCTGTACCTACCATGTCAGCCATCCGGGGGGCCGTAATTACGACACCTTCCCGGTCAATGCCAACGAAGCTGAAGCGCGTCGCCGGGCCCGTTTCTGGGCGCACGGTCACACGCCGGGACCTGTCCAGATCAAGCCTGAGGCAATCAATCCCCGCTTCCCACTGACTCTGGATCTGCGTTGGAATTCGCGCTAAATCCTCACCGTTTTGCGATCACCAAAGGACTAAATCATGCTTTGTTCGACGGCCTTGCCACGTTTTGGCGACAAGAAGAATTCGGACTTTTTTGAGGAATACCTGCAGCGTCTGCTGACCGAACGTGACCGCTCCGGCCTGACCGAGATGATCGGAGGCATTGAGGCGCTGATGATCAGTGTCGAGCCCGGCAATTCGGTCAGCTACATCGCAGAACTGGCCTTGATGACGCCCTATGAATACCTGGTCACCCTCGATAGCGACAAACACATGACGCATGTTTTGCGCATCGACATGAATTCGCCCGATATCCTGCTACGGGAAACCAAAAGCCGCGAACACATGGACATCTTTCGCAGCCTGAACGATCTCTATCCGGTCGGGGCTCGCAAGCACCACAGCCGTTATCTGGGAGAGATTCTGCTGACCAGCGACCGTCATCAGGTGGTCGCCATGCAGCAACAGCGCGAGTTCCGTTTCTTCCAGGTCGGTCAACTCGCTGAACTGGATCTGCCACTCAATGTCAGCATTTCAAAGCCGTCACCCTATACCCAGAATGTCGTCGGCTACATTGAGCGAGCGCCCAATGAAATTCGGGTTTATCAGCATGGTGAATGCACCATCCTCGGCTCAGCCCAGGCTGCCAATGATCGCAGCAAGGAAATGCAGGAGCGACTGGGAATCAAAAATCTGATACTGCCGATCGACCACCTCGCCACTCGTGTCTATAGCCAGAATCGTGAGTCGGCCTTGCTGGAATATCTGGCACTGTCCAGCTACTACTACTGGGGCAGTTACGATATCAAGGATCAGAATTCATCGACCAACGTCACCAAGAACATCCGGCAGGCGCCTGAATCAGCAAGCCCGGCCAAGGTCTTTACCGCCAATAACCATCCTTATTGCGTCAATCATCTTGACCGTCTGCCTAGCCCAACCGAAACCTTCGTTCGCAACTACGGCCCCCGCCTGCATCACATGGCGGTCGAAGTGAAAGACGGCCAGAGCGGTGGCCGTGAGAATATCGACATCGTGGTCGATGCCGTAGCCGCACAAGGCAAGGGATTCCTGCTCGACACGGTGGGCTCGCGCCAGGAGGGGCTAAAGCAGATTTTCTCCTCGGCATCCGAGTTTTCGACATTGATTATTGAATATGTGCAACGCTTTGGCGACTTCCACGGATTTTTCACCCGTGATAATGTCGCACAACTGACTTACGCCGCAGGGCAGGAAGAAGGCGTCAAGGACGCCATTTAAGACGCGAGAGTCGGCACCGGGAGATTCCTGTCACTACCGTCATCTGAAAATGGCGCCACAGCACCAAAGACATAGCAAGCAGGAGCCTCTACATGGATATATCCACCGACGATAAAGAACTCAACCGTTCCATCCGCCTATTGGGTACAGCCCTGAATGAGGTTTTGAAGACCCAGGGTAAACCCGATGTGGCGACCACCGTAAAATTGCTGCAAACACGGTTTGCTGATGTGGTTGAGGACGATTCGCCCGGCAATCGCAAGGCACTCAAGGACGCCGTCGCCGGACTGGATGCCGAGACCGTTGGCGAAATCGTTCGGGTGTTTAACCACTATTTCAGCCTGCTCAATATCGCCGAGGAGTCCCATAACGTCCGGGAACGGCGCAAGCAGGCAGAGGGTGGCGGCCATTTCTGGCAGGGGTCTTTTCACGACACCCTGTATGGATTGAAGGAATCCGGCGTCACGGTCGATAAACTCGGCGATTTATTGCACGAACTGCTCTATCTGCCGGTCATGACCGCCCACCCTACCGAAGCCAAGCGGCGCACCGTAAAGGGAGCCTTGCGTAATGTATTTCTGACCCAGGAATCGCTGGCTGAAAATCAACTCAAGGGTTACTTCCGGGTGGAAGCCGTAGAACGGTTACAGTCACAGATCCAGCTTCTCTGGAAAACCGACGAAGTGCGAGCGCGCAGCATGGGCGTTGCCGATGAAATCGACACCGGCCTGTTCTACTTCCCTTTATCGCTGTTCCGGGCCACTGCCAGAGTCTACCGGAACTTCGAGCGCTCGCTGATTGATGTCTATGGCGAGGAGGCTCGCAGCATCCGGGTTCCAAGCTTTTTGCGTTATGGCTCCTGGATCGGTGGTGACCGCGACGGCAACCCCAACGTCACTCCGGCCACGACCGCACTGGCGCTGCGCCTGCAGGCCCAGACCATCCTTCAGGAGTACCTGCAACGGCTTGAGGAGATACGCGGTCAGTTGTCGCAATCCTACGGTTTCTGCGAACTTTCGTCCGCTTTTGAAGAGAGTCTCGCTGCTGACCGTATAGCCCTTGGCAGTACGATCACCGCGCTTGAAAAACCCTTCCTGCAGGAACCGTATCGCCACAAACTGGCGCTGATGACGTTCCGGATTGAACACAATCTGCTACGCATCCGTCAGCATATGGCGGGTCAGACTGATCCCGGTGAAAATTTGGCCTATCCGGGCGCTGCTGAATTTATGGCAGACCTCCAACTGATTGATGCCTCGCTGAGAGGCCATGGCGATGCCGCCATCGCCGAGCAGGAACTGCATGACCTGATCCGGCTGGTGGATACCTTCGGCTTTCACCTGATGCAACTGGATGTCCGGCAGGAGTCGGGGCGCCACACAGCCGCGGTGACCGATATTCTGTCGGCGGCGCTGGGTCTTGATTATGCGGCACTCGACGAGCAGGCTCGCCTGGCTGTCCTGGGCGAAGCCATCGCGGCTCCCGGCGGTCTAATGTACGACCGTGCCGCCCTGCAACCGCTGACCCGCGACACGCTCGAAGTTTTCGAGACAATGGCCAGCATGCGACGTGAAATCGGCCCCGGGTGCTTCGGCAAATACGTGATCTCAATGACCCATCACGCCAGCCACATTCTTGAAGCGATGCTGCTGGCGGTGCAATGCGGTCTTGCAGGACGCCTGGGCGGCCACTGGCATTGCCATATCGGTATCAGCCCGCTGTTTGAGACCATCGACGACCTCAACCGGATTGAGGAAGTGCTGACTCATCTACTGGATCATCCGGTATACCGGGATCTGTTGCGGGTCGAAGGGGATCGTCAGGAGGTGATGCTGGGCTATTCCGATTCCTGCAAGGATGGCGGTATCCTGGCCTCGGCCTGGGGCCTTTACCGGGCCCAACGGCAGGTGATCGAACTCGTCGAACATCGGGGTCTGAAATGCCGTTTGTTCCACGGTCGTGGTGGCACCGTGGGCCGCGGGGGCGGGCCCACCCATGAAGCGATTCTGGCACAGCCGCCGGACACGGTTCGAGGCCAGATCAAGTTCACCGAACAAGGCGAGGTTCTGTTTTACCGCTACAACAATATGGAAACCGCCGTCTATGAACTGACGATGGGCGTTACCGGCCTGATGAAGGCCAGCCTGAGTCTTATTCAGCCGTCACCGAAGGATCCGCCGGAGTATCTCGCCATCATGGGCGAACTGGCCCGCCTCGGCGAGCAGAGTTACCGGAATCTGACCGAGAGAACAGAAGGCTTTCTCGATTACTTCTACGAAGCCACTCCGGTTGGTGAAATCGGCCAACTCAACATTGGCTCCCGCCCTTCCCACCGCAAAAAGCAGGACCGCTCGAAAAACTCGGTGCGGGCCATCGCCTGGGTTTTTGCCTGGGCACAATCGCGTCAGACATTCCCTGCATGGTACGGTATGGGTTCCAGCATGGCGCAATGGTGCGAGGGTAAAACCGAACGGACGGCCACTCTTAGGGCGATGTACCGCGATTGGCCATTTTTCCGCAACCTGCTGAGTAACGCCCAGATGGCTCTCTGCAAATCCGATATGCGAATCGCCAGCGAATATGCCAGCCTGTGCCTTGATTCTGAGGTCGGAGAGCGTATTCACCGTCTGATCGCAGGCGAGCATCAGCGTAGCGTGGACTGGATTCTGAATGTAGCCGAGTTACACACTCTGGTTCAGGAAAATCCGGCGCTGGCAGGATCACTGGAGCGGCGTGATGCTTTGCTGGGACCGCTCAATTATCTACAGGTCAGCCTGATAAGGCGGGTGCGCGAGGCTCTGGTTGAATCACCGGAGCAAAGTCCGTGGCTGAATCCGCTCCTGCGCACCATCAACGCCATCGCAGCCGGTATGCGTAACACCGGCTAAGCCGTCAACATCAAGGATCCCGCCTTTTTCTTTGAGGGCGGGATTGCTTGCCCTTGCTTTTACGGACAGTCATCGTCCACCGAACCTCTGCACGGTCCATGCTCTGCTGCTCACGTGCATCTACCCTGCCCCGATATGCCGTGAAATAGCCTAGTGCTGGGTCATATCACCTGCCGAGGGAAGGATATGACAGCGGCCAATAGATCCAGATCCTTGTTTTGAAAAGGCGGGGCGTGACCGGCATGAGTTGTGCTTTTCGATATATAAGCGCATCAGCGCGTTTGGACAGTACAGCACCCTTTTTCGCTGAAGGTCCACCACACCATTACTGTCATGACTGAAACTATGGAGAGTCCCACATGCAAGCCCTAGCCCAGCCCGTATCGACCTGTTCCAAAGGCTATCAGGAACTGCTGATTTTTTGCCGCGCGATCCAACCACCCTATACCGAATACGATATCAGGGCTTTTAACGCCATTTACCGCAACACCTACCCCAGCCTCTCACCCGACGAGCGCCGGCGGGCGGAGACATTGGTAGACCTTATGATTGACGGTGTTCAAAGGCGGGAACTGGCACCGCTGATTTATGGCGTGGTGTAACGGGCCATGCCAGCCTCCCGCCCTGGAGGCATACTTGCCCAAGGCGGAAATGAGCTAAGGACCCCTTCAGCCGGGTTTCTTGATATAGAGGTCAGTAATGCTGCCATCGATCATCTCGGCAGCGAAAGCGAAGGTCTCCGACAAGGTCGGATGCGGATGGATGGACAGGCTGATGTCTTCAGCATCTGCGCCCATTTCCAGAGCCAGAACAGCTTCTCCGATCAGTTCTCCTGCACTGGGGCCGACGATACCGGCCCCTATTATGCGCTTGCTCTCCTTGTCCACCAGCATCTTGGTCAGCCCTTCCCGCCGACCTATACCAAGCGCCCTACCGCTGGCAGCCCAGGGAAATACGGCTTTTTCGTAAGCGATTCCTTGCGCCTGTGCCTGAGTTTCGGTGAGCCCCATCCAGGCCAATTCGGGGTCGGTATAGGCCACGGACGGGATAGTAAGGGCCTGAAATGCACTCTTGTGACCGGCAATAACCTCGGCAGCAACCTTGGCCTCATGAGAGGCCTTGTGCGCCAGCATGGGGTTACCAACAACGTCACCAATCGCAAAAATATGAGGGACATTCGTGCGCTGCGTCTGATCGACCGGAATGAAACCCCGCTCATCGACGGCTACACCCGCCCGATCAGCGTTGATCAGGGTACCGTTGGGCCGCCGACCGACAGCCACCAGCACCTTGTCGAACAATTCCGAGGCGGGAGCCCCCTCACCCTCGAAAAAGACCTCCAACCCTTCCGTTTTGGCCTCAATACGGGTGACCTTGGTCTTGAGGTAGATATTCTCGTACCATTTTTTTATGCGCTGATGCAGTGGTTTCACTAGATCAGCGTCACATCCCGGGATCAGTTGATCCATCAGTTCGACCACCGTAATGGCAGCGCCCAGGGCATGGTAAACCGTGGCCATTTCCAGCCCGATGATGCCGCCACCGATGATCAACATGCGCGCGGGAATATCAGTGAGTTCAAGGGCACCGGTGGAGTCGATCAGACGAGGATCATCATGAGGAAAACCGGGAATCCTCACCGGCTGTGAGCCCACGGCGATCACACAATTATCAAAGCTTATGCTCTGTTCACCCTGCTCAGAACGTACCCGCAGACTTTTGTCGCTCTCGAAACTGCCAACACCCTGCACCAAGGTTACGTTGCGCTGCCTGGCGATAGACGCCAGCCCCATGGTCAGGGTCTTGACCACGCGATTCTTGTGCTCACGCACCTTGTCCAGATTGATTTCGGGTGCGCCGAACTTGACTCCGGTCGAGGCACTTTCGGCAGTTTCGTGGATGATCTGGGCGGTATGGAGCAACGCCTTGGACGGAATACAGCCCACATTCAGGCAAACACCACCCAAGGTCGGATAGCGTTCGACCAAAATGACCTGCTTGCCGAGATCGGCCGCCCGAAAGGCGGCGGTGTAACCGCCCGGACCGCCACCAAGAATCAGGACTTCAGCATGTAAAGGTGGATTAGCGCTCATGAAAACAGATTTCCCGATAGAAATTTCAGCGACTGCAAGCCTGCTGCGGCTTACTTAGAGAAGAACCCGGCGCAAATCGGCCAGCACACTGCTGAGGTGAACAATAAAACGTGCGGCCTGGGCGCCGTCAATCACGCGATGATCATAGGACAGTGACAATGGCAGCATCAGACGCGGGACAAATTCGCCGTTCTGGTAAACAGGCTTCATCTGGCTTCTGGAAAGCCCGAGTATCGCAACTTCCGGCGCGTTGATTATGGGTGTGAAGGCGGTCCCGCCTATACCGCCCAGGCTGGAAATGGTGAAGCAACCACCTTCGAGATCCGCTCCGCGCAATTTCTTGCCACGGGCCCTCTGACTGAGATCAGCCAACTCCGCAGACAAATCAAAAATAGTTTTCTGATCGACATCCCGTAACACCGGAACCACCAGACCATCAGGGGTATCGACCGCCACGCCGATATGAAAATACTTTTTCAGCACCAGGCTTTCCCCGCCAGGTGCCAGCGATGCGTTGAAGGTTGGATATGCTTTGAGACTCGCGGCGACCGCCTTCAGAACGAAGGGCAAAAATGAAAGCTTGATGGAACGCTTCTCCGCTTCGGCCTTGAGCGAAAGCCTGAAGGCCTCAAGGTCGGTGATATCGGCATCGTCATACTGGGTGATATGAGGGATCCCGACCCAATTGCGATGCAGATTGGGACCGGAAAGCTTTTGTATGCGCGAGAGAGCAAGACTTTCAATCGGGCCATACTTGCTGAAATCAATGTCCGGCAAGGGTGGAAATCCCACGCCAATCCCAGCGCCGGTGGCAGCAGGGCGCTCTTCTACCTGTTGCAGCATGGCCTTGACGAACTGTTGAACGTCCTCCTTGAGTACCCTGCGCTTGGGACCACTGCCCGCCACCCGCTCCAGGGTTACGCCCAACTCGCGGGCAAACCGGCGGACGGCCGGACTGGCATGAGCAGGCAAAGACCGGTCATGACTTTCGACTGACAGTGAAACAGGTGCGGCAGGCGCAGGCTGAACCGGCGCGGGTGCAGGTGTCGCAGGAACGGCCTGGGGCTGGACAGGTGGTGGAGCGTCCGTCGATTGCGCAGCGGGATGGGCGCCGACCTCAAGCAACAGTATCGGTACACCCTTATTGACCCGATCGCCGGTCTTGACCTTCAGTGATTTCACGACCCCCCCCACCGGCGATGGCACTTCCATAGCCGCCTTGTCGCTCTCAAGGGTAATGAGCGAATCCTCCGCCTGGATGACATCGCCGGGTTTGACCAGTACCTCAATGACTTCAATATCCTTGAAGTCTCCGATATCGGGCACCACGATCTCGCGCTCGCTCGTCGCGGTTGGGATGGGTGTTGGCGCGGTGACCGGAGCGGTCACCGCTGGCACTTCAGGGGCAACGGCTACGGCCACCGGTTCAGCCAGTGGCACAGACGGCGCTGCGGGGGCGCTGACGGCTCTGGCCGCCTCAGCGATTTCCATGATCAGTATGGGGGTTCCTTTATTGACCCGATCACCCGCCTTGACCTGCATCGTTTTGACAGTCCCGCTGATAGGCGAAGGCACCTCCATCGCGGCTTTGTCGCTCTCAAGGGTGATCAGCGAATCTTCTGCCTTGACCACATCGCCCGGCTTGACAAGCACTTCGATAATTTCTATGTCCTTGAAATCACCGATATCGGGAACGAAAACCTCTTTCTCTGCTGCTGCCATGTAATCTTCCTCAGACGGTAAGCGGATTGGGCTTTTCAGGATCGATGCCTAGAACTTGCATAGCTTCGCTGACTTTCTTCATGGGAATGTCGCCCTGATCAGCCAGGGCCTTGAGCGCGGCAATCACGATGTAATTGCGATCAACCTCAAAGAATCGACGCAGTTCCGAACGGCGGTCGCTGCGGCCGAAACCATCAGTACCTAGCACCGTATAGGCACGGGGCACATAGGGCCGGATCATGTCGCCAACGGTTCGCATGTAGTCAGATGCGGCAATCACTGGACCCTTCGTAGGTGCCAGCAGTTCCTCAACATAGCTGACGCGGCGAGGCTGCTCTGGATGCAGGAGATTCCAGCGAGCCTTGTCCATACCATCGCGACGCAGTTCAGTGAAACTGGTAACGCTCCAGACATCAGACTCAATACCGAAATCAGCCTTCAGCATATCGGCCGCAGCCATGGTTTCCCGCAGGATGGTCCCGCTTCCCAATAGCTGAATAGTGGCCTTGCCGGCCGAATCCTTCAGCTTGTACATACCCCGGACAATACCCTCATGGGAACCGGCCGGCATCTCGGGATGGGCGTAGTTTTCGTTCATCACCGTGAGGTAATAGAACACCTGTTCACCGTCCTGGTACATACGGCGCAAACCATCCTGAATGATGACCGCCAGTTCATAGGCGAAACAGGGGTCGTAGGCAACGCAGTTGGGAATCGCCGACATCGCAAGGTGGCTGTGGCCATCCTGATGCTGAAGACCTTCCCCGGCCAGCGTGGTGCGGCCTGCGGTACCCCCTAAAAGGAAACCCTTGGCCCGCATATCGCCGGACGCCCACATCAGGTCACCGACCCGCTGGAAGCCGAACATCGAGTAATAGATGTAGAACGGAATCATCTGCACATTGTGATTGCTGTAAGCGGTACCCGCAGCAATCCATGAGCACATTGAGCCGGACTCGTTAATCCCCTCCTCCAGAATCTGACCCGACTTATCCTCACGATAGTACATCACGCTCGCGGAGTCTTCCGGCTCATACAGCTGACCGACCGACGAATAAATCCGGTACTGGCGGAACAGGCTGTCCATACCGAAGGTACGCGCTTCATCGGGCACGATGGGAACGACATAGCGGCCCACTTTATTGTCACGCAACAGCAGTGTCAGTATCCGGACAAAGGCCATGGTGGTGGACATGTCCCGGTCTTCACTGCTTTTCAGCAGGCCCTCGAACAGTTCGAGATCCGGCACCTGCAGATGCGGGGCCTCGCGACGGCGCTGGGGCAGAAAACCGCCCAGGGCCTCTCGCCGCTGATGCATATACTGCAGCTCGGGGCTGTCCTCGGCCGGGCGATAGTACGGAATTTCAGCCAGTTTATCGTCGGGCACTGGCACCTTGAACCGATCCCGGAAGGCGCGAATGGAGGCATCGTCCAGCTTTTTCTGCTGGTGGGTAGACATACGCCCTTCCCCGACCGGTCCCATGCCGTATCCCTTGACCGTCTTCGCAAGGATAACGGTTGGCTGGCCGTTATGTGCCACCGCCGACTGATAGGCGGCAAAAACCTTGTGGGCATCATGACCGCCCCGATTCAGCCGCCAGATATCCTCGTCGGTCATATTGGCGACCATTTCCTTCAGCTCGGGGTACTTGCCGAAGAAATGTTCACGGGTATAGGCGCCACCTTTGGCCTTATAAGCCTGATACTCACCATCGACGGCCTCTTCCATGCGCTTTTTGAGCAGGCCCCTGGTGTCCTTGGCCAGCAAGGGATCCCAGTAGGAGCCCCAGATCACCTTGATGACATTCCAGCCAGCGCCACGGAACTCGGCTTCAAGCTCCTGAATGATCTTGCCATCGCCCCGCACCGGGCCATCAAGCCGCTGAAGGTTGCAGTTGATGACGAAAATGAGATTGTCGAGTTTTTCCCGACCGGCAAGACCGATGGCACCCATGGATTCCGGCTCATCCATTTCACCGTCACCGCAGAAACACCAGATTTTGCGGCCTGCCGTATTGAGGATGCCGCGGTCCTCCAGATACTTCATGAAGCGGGCATGGTAGATCGCCATGATGGGACCCAGCCCCATCGAAACGGTGGGAAACTGCCAGAAATCCGGCATCAGCCAGGGATGCGGGTAGGAACTCAACCCCATGCCCTTGCCTTCGATTTCAGCGCGGAAATAGTCCAGCTGTTCCTCGGTCAGACGCCCCTCAAGGTATGCCCGGGCATAAATGCCGGGTGCGGCATGACCCTGAAAGTAGATCAGGTCGCCGCCAAAGTCTTTGCTGGGGGCTCGGAAGAAATGATTGAAGCCGACATCATAGAGAGTCGCAGCCGATGCAAAACTGGCAATGTGACCACCGTATTCAGTGGACTTGCGGTTGGCTCTGACCACCATCGCCATCGCGTTCCAGCGGATGTAGGAACGAATGCGGTGCTCAATACTGGCATCGCCCGGCAGCCGGGCTTCCATGTGGGTTGGAATGGTATTGATGTAGGCAGTATTGGCCTTGTAAGGGAGATTGGCACCGGCCCTACGTGCCTGATCGACCAGATTTTCGATCAAGAAGTGGGCACGTTCCACGCCCTCAGCGCCAATGACAGCCTCGAGGGCATCAAGCCACTCTCGCGTCTCCTCTGGATCAGTGTCCACCGAAAGTTGATTATTGACAGACATTGCGAATGTTCTTCCTACCGCCGTGAGTGAAGACTGCCCGATCAGGACGGGGCAATCCATGAAGATGGCCCGCGATTATAGACAACGCGGCGCCGATTGTTCCATCGAAATTGAGGCTCATTGTCACACATCAGGCGAGATTCCAGCCGTATGTGCCCTGCCTGACAGCGGTATCCCCCCGCATTGCCCAAGGTCAGAATCAGGTGTCAAGCCAAAGCCATGGGTAAATCAACAGGTATTGGTGCGAACTTGCACTTTTTAATAACATTTCAGACCATAACGCGGGCTTTCAGGGGTTAACGTCGCCCATCAAGGAAACACAGGATCAACACCACTAAAACAAACAACAGGGGAACGAATCATGACCATCCTTCATCGCGCATCTGCCGAATTCATGGGCACCTTCTGGCTGGTATTGGGCGGCTGTGGTAGCGCGGTACTCGCCGCCGGTGAACCCGGAGTCGGCATCGGCTGGCTCGGTGTTTCCCTGGCCTTTGGCCTGACAGTACTCACGATGGCCTACGCCATTGGCCATATTTCCGGCTGCCACCTGAACCCCGCCGTATCCATCGGGCTCTGGGCAGGCGGCCGGTTTTCCGCCCGGGATCTCCTACCCTACATCCTGGCGCAGGTAGCGGGTGCAGTAGCCGGGACTGCCGTGCTTTACCTCATTGCCAGTGGCAAGGCGGGATTCGATCCCAGTAGCGGGTTTGCCAGTAATGGCTATGGCGACCACTCGCCGGGGCAGTATGGACTGGTCGCGGCGCTGGTAGCGGAAACCACCCTGACGTTCATGTTCCTCATGATCATCCTTGGCGCCACCGATGGCCGGGCCCCGGCTGGTTTCGCGCCGATTGCGATTGGGCTGGGCCTGACGCTGATCCACCTGATCGGCATCCCGATTACCAATTTGTCGGTCAACCCGGCACGCAGCACCGGACCGGCCCTGTTTGTGGGCGGTTGGGCACTGGCCCAGCTGTGGCTGTTCTGGCTGGCCCCCATCGTTGGCGCATGGCTGGCCGGCAAAAGTTACCGCTGTCTGGCCAAAGGCAAATAGGCCATCAGCCGCCAGGGGCACCATTTCCGGTTTCGGGTACAGGGACGTACCGATTTCCCCCCAAGCCTGCTTCCGACAGAGCCCAGCGGCGGAAACTGCCGCTGGCGTTCTTGACCCAGATGGCTGTACCCAGATAACCATAGGGCAGGCAGGGCCCGTCATCAAGCGCGACCAGCTGATGATAGGCGACCGCCGGTCTCCGATGATGATCGGCATGACGGTTCAAACCGAGAAACAAAAACAGGCTCACCGCCGAATCACTGCGCCAGGCTGTCACCACTGACCGACCTGATGCCAGCGTCAATGCAAAATGCTGAAAATAATTGACGGCTTCCAGCAGCCGAATGCCGACGCCTGCCACATAACCCAGCGCAAACAGCGCCAGCGGCCCGAAGCTCAGGCCAAAGGCCAGCGCGAACAGCGCTTGCGCGAACAGACCCTGCATGACCGTCCGAGGCTGTAATGACCACGCGAGGCACCACTGCTGAATCAGGGAGCGGCGGCAAAATTCGCCATAACTCTCATCCGGCAACGCCGTTGAAGGATCGTCCCGACTACCAAGCCGGGCATGGTGTCCGGCTTTGTGGGCGATATGGAAATGATCGTAAAACACCGTCATCAACAGCACTCGTCCCAGCCAGCGTTGCCAGCGCTGACGGCGATGGATCAGTTCATGTGCCGGACAAATCACCGCGCAGCACGCAGTGGTCCCATATAAAATCCTCAACACCACCAGATCAGTCATGCTGGATATCGCCTCAGCTCCTGTCCAGGTCAAGCGCGACACCATAAATCCCAAGGCCAGAAGATTAGTCAGTTGCAAGGCCACCAGCAGGTAAATCAACCCGTCAAAAAACCAGCCCGGCGCCTCGCCGGGAATCGCCCGCACCTCATCAGGACCCCAGTGATCCAACGCGATGAGCAGCCACACCGGAAGTGTCCAGGCTAATGCTGTACCGACTGAGTGCGGTGCCGACAAGAAGAAACACAAACTGGCAACCGGCAGATACAGCGCCAGACTATAAAAAGGCCAATGAAGCTTATGAAACACTGAGCATGAACCCGAGAGTAATTTTTTTAGGGTCGGGAGTTCCGAAGTACGCCACAAGCAGAGAGTTGACCCATTGAGGCCGGTATCTCTGCAATAAAAGTCGATATTTGGGACTCGTCAGGGTCTGACGACATCCAGATCCCAAAGCGTCGTCACCCATTATCGAGCCCAGTTCCCTGGCCATGCCAAGGGCAGGCGGTTTAGCCATTCTGCTATCCGCTCATTTCCTATAGCCCGATTAACCCGATGCCTGAATGCCTTGATGATCAGTGCATGCTGCCATTAAGCAGATCATGCTCACCCTGATTGGCATGCTCCTCACATGCCGTGTCCCCCATAACGATGCAACCAGCATCATCAAGGGCACCACGTAGAGGCTTCCTGTCGTCCCCAGCCCACGGCTGGCACCACCCATGGAACTACGCTGGGCGGGGCATGGAGGCCATGTTATCCAAAGAGGTACTCCTACACGTCAATGGCCTCATGGCGCCTGCACATCATCTCAGGGATTTGATGGTGATGCCATACAAGGGCACCTCGAAAAACCTCCCTACTTTGGGACGCTCCGGTAGAATTAGCGTCATTTGGGGCCATATGGTGCGGATGAGATGAAGAAGCTCTCAGCGATCAAAAACGACCTCTTTGCCTCTCATCAGCGTGAGAGCCAGA
>JBKCCF010000197.1:0-5672 GCA_046305255.1 Methylococcaceae bacterium
TGCTGATGAAGAAGCTGCGGCTTCTTTGGCCCGAAATTATGGAGTGGCTTTATACCCAGTTGGCCCGATATATGACTCGCATACTCATACACACAGCTTGATTCCGACTTGTTCAGCGCGGACTGTCTAGACGCGGCTCGACAAGATCGGCCATTCATTGAGGTGCCCACCCTCGGCAGGCCAGCCGAACCACCTTCCGTAAATATACTTATACTGATGCCCCCACAGGGACTGCCCCTGACGGGCTTGCGGGCCATTGTCCGGCCCGGCCCAAAACCGACTTCGGAGGAGTCAGCATGCGTATCACCGCCGCTTCAGCCCGCATCCTCGTCCTGATCATGGGCCTGGGAGTCATTGCCCTTAAAGCCGACGCCAGCCCCGCCAAGCCGCCGTTGCCGCGTGCGACTATTGATCCACGGGCCAATCGGGTATTGCGCAGCATGAGCGACTATCTGAAAACCGCCAAAAGTTTCAGTTTCAACGCCGAAATCATGTATGACGATGTGCTGCCCTCGGGCCAGAAAATCGCTTTTCAGGCCCGAACCGCCGTCAGCCTGCGGCGGCCCAACAGCTTTTATGCCGAGCAGATCGCCGATACCGGCTCCCGCAAACTCTGGTTTGACGGTCAGCAGTTGACGCTACTGGACCCGCTGCGGAATACCTATGCGGTTGAACCTGCTGCCGGCAACACCGACAAGGCGCTGGATCATTTGATTACTATCCTCCATTTCACGCCGCCGCTATCGGATTTTCTCTACGAGGATCCCGCCAAGGTGCTGTCCAAAAATACGACCCATGGCTTCGACGTGGGCGTTAGCACAGTCGATGAGGCCCGCTGTCAGCATCTGGCCTTCGTCGGTGACGCCATCGACTGGCAGATCTGGATTGAGAATGGCAAGCAAAGGGTGCCGCGCAAACTGGTGATCACCTACAAAACCCTGCCCGGTGCGCCCCAGTTTATTGCCACGCTGAGGCATTGGGATTTCACTTCCCGTCTGCCGGATAGCCTGTTTCAGGCAGACATTCCGCCCGGTACGATGCGTCTCGACTTTTTGAAAGCGGGCGATTTCAGTACCCCTGCCATCATGCCGCATTGATGCTCACCCGCGAGGATTCACGATCATGATGTACGTATTCTGGTTCCGGCCCCCCAGTCTGAATGCCTGCCTGCTGGGCGTTCTTATGCTGACGCTGCCGGCCTCCAGCTATAGTCGGGAAGGGTCCGGCGGCGGACAGGTTAGCGGCGTTGAGCAGAGCGACTTTGGTGGCCGCGCCGGCGGCGGCGCCTTCGGGGGGGCGGGCTATGCGGGTGGCGACGCCCAGCGATATGGCGGTAGTGGTGCCGGTGATGGCCACTTTGGTGGTGGCGGTCTCGGCAGTGTGCGGGCCTCCGGTGACGAGGGCGGGGTGGCCCGAGACTGGCAGGGTCGCCACGGCGCCAGCGCCTCCAGTGAGGCAACCCGGGAGCAACTCCAGCAAAGCCGCGACCCACAGGAGGACAAGGCGCAAAACACGGCAGAGCGTGCGGCCACTACGCTACAGCAGCGTCATCAGTCATCGGAAAACCACAACGGTCACGACGATGACCGCGGCGGCATGCCCTATGACTACGGCGGTCATTGGGACGGGTATTACGCAGGCATGGAGAGAGGCGCATTGACCGGCATGGCGATGGGGGCCTCAATCGCCTCGCTTCCGCGTCAGGCGACAACCGTCACCGTCGAGGGTACGCCCTATTACTACAGCAATGGCGTCTATCTAACCCGGCAGGGTTCCGCTTATACCCTGGTGCCGCCGCCTTCGGGCGCGGTGGTGGGGAACCTGCCCAACGCATGTGCCCCGGTTTACCAGGGGCCGCAGACCTTTCAGGATTGCGGTGGGACTTTTTACAGTCAGGTGCCGGGCGGCTGGGAGGTGATTGCGCCCCCGTCCGGCCTGCAGATCAGTCATATCCCCGAGGGTGCGGTGGCACGCGAGATCAATGGCATTCCCTACTTTGAGTACGGGGGTATCTGGTATCAGCCTTTCTATGGCGGTAGTGACATCATGTATCGCATCGTCAGGAATCCTGCCGGCTAACCTTTATTCCGACCGCGCCGATAGCGGGTAGCGGCACACCTTACCCAACCGTAATGGCATACCCATGATCCAGATCTGGCCAGCAAGACTCTCTCGCTCTATTGTGTTGGTGACCCTGCTGCTACTGCAGTGCTGGTGTTCGATCAGTGCCGCCACCACCTTAAGAAATCCGCTGGCGCCGATCGATACCTCCAGCCCGCGCAGCACGCTGGAGGGCTTCATCCTCATGATGAATGATCGCTATGACTCAATGTACGGTGAGCATGGCGCCGTCAGGCAATATATGGCCTCGGGGCGCCTGTTCCCCAATGATGAGGAACTGGCCACAGCCCGCCGGACCATGCAGCACATCCAGGATGCGCCTCGCTATCTTGATCTCAGCGGTTTACCGCCGGCATCACTTGATGAGTACACCTGGCGCCTGACCATACAGCTCAAGGAGGTGCTGGATCATATTGCGCTACCATCTTCGGAGCAGGTACCCGACGCCGAGACCATGACCCGACTGGGCGTCAAGCGCTGGGGGATCGCGGGGACCGAAATTCGTATTGCCCTGATTGAGCAGGGGCCCAGGGCGGGCGAGTACCTGTTTACCGCAGATACCGTCAGCCGTATCCCCCTTTTCTTCGAAAAGGTCAGGCACCTGCCCTATCAGCCGGGTGCTACCCCGAACTGGTATGAGCTGACGTTCCATTCGCCGGCCGGTATCGCCATGGCGTTGCGCCTGGTAATCCCTCCCCGCTGGTTATTTGCCATTCCGAAGTGGACCAAAATCCTGGTGCTGGATCAGCCGCTGTGGCGCTGGTTCGGTATTTTTGTCGTTCTAGCCATGCTTTCCGGACTGTTGATGCTGAGTGCCCGTATACGCAAGGCCCTGGTCAAACGCGCTGACCGGCAATGGCTCGCCTTGTTGACGCCGCTCAGTCTGGTCGGCTTTGTGCCGGCGGCCATATGGCTACTGACTTTTGTTCTGCGAATTTCCGGCGGCGTCTATACCTGTCTGACGCTGTCTCTCTGGACCGTGTTTTACCTGTCGCTGGCCTGGCTGGTATGGGTGACCGGCAGCGTGCTGGCGGAAGTCCTGATCAATATGGAAAAACTCAAATCCAGCAGCGTCGATAGCCAATTGATTCGGCTGGCCCTGCGCCTGATCAGTACGTCGCTTTCCATCAGTATTCTGATCGAAGGGGCCAGCCGGATAGGGTTGCCGGCGTACTCGGTGGTGGCGGGTTTGGGTATCGGCGGTCTGGCCGTTGCTTTGGCCGGCCAGCAAACCCTGGCCAACCTGTTTGGTTCATTGATTATCATGATCGAAAAACCGTTCCGGATCGGCCATTCGATCAAGGTCGGCCTGTTTGAAGGGGTGGTGGAAGATATTGGTTTTCGAAGCACCCGGCTCAGAACCACGCATAACACGCTGGTCAGTATTCCCAGCAGTGAACTCGTCAACGGCAAGATTGAAAATCTGAGCCTGCGCAAGAACTGGCGCATCGAACGGCAACTCCATTTGCCGCTGGATACCCCGGTCGAACGTCTGGAAAGCCTGAAGCTCGGCATCCGGGCCCTGCTGGATGACTATCCGGCTGTGCAGAAAGACAAAACCCGCGTGATTCTTAGCGAGATAGGACTGGAAGGGCTGGAGATCCACCTCGATTACACCATTCGTGTGCCTGATAGAACGGCTGAATACCTGGAGCGCGATCGCATCATGCTCGCCATTCTCCGGCTGGCGGAAGCCCATGGGGTCAGGTTCGAGCGGGCCGGCGCAGGCTGAACCCGGTTCCTTCAAAAGGCGCGAACGTCGAAGCGACCCGCTTCGACGTCGCCCGCCATGAGCGTGAGGTTGCGGCGGCCGGGTGGTGTGTCCGGAACCGCAGCGTATACCTTGACCAACACACGGGCATAGGGCAGCGAGTGGGGAGTGAGGTAGATGCAGTAATCGTCGCTGCCCACCCTTTTTCCGCCCAGCATGGCCATGCCAGGCGGGCCGTTGCTGGCGATGTAGATTTGTTGGAACGCCCGCCGCAATACCTCGCCCTCGCCGCCTTCAAAATCAACTCGGGAGAGGGTGATGCGGTACCACTCGCTGTTGTCGGCCATATACTTCACGCGCTCTTTGCCAGGATTTGGGAAGGTTCAGTTTACCGAAACGTGTGGTCGTCAGACTTTAGATTTTTGATGGTCTGGTTTTGGACGCTGGCCGGTGACCTTGCTATGCTCTCAGGCGATTGATGCAGCCCTGTTCTGCCTTTCCCTGCTTAACTCCAACCAGCGGCACGCTTATGTTTGATCCAACGCTACTTAATGATCTTGCCAAACGGCTGGCGGGTGCGGTGCCCGCCGACATCCAGTTCATCAAATCCGATGCCGAAAAGACCTTTCATGCCATTCTGCAGGCCTCTTTCAGCCGCATGAATCTTGTCAGTCGCGAGGAGTTTGATGTTCAGTGCGCGGTGCTGGCGCGAACCCGTGCGCAACTCGAGGCTCTGGAGGCGCGAGTTAGCCAGCTTGAGCAACTGGCCGCGCGCCAGGACTGAGGGCGCTGGCGCGATGACGCTGGCTGTTGTTTATACGCGGGGTCGACAGGGGATCAATGCGCCGCTGGTAACCGTCGAGGTCCATATTGCCAACGGTCTGCCGACCCTCAGCATCGTCGGGCTGCCCGAGGCTGCGGTCAAGGAAAGCAAGGACCGAGTGAGGGGAGCACTGGGGAACTGCAAGTTTGAGTTTCCGATGCAGCGGGTTACCGTCAACATGGCGCCGGCCGACATTCCCAAGGAGGGCGGCCGATTCGACCTGCCGATCGCGCTCGGTATCCTCGCGGCCTCCGGCCAGTTGCCGTTGGCCGCACTGGAGCGGCTTGAGTTTCTGGGTGAGTTGTCGCTAGGTGGCGAACTTCGTCCGGTGGCGGGTGTACTGCCGGTCGCGATACAGGCCCGCAATGCCGGCCGGGCACTGGTGGTGCCGCAGGAAAATGCCGATGAGGCGGCTTTGGTCGAGGGTGTCGAGATTCTGCCGGCCCGTCACTTGCTTGAAGTCTGCGCGCACATCAATGGCCAGCATCGGATTGAGCGTGCGACGACCGTAAGGGCCAAAACGGGTGACCATGATCTTCCCGATTTTGCCGATGTTCACGGCCATTTTCAGGTGAAGCGTGCGATGGAGATCGCGGCGGCGGGCCGCCACAACCTGCTAATGTCGTGTCCCTTTAATTTTCTATCATTTTCAATACACGTGATAGACGTGATTGATAGACCTACAGCCCTTGTGTCTTCGTCTATCAAAAGCTAAAAAATCTTTTTTGATAGATTCCTGGCTTAATCTCTAAGAACATATGATAGAATGCGCGTCCCAATTTTTCTAAGAGGGCGAGTATGAAGCATCAAGTTGTTGGTTATCAGAGAGTCTCATCGGTTGGGCAAAATACAGATCGACAATTGATCGATCTGACGCTGGACCGCATCTTCATGGAGAAAGCATCAGGAAAGAGCATTGAAGCAAGGCCTGTGCTTAAGGAATGTATGAACTATCTTCGTGAAGGAGATGAGTTATGTGTTCATTCCATGGATCGACTAGCAAGGAATACCGAAGAA
>JBKCCF010000198.1:0-7687 GCA_046305255.1 Methylococcaceae bacterium
CCCAGGAGGAGGATGGTTCGGTGATGGAGCGAGTCAGGTTGAACGGCGATCAGGTTGTGGAACTGCAGTGGAAGGCGCGCGGTGCAGGACTATTGGGCGGGGAGGGACTGGCCTCGGGGCGCTAGCCCGCGCCGAAACCAGCGTGGGCTGGAAGGCCAGAGGCCCCCTCGCAGCATCAGCCCGCAATGACATACTCGATGTGCGGTGCGCCGGGGATTATCGGGCTGAAGCGTTGCCCGGCGCGGTTGATGTGTTCAAGTAACTCGTCGGGACTGATGCCAAGTATCCCGGCCAGCGATGGCAGCGTCCAGGCAGGTGAGCCATCCCTTACGCTGAATTGGTCGGCGGGCGGCAGATAGCCGCGATTGATCATCTGAAAAATGTCTTGAACAGAGGCCGGCAAGGGGCTGGACTCCAATTCAGAAACGCGGGTGTTGTGTTTGCCTTTGTTACAGGAACACCGGCGCAGCGCGCCCTTTTTGACTGTGCTGGCTGAAAACAGGCGTTCTTTTCCGCAGTGGCATCGGCACAGGTAGACGCCACCACTTTCCGTGTCCGGCGTTTTGCCGGTGATCCTCCAGGGGCCGATCTGTTGACCTATCCTGACGTCCGAACGCGTGCACTTCATGCTTTTTCTCCATCGGGTGAGTAAAGAGGTGGGCTAAATCGGTCGATATTAAGCATGATTCGGGCCATCTTGCCCGGGCTGGCTGGTGGCCGGCCCGGGTGTGGCCTGCAGCTCTGCGTCAGGCTGGGTGAGTTACTCACAGGAACTGTGGATAACGGTGTGGATGGCCTTGTTGATTGTCCATGGTTTCAAGCGCTGTGCCGCTTTGTATAAAAACGAGTCAATACGTAAGTGATTGATTCTGTATTTGTTCTGTACCGTTTGTGGTCGGGGTACGAACAATCATACAGTTAGGTTCTGCTGTGAATAATCTGCGTGAAAAGCCACAGTCTCTGTGTGAAATGCTGTGTTTTTACCGGCTTGGAACGAGCGGGGTTGCCCTGTGCTAGCATGCCGACGGCGCCGGCAGGGAGGCTAATTTCCTGCGGGTCGGTGGCATCAGCATCACGTTAACAAAATAACTGAAGAGGAGATTGGCTATGGGTTTTGATATTCGGCGCATGTTGCAGCGGGAGTTCAACGTCGGTAAATACGACCAGAAAATTCGCATCTGCGCGGGGATTGTGATGATGGTTCTGGCCTCCCGGATTGACAGCGGCACTATCATGTTGCTGGGGTTGGCGATAGTGGTGAGCGGCATGCTCCGCTGGTGCCCGGCCTATTCGGCAATGAGCAAAAGCACGGTTCAGGAGGGTGAGGCGCCACCTATCTTCTGAAGCCTGGCCGTTGTCCTCGACGCTTGCAGCTCAGTCCATTCGGATGGGGCTGCTCGCAGGACTCGGCTAGACGGAATAATGGTGATCCCACAGCTTTGGGGGCGAGCCTGTCGAAGCAAGGTTCATCAGCCGATACCAGAGTTTGATAAATAGCCTGATTTGACCCACTAAGGGTCGCTATGCGCTGTCAAGGTTTTATCCTGTCCCGGTCGGTCTTAATGTCTTTCCAGCCTCACACCGGTCCGTTTGCGAAGATGCCTGACCGAATCTCAGCTTTTTTATCCCCTCCACTCATCTTTTGATGGTGAGTCTATATACTTCTATCAACATGTAACTTCTAACCCTTCGCACGCCCATGAATGCCAGAGAAGATGCGGTATTGCTGGAGATGTTCGACGCTGAAGTCGAAACTCACATGGGGGTGCTGTGCGAGGGATTAATCGCCCTTGAGCAGGATCCCAATCAAAGCCAATGGTACGAGCCCCTGATGCGCGCCGCACATTCCATCAAGGGCGCCTCCGATTTGTTTGATCTCAAGGCGGCAGTCAAGGTCTCTCACGTGATCGAGGATACCTTCACCAGTGCACGAGAAGGCCGGTTGGCGGTCACCAGCCACCTGGTGGATGTTCTGCTGGCGGGGGTTGACCTGCTTGGGCGGGTTACCCGGATTGACGGTGATGCCGATGCCAGTGTTGATGCCGACGACATCAGTCTTATCCTGAACCGTATACAGCAGGCCGCTCTCGGTATGCCACTGGCGGCTGCGGCCACTGCAGAAAAAAGCCTGTTGCAGCACCCTGCCGCTCTGGATGAACGTTGGGTCAGTCAGGTGCACACCGATCTGGGCCAGTGGCTCGAGGCGGGCAGTGCAGATCTGGCAATAAGGCTTGATCAGGTGACGGATGTGGCGCCTTCAGCCCTGGCTCTGCTGGCGATGGCCTCCAGGGTATCGCGCCAGGATCGACGCCTGCTGTTGCAGGATGCTTCACCACAGGTGGCAGAATTACTGCGGGCCATGGGTATGGATAAACTGAACCACCCGATCCGGAGGGCGTAGTTCGATGTCTCCTGCTGCCCAGAGCGTTTTTGTAGCCGAAGCCAGAGAACACCTCATTGATATCTGTACCGGTCTACTGCAACTGGAGCAGGCTGGCGAGGGCTCAACCCGACAGAAAATTGAACCGTTGCAGCGGGCAGTCCACTCAATCAAGGGTGGGGCGGGCTTTTTAGGACTGGCCACACTGGAACAATTGGCACACCGCATGGAAACGGTTTTCGGCGGAGCGATGGAGGGGCGTTACCGCTGTGACGGACGCTTCACCGATTGCCTGCTGCAGGCGACCGATTGCCTGACGGTGCTGATGGATGACCTGGTACTGGGTAAGGACACCGATATCAGCGCGATGCTTGGCAAATTGGATCAATTACAGATGATCCCTGCCACCGCGGAAGACGCTGCAGCGGGCAACCCGGCAGCTGATCCGGAGCCGGTGTTCGACTGCCAATTTGAACTGGATGAACTGGCCGCTGCGGGCTTGCCCCCACTCGCCCTGATCGCCCGCATCACTGATCACGGCCGAATCGTCTGCGGTCAGCTTGAAACAGCGGATGTCGACCTTAGGCAGTCACCGCCCAATCCCCCCTTTTTCTGGCATACCCGCATCGCCAGCCCACTAGGGCGGGAAGCCTTCCTCAATGCCCTTCGATTGCCGAATCGTCCACAGACTATTGATCACCCGGCGCTGATTGCGGGTGGTGGGCAGAGTGGGCCGGATTTGACCGAACCTTCTGCAAAAAACGACGGTGGCCGCATCGGCATAGCGAATCGGTCGGGGACCATTCGTATCCCGATTGATCTTATCGATCAGTTGATGAGTCTCGCCGGCGAACTGGTGCTTGTGCGCAATCAGGCCCGCCGCTATTCCGAGGCGTTGCAGCCCTTGCCCGGCCAGGTGATGCAGCGACTGGATGCGGTCACCAGTGCATTTCAGGATACGGTGCTACAGGCGCGCATGCAGCCGGTGGCGACCGTGTTCAACAAATATCCTCGCCTGATCCGCGATCTGAGCCGGCAACTTGCCAAGCAAATCGAGTTGCAGATTGTCGGCGGTGAAGTCGAACTCGATAAAAACATCCTGGAGGCACTGTCCGACCCGCTGACCCACCTGATCCGCAATGCGTGCGACCATGGTCTGGAATCGGCTGCCGAGAGAATCGCGCAGGGCAAGTCGGCGGTGGGCAGGATCAGGCTGGAAGCACGCCATCTGGGGGATCAGATTCTAATCAGCTTCAGCGATGATGGTCGGGGGATCGACCGGCAGGCTGTACGCAACAAGACGCTGGCCCAGGGCCTTAGAACCAGCGAAGAGCTTGCCCGGCTCGATGACCGCGATGTGCTGGGACTGATACTGTTGCCCGGCTTTTCCACCGCTGCTCAAATCAGCGATATCTCGGGTCGTGGCGTCGGTATGGATGTGGTCAAGACCAATCTTGCGGCCATAGGCGGATCCATTGAGATTGAGTCCCGACCGGGCGCAGGCACGACCTTCCTGTTACGATTGCCGCTGACCCTGGCGATCATTCCCACCTTGCTGGTGATGGCCGGCGGTGAGCGTTACGCCCTGCCGCAAAAGGACATCGAGGAATTGGTCTATGTCGATCCCTCCCACTCCGGTATTGCCATAGAGCGCAAGACAGATGGTGAAGTCGTGCGACTGCGAGGCGCGTTGTTGCCGCTGGTTCGACTGGCCGAGACCTTGCAAGGCAACGCAGCCGATTTCGCCCATCCCCACGTTGCGCCGGATATTCTTGCCGTCGTCCGATCAGGCTCCCGCCGGTTTGGTCTGGTGCTGGATGGGATCCTCAATAATGAGGAAATCGTTGTGAAACCCCTGCATTCCGCCCTCAAGCAATTGCCGATGTATTCTGGCGCTACTGTTCTTGGCGATGGGCGGGTTGCGCTGATTCTGAATCCCGATGGCATTGCTCAGCGCGCCCGCGTGCGTTTCCATGCCGAAAAGGCTGTCACCGGGCAGGACAAAACCGCAGATTCGGGGCAGTCGCTTTCCGTCCTGCGGGTACGGCAATCGGACGGCCGATTACTGGGCATTCCGATGATTGATGTGCTGCGGATTGTGATGTGCCACAACGAAACCATGGAACGGGTCGGCGATCAGGTTTACACCATGATAGGCGATCTGCCTACCCGGGTCCTGGCGACGCTCGAAGGCGGGATACCGGCCATGCCCATGGCCTTGCCTGCTCCGTTCTTCATGGTGTTGCTAAAACATCACAACCAGCAGGTGGGCCTGGTGGTAGCGGAGGTGATAGGCGCGGAGTGGATTGACGCCACTGCCCTGCATCGGCTGGAGACCGGCTCAGGGGCGTTTCGAGCGGCTGCCCTCAACGGCGAAATAGTCCCATTGGCGGATTCCCTCGCGCTGGCGGCCGAGGTTTATCCCGGCAGTATGCGTGAGGCGGCGGAGTGATGTCGTCCTTCACCCACACCGCCGATGCCGCCGGCATCTTTTGCACCTTCTGGCTGGCTGAACATTGCTTTGCCGTGCCGTCATGGACCATCAGGGAGGTCCATCGTGCCGTCCCCTTGACGCCGGTACCCGGGACTCCGCCAACCATTCGCGGCTATGTCAATCTGCGCGGCCAACTGTATCTGGTGCTGAACCCCGATGATCTGCTGTTGGGGCGTGGTAGCCAGAAGCGGCCGCAGCGCGATCTGATCGTGTTTCGCCACGAAGTCGGTGAAGCCTTTGCGATTGAGGTCGATGTGATCGGTGACATCATGCCCATCAGCGTTGAGCAGCATCATATTCAGATCGCAGCACAGGACAGTAGCGGCTATCAGGATGCTAAGTTGTTGCCCGGACTGGTGACCGGTCACGCCACACTGGCCACCCAGTTGGTGACGCTGCTGGATCCGCGGCAGTTTCCCGCTCTGGGTATGATCCCTGAAATCGCCACTTAAAACTGAATCAGGCAGCGTTCATGAATAACAACTCGGCGAGAAGCCAGCTGATTCTGGTCGTCAGCGCTCTGGTCGCGACCCTCCTTTCAGAGTGGCAAGGCGGCCAAGGACATTGCTCGGATGATTGAAGGGATTCAGTGCAATACCCGTAGTGCAGTTGCAGTGATTGATACGGTGGCGAGTACCATCAGCGAGATCAACGCGTCGTCGGCGTGGATCTACAAGACGGTGGAATCGCAGACGGATACAGCGGTAAAAAGCGAGGAAAAGCTGATGGGTGCGAGTCAGGGGGTGGCCGAAATCGCCCGCTCCATTACCGAAGTGGCCAAGGGGGCTATCGCCATGTCGCGCAATGCCAGCGGTGCCGCCCATGGTGCTCAGGATATTGCGGTGAACATCCGGGGGGTCAGTCAGGCGACCTTGCAGAACACTGCCAGCGCCGAGCAGGTCAATCGGACGGCGGCGCATCTCAGTAAAATACCGGTAGCCTGAGCAGCATTAGCCCGCGCTTCCATGTTGAGCACGCAAAGCAGGCGGCATGAGGGTCTGCAGGGTGCCGCTCATCCCTCCCGCCAGAGTTCCACACTAACCCAAGAGCTATGACGATGAACAAGAGTTCGATTAGGCGCCAGTTGCTGCTGGTGGTTGGCGCCCTGGTGGCGACAATTGTGCTGGTGGCACTGATGGGTGCATTACAGCTCAGCAAGACCAACCGGGAAATTCAGCGACTGGCTAACGTCACGACCCGGATTGCTGAATTAGCCTCGCAGGCACGGGTTTCATTGCTGTCAGCGATTCGAATGGAGAAGAACGCGGTGCTGTCGCCAGATGATGGGGAGACCGTCCGGTTTGCCGCCCAGGCGGAAGAAAGCGCCACCGTGCTTGATCGGATTCTGCCGCAACTGGAGGCGCTTCTGGATAGCGCCAACGATGCTGAAGCCAAACAGATTTTCAGCGAATTTGTGCCAGCGTGGCAGGCGTACAAGGTTCATCAGCGGGATTTGTTGGCTCTCGCCCGCATGAATACCAATGTCAAAGCGAATGCCGTTCTTGATACGGGCTTCCGAGAGCAAAAGCAGGCGATTGACAGGTTATTGCAGGATGCAGGGGCCAAAAGCAGAAAAACCCTGGAAACCGAACGCAATCCGTCTCACATACGGCAACTGCTTGAGCTGGAGGTCGAAATCAATCGGGCCATGCGGATGAGTGATCGGTTGTTGGGTTTGATTCACGCCCATATTGCGGTGACTACCGAGCCGAAAAAGCGCGAACTCGATACCGAGATCGCCACGGCCCTGACTGCGATGGCGTTGAGTCTTGAGACGCTCAAGGCGCTGGCGGCTGAGGAAGACCGTATTCTGGTCAGTCAGGCACTGGAGCAGAGCAGCAAGCTCAAGACCAGCCTGGATCAGATCCGGGCGCTTTCGCACACGAACAGTAATGCCAAGTCCACTGAGCTGACCCTGACCCGAACAGTAGAACTCGGGACCGCCTGCGATGACCTGATGGCGCGGCTCAACGGGTTGATGGGCGTCCGGGTCGAGGCGGGCCGTAATGATGTGCATGCGGCCTATTTACTGGGTATGGCGACCATTGTTGGGGCCAGTATTCTGGGTATTTTGGGCGGCATCATCATGGCGCGCCGGCTGGTGCGTACTGTCACCGAGGGCGTCGAGCAAGGCGTGGCAGTGGCCGAGGCTCTGTCGCGGGGCGATCTGACCCAGCGGCTGAATCTGGTGCAGGAGGATGAAATTGGTACGCTGACGCGGGCTATTGATCATGCCTCGGAGAATTTTGCGGTCATCATTGCCGATATTTCCGTGCTTTCCGAGCAGATAGGCCGTTCGGCGGCGGAGCTCAGTTCGGTTTCCCACCAGATGCTGGCGCAAAGCGAGGAAATGTCGACCCAGTCGGGCTTTGTTTCGGGTAGTACTGACCAATTGACGATTAACATCAATACCATGGCTGCGGCGGCTGAGCAGATGAGCATGAACGTAGCTTCCATCTCCTCTGCCAGCGAGGAGATCAGCGTCAACGTCGGTGCGGTCTCGACGGCGGCAGGACTGGCTTCCGGTAATGTCGAATCAGTCGTCAGAACCATTGATCATACGACCCGCGCGCTGGAGCGGGTGGCGCAGGATGCGGGTGAGGGGGCGAAAATGACCGCGCAGGCCTCTGAACTGGCGGCTTCGGCGACCGAAACCATGAACAGCCTTGACCATTCAGCTTCCGAGATCGGCAAGATCACCGAGATGATCAAGCTGATTGCCATGCAGACCAATATGCTGGCACTCAATGCCATGATCGAGGCCACTTCGGCGGGGGAGGCCGGCAAGGGATTTGCGGTGGTAGCCAATGAAA
>JBKCCF010000199.1:0-11029 GCA_046305255.1 Methylococcaceae bacterium
GTATGGCCTTGAATGAGTGTCGACTGCCGATTGGCGATTCAGGCGTGGGGGTTGGCTGGCGATTGAGGGGCATGAAAGAGGGTGAGGACTACTTCGATCGTCCTGTCATTCTACATGGAGAGTTCAACGGACGGTGCGACAGGTCACAGGATCAGGCGGATCGGAAAGCCTAAGGTCCGATCCGGAGCCGTACCCGCAGCCGACGGAAGGATTCGGGGTCCGTGCTATCGCGGCAGATCAGAATCGCCCGCCGGCCTTGGGATGTTGCGAGGTGCAAAACGACCAGCCAGGGTGTGATGACCGAGGAGGGCTCGAGGCTGGCCCGGGTCAACTCGTCCCGCCCGATGATCTCCCAGTCGCCATCCGCCAGCAGTGTCAGGCCCCGCCAGCGGTCGCGTCCACGCCAGTAAAATGCCTGACTGGCGATCACCATCACCCCGAGCAGGGCCTTTACCCACAGGGGCAGCGGGCTTGCTGCTGACGCCAGTAGCGCCAGAGCGTGCAGCAGAATCAGGCTTGCCGCCAGACTGGGGGAGGGTTCAAGTATGAGATGCAGCGGTGGAGAGGATGCGGTCGACGAGGGCGGCAAGTGCGGGATCCCCGGGGGTGAGTGCGCGGTATAAATAGCGCCAGAGTGTATCGTCGGACTCGTCCAGCAAACGCTTGAACAGCGCTATTTCAGCAGCGCCTATGGGTTCCGGCAATGCCCGGCAGTGGTCAAGATGGGCCAATAACAGGTAATCGAGTTCCTTCATGCCGCGCCGACAGCGCCAGCTGAGTGGTGCCTGATGCATGGGGATTAGTCCTTACGATCAAGCATTTTGCGCTTGATGTCGGCGATGGCCCTGGCCGGATTCAGTGCTTTGGGGCAGCTGTCGGTGCAGTTCATGATCGTATGGCAGCGATAAAGCTTGAAGGGGTCTTCCAGCGCATCAAGCCGCTGGCGGGTCTTGCGATCGCGGCTGTCCTTGATCCAGCGCTGAGCCTGCAGCAGGACGGCCGGCCCGAGATATTTGTCGCCGTTCCACCAGTAGCTGGGGCAACTGGTCGAGCAACACGCGCAGAGTATGCACTCGTAAAGGCCATCCAGTTCAGCCCGCTCGCTGTGAGACTGCAGGTGCTCACGGCCATTGGCGGGTGGCGCATCCGCTTCCAGCCAGGGCTTGATGGAGGCGTACTGCTCATAGATCTGCGTCATGTCAGGCACAAGATCCTTGATGACAGGCAGGTGGGGCAGGGGGTGGATCTTCACGGTTGAGGCGCACTCGTCCAGCGCCTTGGTACAGGCCAGCGTGTTACGGCCGTCGATATTCATGGCGCAGGAACCGCAGACGCCTTCACGGCAGGAGCGGCGGAAGGTGAGGGTACTGTCGATCTCGTTTTTTACGGTGAGCAGTGCATCCAGCACCATCGGCCCGCAGTGAGCAAGGTCTATCTCGTAGCTGTCGAGCCGCGGATTCTGACCGCTGTCGGGGTCATAGCGGTAAATTTCGATGCGGCGGGTGTCCACGGCACCCGCGGGCGCAGGGTGGTGCTGACCACGGACGACCTTGGCGTTGGCTGGCAGAGTGAAGAGGGCCATGGTGTGGGGCTCCTGGTTCGGGTGTTCTTCAGTACACGCGCTTGGCCGGGGGGATGACTGCAACATCATCACTCAGGGTGTAAAGGTGGACCGGCCGGTAATCAATCGCAAGCCGGTTGGAACCATCCAGCCAGATCAGCGAGTGCTTCAGCCAGTGCTGGTCATCCCGCTCCGGATAATCATCGCGTGCATGGGCCCCCCGGCTTTCGCGGCGATTGAGGGCACCGGCGAGAGTGACCATTGACTGGCTGAGCAGGTTTTCGAGTTCCAGTGTCTCCACCAGATCGGTATTCCAGATCAGCGAGTGATCCTCCAGCCGGACATTGCGGAACGAGTCGATGATGCCGGCCAGTCTGTCCATGCCCTCCTGTAGCAATGCGCCCGTGCGAAACACGCTGGCGTGTTGCTGCATGGTGCGTTGCATGGCGACACGAATATCCGCACTGCGGAGACTGCCCCGGGCGTGTCGCAGGCGGTCGAAGCGATCCAGTGAGGCGGCCCAGTGAGCATCGGACAGCGGCTTATGCGCCTGCCCTGGCGTGATCAGTTCAGCCGCCCGGATTGCCGCCGCCCGGCCAAACACCACGAGGTCAAGCAGGGAATTGGAGCCCAGACGGTTGGCCCCATGGACCGAGACACAGGCAGCTTCGCCTATCGCCATCAGGCCCGGCACGACCGATTCGGGGTCGCCGTCACGCAGTGTAACGACTTCGCCCCGGTAGTTGGCAGGAATACCGCCCATGTTGTAATGGACGGTGGGCAATACCGGCATCGGCTGTTTGCGAACATCAATCCCCGCGAAAATGCGGGCGGTCTCGGCGATGCCGGGGAGGCGCTCATCAATGATCGCGGGGTCAACGTGTTCAAGGTGCAGGTAGACGAAGTCCTTGTGTGGCCCGCACCCGCGACCCTCGTTGATTTCAATGGTGATTGCCCGGCTGACGACATCGCGTGAGGCAAGATCACGAGCATGGGGCGCATAGCGGGCCATGAAGCGTTCACCCTCGGCGTTGGTCAGGTAGCCCCCTTCGCCCCGTACCCCTTCGCTGATCAGGCAGCCGGCGCCATAAATGCCGGTCGGGTGAAACTGGACGAATTCCATATCCTGCAACGGCAGGCCCGCCCTTAGCACCATGCCGTTGCCATCACCGGTCGTGGTGTGGGCCGAGGTGCAGGAAAAATAGCTGCGGCCATAGCCGCCGGTGGCCAGTATGACCTGGTGACCCCGGAACACATGCAGACTGCCATCCTCAAGTCGCCAGGCCAGCACACCGCGGCAGACGCCCTCATCCATAACAAGATCAAGGGTGATGTACTCGATAAAGAATTCGACCTGATGCTTCAGTGACTGCTGGTAGAGCGTGTGCAGAATGGCATGGCCGGTATGATCTGCCGCCGCACAGGTGCGCTGGGCGCTGCCCTCGCCAAAGTGAGTGGTCATCCCGCCAAAGGCACGCTGGTAAATTCTGCCGTCTTCGGTTCGGGAAAAGGGGACGCCGAGATGCTCAAGCTCAATGACGGCGGATATCGCCTCACGGCACATATACTCAATGGCGTCCTGATCCCCGAGCCAGTCCGAACCCTTGACGGTGTCATACATATGCCAGCGCCAGTCGTCCTCACCCATGTTGCCCAGAGCCGCACTGATACCGCCCTGAGCAGCGACGGTGTGACTGCGGGTCGGGAACACCTTGCTGATACAGGCGGTGCGCAGGCCACGTTCAGCCAGACCGAGCGTTGCCCGCAGTCCGGCGCCGCCGGCGCCCACCACGATGGCATCGTAGTGATGTTCTGTGATCGGATAGGCTGGGGCCATGTCAGATTACCTGGTTCAGAGTCAGCGTGAGGGTGGACAGGCAGAGCGCAAAACCGGTTACCCATAAGCTGAGGCGTATGGCCCATAGCGCACAGGTATGCCAGCGCGGTGCATGGACATAATCGTCGATCACCGTCTGCAGTCCGAGTCCGGCATGGTAAAGGCCAATCAGGCCAAAACTGATGAGCCCGCCAACCCGCCAGGGCGACTGCAGGAGCGCCAGCAGACCGGCATGATCAAGCCTGGGTAATTCGGCGATGAATAGCGCCAGCCAGAGCGCGAGGGGGGTTAATGCCACCGCGCTGAACTGCTGATGCCGCCAGTGACGAGTCGCCGGATGATATTTGCTCATACGGCACCTGCCGCGTTAAGGATGAACAGCAGGCCCGTCAGCAGGATTGAAGCCAGAACTTCGAGGAGATTGAATCTGAACTGGGCACCCCGCGCAAAGCCACGGCCGCTATCCCATATCAGGTGACGGACGCCATGACAGGCGTGGAAGACCAGCGCGTAGATGAAGCCCCAGAGCAGCACCCGTCCGGGCAGGGAGGCCAGCCAGAGCCGGGCCGATTCATACACTTCAGGGCCGATCGCCGCGAGGAACAGCAGCAGCGTCAGTAGCAGCAGGCCGCCACACAGAAACACGCCGGTGATGCGGTGGCTGATGGAAAGCAGGGCGGTCAGCGGCAGTCGGTAGACCTGCAGATGAGGGGATAGCGGTCGATTGACCCTGGAGGTGCTGGCAGCCGGGTTGCGGGCTCGCATCAGAAATCAATACAGCGCCCGGCCTTCTCCCAGTCACCGTAACGGGTGGGATCTGGCGGACGGGGGGTGGCGGTGCCGGTTCCCGCTCTGGCAGTATCTTCAACCGGCTGACGTGCGCCTTCAACGCCGGGTGCCGGATCACTGTCGGGTTTTGTCGCAGGTGTATCTTTGTTCATCATGGTTGATTTATACCGCGCACCCCGGACAATCTCAACCGCCGCGACGGTCGGTCGTTTCGACTCCACCCCCGCCGTGACAGCCTGCACCTGCTGAATTTACAGGCGAGCCCCGGCTTTTTTGCATCCGGTAAATACTCTGTCTATCGGAATGGCTAGGGCTCCGGTTCATGACATAGCAGCATTTTGATACCCTTGACAGACGGCCGGGTCTGCAGCGCTATCGCATCCATGCGAGGACGCCATTGCCCAAACCCCCCGATTTTCCCTTCATCTGATTCGCGTCATGTCATGAAAAAACTTACGGCCACTGTCATTGGGCTCGTGTTACTGGCCAGTCCCCTCGTGCTGACCCTGCCACTCAAGGAGTGGTTTGATCATAGCGAGGCGTTGCGCACTGCGCTGGCAGAGCTGGGGCCGTGGGCTCCACTGGCCTTTACTATCGGTACGGCGGCGGCAACGGCACTGGGTATGCCACGGCTGATTTTCTGTATCGTCGCCGGTTGGCTGTTTGGTTTTGAATGGGGCTTTGTCTGGAGTCAGTTGGGCAGTCTGCTGGGTGCCTATGGTCTCTTTCTGGTGGCGCGCTCCACCACCCCCGAGCGCCTGCTGAAAAAATATCCCACATTGCGCACCCTCAGCATGCCGGCTGGCACAGGCTGGTTTTCGGTGCTGCTGGTGCGACAGTTACCTCTGGCGGGGCTCTACAACGACATATTGCTCGGCTGGAGTCCGGTCAGTCACCGCGATTTCTGGGTGGGCAGTTTCATCGGCTTCCTTCCCCTCGGCATCACCGCCAGCCTGATCGGCGCTGGCGCCATAGAGGCCGATCTGGCGCGAATGGGCGGTTATTTCGCCGGCGCCAGCCTCGCCTTTGTGGTACTCAGTTTTTCGATAAACCGCCTGGTCGCTCGCAGAAGCCGGTTGAATGCGGGCGCCACCTGAGTTCTTTCGGCTTCAGCCCCGATCACAGCCGGGCGGCAGGGGCCATGACCTTCCGACCTGCCACCGGGCGACATCACTGACCGGCAGGGTTGCTTCGATCACTCTTTCGATCTGAGCGACCGGCACCCGATAATCATCAAGAGCAGCTGCCACCGCTTCGGCGTCGTTGGGCATGACCCAGGCAATGGCCTCGCCCTTATCACGAACAATCAGTTTCCAGTAGGCACTCGGTATCCTGACCTGATGAGTCGTCAGCAAGGGCGCATCCAGCGCCTTCCCGTACCATAAGGGACCGCCGGTTACCTGTAGTTCGCCCAGATCACGGTAGCATTCAACAATCATCTCGCTCAGTTGCCAGGCACCGCGGTTCAATTCTGGGGTCTGCGGCAGGATATTGGTCATGTAATTACTCTGGCGGATGGCAGTAGCCGAGTGATCCAGGTGGTTGGCTGGCACCTGATGGCCACGGTCGTAACCGGCGGGGTAGGGGCGGGTGCTGGTCTGCTGGCATTCGGCGGGAACGGCGGGATCCAGCCTGGAGCTATGATGACGTGACAGTCGGCCACTGTCCTTGACCGCCCGGTAGGCAAACCTCACCGCTGCGCGACGTTCGCAGTCCAGCCATAGCGTGTAGCCCTCGTATTCGAGTTTAAGTACGGCACCGTCCCGGCTGACCCGGGCACCTTGCCATGGGGTGTCGGGCGGGTTCCGGGCATGGCGCGAGGTCTGGCGTTGGGGTTGTGACGTACAGGCAGCCAGTAACAGCACCAGCCACAGGCTTGATGCGATCCGCCCCGGTCGTTTCAGGTTGGCTGACGAACGCATTGCCGCGCCGGTTTTAATCAGGACACTGCCGCAGCAGCTGGCTTATCGCGTCGTTGATCTTGTGATTCAGCGGAATAACGTATTCCTCGCCGCCTATTCTGACAGCGAAGCTCTGGTAGGCTGATTTCGCCCGGATCAGGCTGCTTTTGAGGCTGGTCAGGCCCTCAATATCAATCGAGTAATCGCCGCGTGGTTCATCATAGACGCTGATGACTCTGGGGGCAGTCAGGATGTCCTCGCCCCGTTGATCGGCGAAGCTTACGGCATCGGTCCTGTAGATCTCGGCGAGTACCCTTGAGCGCATCCCGCCATCCAGTGGCCCGATGCTGATGGCGCGGGTACTGGCTGAACAGACCATCGTCAGACTGGGCCGGTCGGCATAACAGGCAGGGTTGCAACCGATGTGTTGCGGCACCAGACAGGCCCGGCACTCGCTATCCGCCATGTCGAAATCGGACAGCCGGTAAAATTCCAGTCGTTCGCCGTATTCGATCACATGGTCGAACGGTGTACTGGCGTTGATCGCGTGGGCCGGACTGCTCAGGAACATGGCGTTGAACAGCACTAGCAGCAGGACTCTGATGGACATGGCGTTGCAGGTAGTGTGCGCACCCGGCTTCAAGACGCCGGACGGGTTAAGGCGCGGGTCTGCCGCCTGGCCCTGATATTATCGCATCATCAATCGCTTGCTCAGGAGCAGACAGTGGCGCGTACGCCGGCAAAATCCCCCTCAAGATCGGCCACCCGGCCCGTTGTGCCAAGCTCACCGGCAAAAAAACCGGCATTAAAAAAGCGATCCTCACCTGCCCATGGCACCAGAACCGGCCCAGCCGCCCGTCCGTCCGGGCGCTGGGTAAGCAGTTTGCTCTGGCTGGCTGAAGTATTGCTGCTGGCCACTGCCGGATTGATTGCGACCATCAGTGTTCTCGGTCGCGCCGCCAATTGGTTTGGCGGCACCAGTCTCACTGAAAGCCTGTTGCCCTTCTCCGGAACCGTCCTGTTTCTGGCCATCTCCGCCTCGGTGCTGATGTGGCTATGGGGCCACAGTCGGCGCTGGCTGAAAGCAAAAAGGCCAACACTGCCGGCGATTACTGCCGGCCTCGTCGCTTTTGTCGCTATCGTGTTTGCCTTCGGCTCAGCGTTTCAGGGCGATCTTGCAAAGCTCAGGGTACTGGTTGGCGGCACAGAGGAGGCAGGCCGGGTCAGCGTTGCCCATCAGGTCTTTGCCGCCTACCGCCGCACCGATCTCACGCAACTGCAGACCATTCTGGCGCGGGCCAAACCCTACCTGCCCGCGATTGGTTCCGCCGCCAGAGATAGCGGCATCGACGAAGATATTCTGGTCGGCATTGCGGTCACCGAATCCTCTTTTGTCCCCCGCGAGAGCAAAGACGGCGGGCAAGGCCTGTTTCAGATTACCGCGGTACCCAAATCCGTGCGCGATACCGTCAGAACCCGCTTCGCCGTGTCCCAGCCCGACCCCCGCAATCCGGCCCACAATGCTCAACTGGCCGCAGAAACCTTCCGCCATTATCTGTCTGACATGAATGGTGATCTGTTTCTGGGTCTGCTGGCCTATAACATAGGCCCGCGCAACGGCGGTTTGCGCGCCATCATGAATCAGTATGGGGCCAGGGATTTTTTCACCATTCAGCCCTACCTCAAGGATTTGCCGAGGGATTATCCGATCCGGGTGCTGACGGCAGCGCTGGCCGCCCGCCTCTGGCGGGAACAGGGCAGCCTGCCGCACTACGAAGATGGTCTCAATGCCCGCTATATTCAGGAGATCGGCATACCGGGTCTGCAGGGTGCGGGGGGCGAGTTGCTGCCGTAACCGGCCTGACGCGAGCGACGTCATGCAACGACTGGAGGGGTGCGGGAACTCCTGGCCCTGAGCCGATTTCTCACAGTCGCAAGATGCAATAAGCGAGTGGAGTCATACGATGAAACAGACCACACGATGGGGCAGGTTACTGATAAGCCTTGCGACCTGGGTTCCACTGGCCGCCGCCTCCGCCGATGTTGATCATGCGGTGTCGCGTAGCGTAGTCCAGATAAGGGGGGTCGATGCGGCAGGCAGAATGTTTTACGGTTCCGGCGTCGCGGTCGCGCCCGAAACAGTGGCGACTAATTGCCACGTCATGCGAACCGCAGAGCGAGCGGCCATCTACCGCGGCGGGGAGATGTTCCCGGTGGACAGTCAGCGCGGCGACATTCAGCGCGATTTATGCCTGCTGCACGCCAGTGGCATCACGGCGCCACTGGCAACGGTGGGCAATGCCAACCGGCTCAAAACCGGCAATACGCTCTACTTCTACGGCTTCCCCCGCGCACTGTCTATGTCGTTTTCGGAGGGCAAGGTAAAGGCCGTGCATGCCTACGAGGGCAGCCGCATTATTGAAACCACCGCCTTTTTTACCCTCGGCGGTAGTGGTGGCGGTCTGTTTGATCGATCTGGACGTCTGGTCGGCCTGGCCACCTTTCTGGCACCGGGCCACAGCGGTGCCTATTACGCCATTCCTGCCAACTGGATAGCCCCGCTTCAATCACGGAAGCCGCAGGCCATAGCGCCACTTCAGGGCCTGTCATTCTGGGAGCAACCGCTCACGCTCCCGACCTTCCTCAAGCGCCCGGGCGACCGCCAAGCCCTCAACCCGCGTCACTCCAGCGGCACAGGGCAGTAGCCATGCGGTAAACTTCGGCCGGAGCCACCCGGCTAGCCCTCAGCCACCGAGGGCGGCCGGATTTTGACGGGTTGGGAAATCGAAGGGAATACACATGAAAAAACAGATGTCAGCCACTGTCGCCGCAGTCTTTTTGCTGGTTGCCCTGCAAAGCCCCGTCGAAGCGGGTAGTTACATGAATCAGGGCAGGCGGATGTCCCTACCGGCCATCACGGCCGACCTGATGTTGTTAAGGCCGTTTGGTCTGGCCATGACGGTCGCCGGTGCCGGTCTCATGCTGGGACTCTCGCCATTTGTCGGCATCGCCAACATAGCGCCTCCGCATGACGCCTTTTTGCGTACCGGCAATGCCATGGTGGTGGCGCCGGCAGGCTTTACCTTCAATCGGCCATTGGGTGAGTTTAGCTATCAACCCAGCGGTCAGTACCCGGTGGCTGTCCCCTCTGCTGACACCCCGTTCCCCGCCACGGCACCGCGCGGTATTACCGGTTCGCACATCAGCAGACCCATTGTCAGGGCGCCCGCAACCCGCTGAAAGCGGTATTGAAACCGGGGCAGATGATACGGCAAGGCTGCAACAGCCGGCAGTATGGCTGCAGGTTTTAAGACGATTTAACGGGCAGGCTAATATGTCTATCTGCCCTATTTTAGGAGTATTAACTGGCGCCTATTGATGGCTAGGTTAATATTATTGTGTATCTACTCTTATTGCCTACGACATATCTTATGGTATGTGCTGAAGAACGACTGAAGAGTGTAGCTAACGATATGTTATGAAAGGGTTTTGACTCTAGTCTCGCTTCAGGATTAGTATTCCTGAGGGGTTGAGATAAATCACCTGCGGTAGGGTGCCCGGCCATACGGCCGGGCGGGTACGTGCACATGTTCCTTGGAACAAGGCCTTATTGTAGCAACGGCTCTCACCCCGGAAAGCTACGGTACCTACTTTAAGGAGCTAGAGGTATGTCAGTCAAGAAAAATATTCCCTACACGCTGGGTCTTGATATTGGAATCGCATCAGTAGGCTGGTGTGTTTTAGGCGCCGAGAGCATCCTCGCGCTGGGGGTGCGGGCGTTTGACGTAGCCGAAGTCCCCAAAACCGGCGCGCCCCTCAATGCGGATCGTCGGAGCAAGCGCCTGATGCGGCGACGTTTGCGTCGCAGGGCACACCGCCTGTTACGGTTACGCAGACTTTGCAAGCGCGAAGGCCTGTGTGCGCCAGATGCTCCAGACAGCGCCCTGTTATCGCCGTGGGTGCTGCGGGTGGAGGGACTGGACCGACTGTTGACGTCGGCCGAATGGCAGGTCGTCATTCATCATCTGGTCAAAAACCGGGGGTTCCACTCCAACCGCAAGAGCGAATTGAACCCGACGGACCGTGAGACCGGCCAGCTGCTCGCCGGGCTAGATGCCAATCAGCACCTGCTGGCGACCGGACATTACCGGACTGCGGCTGAACTGGCCCATCGGCATGAGTCCTTTGCGCTGCACAAGCGCAACAAGGCCGGCGCCTACACCCTGAGTTTCACCCGCCAGTCGCTTGCTGATGAGTTGGGATGCCTGTTTGCAGCTCAGCGTGAGCGTGGTAACTGCCATGCCAGCGAGGGGTTCGAACAACAGGTCATGACACTGTTCTGGTCGCAGCGTCCGCCGCTGACAGGCGAGGACATGCTCAAGCTGCTAGGCCGGTGCAGCCTTGAGAAAACCGACTACAGGGCGCCCAAGTGCAGCCACAGTGCCGAACGGTTTATCTGGTTATCGAAGCTGAATAACCTCCGCGTGCTTGACGGCGAAGTCGAGCGCTCGCTCACGGGAGCAGAAAGGGATGCTCTGATCAATCTGCCCTTCTGCGGCAAGTCGGACAAAGTCCGTTATGTCGATATCCGTAAAATTCTGGCCCGCACTTTTGACTTCGATACCGCCATCCGCTTCAAAGGCCTGGCCTACCGCTACGATGGCTCTGATAAAAATCCGGAAAATACCACGCTATTCAGCCCGGTGGGCTGGACCGGCTTGCGCCGGGCCTATGAAAAGGCGGGCCTGCCGACGCAGTGGCAGATGCTGGCGCAGCAACCGGAACGGCTGGATGTCGCCGCAATAATGGTCATACCATCTGCTCGCAATTCCCGCGCGAACTCCACCACCAGAATGGCGTTTTTGCTGGCAAGCGCGATCATCAGTACCAGCCCCACCTGGGTGTAAAGATTACTATCCAGCCCGCGCACGATGAGCGCTA
>JBKCCF010000200.1:0-2991 GCA_046305255.1 Methylococcaceae bacterium
TAGCGCTCATCGTGCGCGGGCTGGATAGTAATCTTTACACCCAGGTGGGGCTGGTACTGATGATCGCGCTTGCCAGCAAAAACGCCATTCTGGTGGTGGAGTTCGCGCGGGAATTGCGAGCAGATGGTATGACCATTATTGATGCCGCAGTCGAAGCGACCCGGCGCCGCTTCCGCCCTATTCTGATGACCTCATTTGCCTTCATCCTCGGCGTGGTTCCCCTGATGTATGCCGAAGGTGCAGGCGCCGCCAGCCAGCAGGCCATCGGCACTGTTGTCTTTGGTGGCATGATGGCATCCACCCTGCTTGCCATCCCTTTTGTCCCAGTGTTTTACGTCATAACCGAACGCTGGCGCACCCCCAGGCCAGCGGACTGATCGGCAACGGACAGGATACAACGTGCCTGGACGGAGTTTCAGCCCGGGCACAAACCCGCAGGATCAGTTGGGGGCGTAATAAAAGCCGACCGCCAGCATCACATAAACACCCACCAGCATGACGCCCTCCAGCCAATTGGAGGTGTTATCCGAAATCAGGCTTCGGGTAATGATGACTGATAACAGGATGGCCACCAGTTCGAAGTAGGAAAACAGCAGATCCATCGGAATACCCATCAAGGTACCCGCAATCACCAGTATGGGCGCTACCAGCAGCACCAGTTGAGTGGTCGAACCAAGGTTGATGGACAGCGCCAGGGTCATACGGTTCTTGGCAGCAAATGACACCGAGTTCATGTACTGGGGTACATTCCCGACCATGGCCAGCAGGAATATCCCTGCAAAGGAAGGACTCAGGCCCATTGCGCTGGATGCAGGCTGTATCGAATCGGTCAACAGGTCACTGGTGAAGGCCAGGGCCACGGCAACCGCCCCCAGAATCAGCAGGGCCTTGCTGCGACTCCAGTCGGGAAGCGACTCCTCGACCTCATGAATCTCCCTTTTGAGTTCGTTGGTTTCCGGTACCGGCACTATGCCGCACTGCACCGTGTGAGGGCGACCGGCTGACGTGAGTGTGAACACGAGGCTGGCAAAATAAATCACCAGCAGAATGACCGAGATTTCCAGGCTGATTTCCTGATTCACCTGATTACTGAAATGGAACACCGCCGGCACAACCAAACCAAAGGCGGCCAGAGTCAGCAAGGACCCATTAATCGAAACCATGTCCCCGTCAAATGATTGCAAAGGTCTTTTGTAGCCGCCGAATATCATGGCCATGCCGACACCAAACAACAGCGTGCCGATAATGGAGCCCGCGATCGAGCCTTTCAGCATGTCCACCAGGCCATTGCGCAGGGCAGCAATACCGATAATCAACTCAGGGGCATTACCCATGGTTGCGCTTAGCAAGCCCCCGGCAGTGGGCCCAAGGTAATGCGCCAAGGCCTCGGTCGCTTTCTCCATCAATAGCGCCAGAGGAATAATCGCAAGCCCTGAAGCCGCAAACACCACAATGGGGCTGGCACCAAAATGATCCAGGGCAAAGGCGAGGGGGATGGCGAGTAACCATGGAATGACGGGCATATATCCTCCTTTAGCGGGATTTCAATATTAAAAAAGCTTACAGTCCCCCAGCATATCACCCCACCCTAGCGACGCGCCCTCCCCAAACATTTACGGTAACGGTCATACACCCTGCGGGCAAAAATAGCCGTGGTCAGTTGACGGGAAATCTTGGGGCTCGTTAAGCGGATTTCCGGCATCGCCTCCCGGGGGAGTGTGCGGCCAAGACGGGCCTGCGCCAGTTCATAGGTTTTTGCATACAGCGCGCTCTTCGCAAAATCCGGCGACTTTTCCAAAGCCAGATCATCATGAATCGCCTGATCGCTCAGGCCTAGTTGCGGGCCCAGCGTGAGCACGGCTTTCACTGTCTGCCCAGGTTCATTAGCAATATCCGCGCCACTGTAGCGCAGCAAATCACCATCGTAGTCAATACCGATACCGGTCAAGGCATGAATGGCCTTTTGAAAGGCCGCATTTCTGCTGGCATAGTGGCCCGCATTGAAATCTGCAAAGCGGTGGACAATATCTTCATAGCGCACGGGATACGCCAGAAGGTAGGCAATACCGAAATACAGCCCGCCACGGCGGGTAAATAATTCACTACGCAAAGAACCCCGGTACGGGTAGGGATAAGGCCTGCTCTTAACCTGCTCTCGGGCGAATGCCAGACTCACCTGCATAGGGCCACCCGTCCGCACCGGGTTATAGTCGCTCAATAACGTCTGACCCAGTGGCAGTTCGGAAATCATGTCGTCATATAAACGATTTACATCATTTTCCGTTTTAAGACGGTCGATGCGCTGACGATAGCTCAGGCCGTTGGGCGATGTCATTGCCAACCCCTGATCGACCAGCCATTGCGGGACCTGGTATTTTTTTTGTCGCTGTTCAATTTCCCGCCGGACAATCGCCGGTAAACCTGCCACCACCGGCTCGGCATGAAACGATGACTCCTGCTCGGTGATCGCCACCACCGCACAGATATTCTGCGGCGTGGACGGGAGCTTCAGCGCACTAAAAGCCCGCTGGATATCCATGGCCCACCCTTCCCGATCGTGAATGGACGGCGGCAGCAAATCCCTGATGGCCGTCGTCTTGCCCGGCCTGCCTGCTGTTACAGCACCCACGACCGGTCGCGGAGGGAGCTCTTGCCCGCCTACCCCATCGAAAGTGGCCGGGTGTTCATCGGCTGCGGAATACTGACCCGGATCAGACCAGCTGGCACACCCGGTTAGCAGCAGACAAAACAACCCGGCAAAGAGATATGTTTTCATAGGAAACAGGCGCACGTGAAACTGGAGAGGGTTATTCAGAACGTTGTTATAGCGCCTCTCCCCGGAAAGCTATAATACCCTGGCCAAACCCCGAGCCTTCGCATTAGTTATAGCTCCCTCTCTCACCCCGGAAAGCTATAATATTGGCGTTAATTCCGCCATTGTCCGGATTGTTATAGCTCCCTCTCTCACCCCGGAAAGCTATAATACTTACC
>JBKCCF010000201.1:0-5537 GCA_046305255.1 Methylococcaceae bacterium
GTCCTGCGACATCGCGCCCATTGATGGCGGTCAGTCGCCCCCTGACGACCGGGTAGAGCGCGCTGCCCTTGATGCCACTGTGCTGCAGCAGAGCCCGGAAAGGCTCACGGTCGGCGTCAAACAGGTTCAGCGCAAAATGATTCGGCGCATCGACCGGGAGTTGTTGTTGCCACTGTTGAATCAACTCGGTGCGTACCAAAAAAATGATCTGCATCGCCGTTAGGGTAATGCTGAAGGCCAGAATTTGGGTGATTCCCAGTCGAGGCTGACGGGCAAGGTGTTGCAAGCCCAGCCGTGTCGGCAGGCTCACCCTTGGCATCAACTGTCGCGCCAAGCGGAGCAGTCCGAAGGCCAGACTGGCAAAGCCAGCCAGGATACCGGCACATACACCCAGCACGGTCAGCGTCGACGTCCAGTCACCGGTGTAGCGCCACAGCAGCAGGGCCAACGTCAAGCTCGCCGAGCCGTAGATGAGAAGGGCACTCGCAGGCAGCGGTTCCAACTCCCGCCGCAGCACCCGCAATGGCGGCAGACGCTTGAGTCGCAGTATGGGCGGCAGCGAGAATCCGAACAGAATCAGCATCCCGGTAGCTAATCCAAACAGCCACGATAACGGGCCGGTTGGGGCCAAACCGGCTGGCAGCAAGTTTCCGACCAGATGCACCATCAGTTGCTGCAGTCCCCAGCCCGCGATACAGCCAAAACTGGTGGTTAGCAGGCCGACAAACAGAAACTGCCACAGGGCAATGCCGAGGATATCCCGCTCGCTGGCGCCGAGACATTTCATAATGGCCATGAGATCAAAATGCCGCTCGGTGTAACGGCGTGCGCTCATGGCGATAGCGACACCGGCAATCAGAACAACCGCGATGCTGGCCAGTCCCAGAAACCGTTCAGCCCGCACAATGGCATTTCCCAGTTCGGGCCGATCCTCATTGATATCGCTAATATGCTGGCCAGTCTGCAGTTGCGGTTTCAGCCATGCTTTCAGACGGCCGATCGCGGTTGGAGGGCCGCTGAACAGCGAATAATAGTGAACGTGGCTGCCGGGTTGGACGATGCGGGTTGCCGCCAAATCAGCTGAATTGATCAACACGCGGGGCGACAAACTATAGATGTCGCCCCGTCGGTCGGGCTCGTAGTCGATCAGCCGCGTGACCCGCAAGGCCCGTTCCCCGACGGTGATGGTATCGCCCAGTTTGAGTTGCAGGTGGGTCAATACCCGAGGCTCGACCCAGGCTTCACCCAATGCCGGCACCGCATGGATCTCGCTGACGGCCTCGGTTGCGGAACTGGTTTTAAGGGCGCCCCTTAGGGGATAACCCTCCGGTATTGCCTTGACACCCACCAGCAACAGAGCCTCATTTTCGACCAGCATGCTGGAAAACTCCGCGGTCACTGCCGATTTGAGCCCCAGATCGCGCGCCTGTTGTTGCCAGTGGGTTGGCGGAACCTGGTGCCCATTGATCGAAAGATCGGCGCCAAGAAACTCAGCCGCCTGTCGGGTCATGGTGCGCTCCAGCCGATCACCCAGCAGACTAACCGCTGTTGCGGCAGTGACTGCGATGAACAGCGCCAGCACCAGCAAGGTCAATTCGCCGCTACGCCAGTCACGAGCCAAAAGTTTGAGAGCCAGACCGGGGTGGTTCATGGCTGAGCTCGTTGCCGGTCGGCGACAACCTTGCCGCTATCCAGCCGGATGGTCCGTGCGCAACGCGCGGCCAGACCTTCATCATGGGTGACCAGCAGCAGGGTGGTGTAATTGCCTTGGTTCAGTTGAAACAGCAGGTCGATAATGCTTGCGCCGGTTCGGCTGTCGAGATTGCCAGTAGGCTCATCGGCAAACAGAATCGCAGGGCCGGTCACGAAAGCGCGGGCCAGCGCCACCCGTTGCTGTTCACCTCCCGATAACTGGCGGGGGTAGTGACGAATACGCGCTGAAAGACCGACCTGATCCAGCATCGACAGCGCTCTGTCACCCGCGTCCGCTGTCCCCTTGAGTTCCAGCGGCAGCATTACATTTTCGTAGGCGGTCAGATGCGGCAGTAATTGAAATGACTGAAACACGAAGCCAACGTGCTGACCCCGCACCCTGGCGCGGCCATCCTCATTCATTTCGGTTATGCAGTGGCCTGCCAACCAGACTCGCCCCTCGGAGGGGGCATCCAGCCCTGCGAGCAAACCCAGCAGCGTAGATTTCCCCGAGCCGGATGCCCCAACAATAGCCAGGGTTTCGCCCGGTTTGATCGCAAGGTCTACTGCTGTCAATATATCCAGCCGACCGTCGGCGGTGGTCACGTGTTTACCCAGACCCTCTGCCTGTATCGCCATCATTGTCCTGTTCAAAGCCACTGTATCCCTTGTAATGTTCATGATCCGATTGCTTGTCTCATGCCTGCTAGTGTCCTTTTCCTGTCTGCTGAATGCCCAAACCCTGCTGGTCCTGGGCGACAGTATCAGCGCAGCCTATGGTTTGGACCGTGTTGAACAGGGCTGGGTTGCCCTGTTACAGCAGCGTTTGGCACCGCAGGGCGTTGACGTCGTCAACGCCAGTATTTCCGGTGACACCACGGCTGGAGGTCTGGCCCGGTTTGACCCCCTGCTGGAGCGAACCCAACCTGCGATTGTCATCATAGAACTGGGTGGCAACGACGGCCTACGAGGGCTCACACCGGCACAGATGCAGGCCAATTTGGTAGAACTCATCGCGCGTGCCAGAAAACGGGGCGCCAAGGTCTTGCTACTGGGGATGAAAATGCCGCCCAATTATGGCAAGCGATACGCTGATATGTTCCAGACTGTCTATGCCGATGTTGCCAAAAGCCAGGGTGTCGCGCTGGTGCCCTTTTTACTGGATGGTGTCGGCGGCCATGATGACCTGATGCAGGCTGATGGCATACACCCCAATCTGGCGGCCCAACCGTTGCTGCTGAATCAGGTCATGCCGTTTCTGCAACCACTGATTGGCGCAGGCAACCTGCCCAGTACAACCCGTTAGTCGCAGCCGTATCAGGCGGATAATCCTTCAATCCAATATCCCAGCTCAGGAAACACCATGACCAGCCTTGAAAACTTCCTACACACGGTACGGCAAGGCCAACCCGTGTCCTTTGATGACACTATTGCCCAGATTGCCGCCCACTACCGCTATGTGCCGACAGGCTTCAGCAACGGTCTGGACGATGCCCGACTCGACAATGCCGCAGGCGTCAACGAGGGCTCCTGCAAGATTTTCAGCTTTGCCCGCATTAATGGACTGACTGAAGCCGAAACCCTTGGTTTGTTTGGCGACTTCTATCGACGTGATGTGCTGGGCAATCCTGTCGGCACTGATCATCGCAATATCCGCAACTTCATGCAGTATGGCTGGGAGGGCATAGTGTTTGAAGGAGAGGCGTTGTTACCTGTCGAGGCCTGATCGTCATTTAAGACAGGCACATGATGAAAAGCGGTGCCGGACGGCCGGTTGCCTAACCCAGGTCCCTCAGCCTCGCCAACACCTCACCGATCACGCTGGACCAGTCGCCAGCTACCGGCTGCCTGAACAGGGTTGCTGTCGGGTACCAGGGACTGTCCGTGCGGTCGTGCATCCAGCGGAAATCGGGGGTATAGGGCAAAAGTATCCATACCGGTTTTGCCAGTGCCCCGGCTAAATGCGCAAGCGAAGTATCGACCGAGATTACAAGATCCATAGCATTGATCAGGGCGGCGGTTTCGGAGAAATCGCGGAGCTCGTGGGTGTGCGACTGGAGGTGGGGTGTGGCTGAAAAAACTGAAATATCCTTTTCGCGGCATTCGTTCTGCAGGCAATGAAATGAGAAAGGCAGATCCAGCAGGGGCTGCAATAATTCAAGCGTGAGACTGCGGTTGTGGTCGTTTTCATGGGTGGCAGAGCCCGACCATGCCAGTCCGATCCGTGGGTGTGATGCGATGCCCAAGCGTCGTTGCCATCGCTGTTGTGTGTCGCTGTCAGGACGCAAATAGGGGGTTGCGCTGGGCACTGTGTCAAGCTCGGTTTTCAGGGCAAGCGGAAGACTCATCATGGGGCAATGAAAATCAAAAGGGGGAAAATCGCCACCCTCGTCCAGCAGGGTGACGTCATCCCCGAGGCTGTTTAACAGCGCCTTAAGCGAGGCAGGGACAGCAAGCATGACCTTCACCCGCAGCTTAAGCAATAGCGGAATGTAGCGGCAGAATTGAATGGTGTCGCCCAGTCCCTGTTCGGCGTGCACCAGCAGCGTTTTATTGTCGAGTGACTGTTCGCCCAGCCATAGTGGCTGGGCGAACTGAGGCCTGAACTTATCGGCCTGATCACGCTTCCAGCGCCACTCGTAAAGCGCCCAGCCTTCCCTGAATTCACCCGCCAGCAATTTTGCAATCGCCTTGTTCCAGTGCGCCTGGACATAGTCCGGCTTGAGTGCAATCGCCCGGTCATAGCTCTCGGACGCCGCTACAGTGCGCTTGTCTTCCAACAGGGCATTGCCGCGGTTGTAGTAGGCCTCTGGATAGTCTGGCCTCAAGGCAATCGCCCGGTCTAAGCTTTCTATCGCCTCGTTGTAGCGTCGGAGTGCCATCAGCGGGTTGCCACGGTTGGAGATGGCTTCGGCATAGTCAGGTTTAAGGGCGATTGCCTGATCATAGCTGTCAATGGCAGCACTCAATTGCTTCAGCCCCATCAGGGCGTTGCCACGGTCAGAATAGGCCTGGACATAATCCGGTTTCAGGGCAATTGCCCGGTCATAGCTATCGACGGCTTCGCTGAATCGTTGCAACCCCAGCAACGCGTTGCCCCGGTTGTAAAACGCCTCGGCATAATCCGGCTTGAGGGCAATGGCGCGGTTGTAACTCTCTATGGCTTCAGCCGGGCGTAGCAGTTCTATCAGGGCATTGCCACGGTTGGAATGGGCTTCGGTATAGTCCGGTCGTAGCGTTACCGCCCGTTCATAACTGTCTGCTGCTTCGCTGTAACGCCGTAATTTCATCAGGACGTTGCCACGGTTGGAGTAGGCCTCTGCAAAACCGGGCCTGAGGGCAATAGCCTGATCGTGACTGTCCAGGGCAGCACCATAGCGGTGGAGGTCCATCAGCGCGTTGCCACGATTGGTAAGCGCTTCGGCGTAATCCGGCTTGAGTGCGATGGCCTTGTCATAGCTTTCTACCGCCTCATTGAGTTGCCTGAGATCCCTCAGAACCAGCCCCCGATTGGAGTGGGCCGCTGCCTGTTTTGGATTCGCCTTGATTGCCTGATCCATAAGATCCAAGGCCTGTACCGAATCCCCGGTCTGATAAGCGATGACGCCTAACAGATGGAGTGAATCAAAATGCCGGGGATCCTGGCTCAGGGCTTCCTCGTAAAGCAGCCGCGCGTCCTGCATCAGCCCCTCTCGGTGTAAGGCAAGGCCTCGCACGAACAGTTCGGCGGCCCGCGCCATCTTTTTGGGATTTGATTTTTTAGTGGGGGGGATACGGGCTGACGGACGCATAACAGGGGGGGGTTGCCTTGGCCGGTAGTGGGTTCCCCAGGAGTGGGCTTCAGT
>JBKCCF010000202.1:0-15602 GCA_046305255.1 Methylococcaceae bacterium
AACTGGGGCGGGTCGCGTTCTGGAAAGTGGCGATCAAGCCGGGCAAGCCGTTTGTCTGTGGCCGCATCGGTGACACGCCGGGTATGGGTTTGCCTGGCAATCCGGTTTCGATGATGGTGACCTTTGATCAGTTGGCCCGGCCCGCGCTGCTGACACTGGCGGGCTTGCAGCCGCCCCGACCTCTGCGCCTTGACGCAGTGTGCAGTACCCGCCTCCGGAAATCGCCGGGCCGTCTTGAGTTTCAGCGGGGCCGCTTTCGCGAGGAGGCCGGTCAGTTATCAGTCGTTGGCTTGCGGGGCCAGGGCAGTCATCGCCTGACGTCGATGAGTCTGGCGAACTGCTACATCGTGTTGCCGGTGGACTCTGCGGGTGTTGAACCGGGCGAGCGCGTCGTTATTGAACCCTTCGGCTATGGCTTGCACGCGCCAGCGACGGCAGCCGAATAACAGGAATACATGTGAACCCAGACCTGTCTCCAGCATCCCCCTGCATCTTGCTCTATTGCCGCAGCGGTTTCGAGAAAGAGTGCGCCGCCGACATTATTCATCAGGCGGCCCTACTGGGGGTGGGTGGCTATGTCAAAACCGGTTCGGAGTCGGGCGTGGTGAGCTTTTTCCCTTATGGGGAGGCAGGTTTCGACAGCTTGCGGCGGTTGCTGCGGTTTGACGATCTGGTGTTCGCACGCCAGCTTCTGTTTGCCAGCGGGCCATCGCCCGATCTCGGAGTTGATGATCGCATCACCCCGCTACTTGCATTGATCAGGCCACTGGGCTCCCGCTTCTCCGATGTCGTGCTCGAAACAGCGGATACCAATGAGGCCAAGGCACTGTCGGGCTTCCTGCGCAAGTTCGCCACGCCGTTCCGGTTGGCGCTGGCACGTGAGGACTTGCTGGGTAACCAGTACCTGCCGCGTCTGCATGTTTTTTTTATGACGGCGACATCGGCTTATGTCGGACTTTCGGCAGAGGGCAATTCCTCGCCATGGGGCATGGGGATTCCTCGCTTACGCTTCCCTCGGGGTGCGCCCAGTCGGTCAACCTTGAAGCTGGATGAGGCTTTTCAGGTGTTTGTCGATGATCCCGAGCACGATCTTCGGCCAGCGATGACGGCGGTCGATCTCGGTGCTGCGCCGGGTGGCTGGACGTTTCAGTTGGTTCGGCGACATCTTCGCACCATAGCCGTCGACAACGGTGCGCTAGATCCAGCCCTGCTGGAATCGGGCATCGTAGAGCACCGCAGGGCAGATGGTTTTCGTTACCGCCCGGCCAGGCCGGTGGACTGGCTGGTCTGCGATATGGTTGAGCAACCGTCCCGAATCGCCTCGCTGGTCGCTGATTGGCTGGCAGAGGGCCAGTGCCGCCATGCTATCTTCAATCTCAAGTTGCCCATGAAAAAGCGCTACGAAGCCGTTGCCGAGTGCCGGGCACTGATTGAGCACCGGCTGGCCTCGTCTAGCCATGATTTCAAGCTGGCCTTCAAGCAGCTCTATCACGACCGCGCCGAAGTGACCGGTTATGCCAGACGCATAAGTATCTAGCACCGTTTGCTTTGTGCGTCCTGTTCTGCCGCGCCCAAATTTTGGCCGATAAGGATTCCGTTCGACTATAATCGCGCGGAGAAAGAAGCCAATCATCAATCCGCGACGCCGAAGGCCTGCAGCATGACCCCATTACCCGATATTGAGAGCGAGATTAGCCACCAGCACACGTCCAAGCAATATGATCATGAGTTGCTTGCCATACGTAACCGGGTGCTGACGCTGGGCGGCCTTGTTGAGCAACAGGTCGAGTCTGCGGTGAACGCCCTGATTGACTGCAATGTGGAACTGGCCGAACGGGTCATCACGGATGATTACAAGGTCAATTCCATGGAGGTTGCCATTGATGAGGAGTGCACGCAGATTCTCGCTCTGCGCCAGCCTGCCGCCCGTGACCTGCGGCTGGTGGTTGCGGTCATCAAAACCATCACCGATCTTGAGCGGATTGGCGATGAGGCCAAGCGCATCGCGCGCATTACCGTCGACCTGGCCGATCATTACCCCAAAAAGAACCAGTTCACCGACCTCCAGCAACTGGCTCAGCATGCCCGCGTGTTGCTGCGCGAATCGCTTGATGCCTTTGCCCGCATTGACGTCGAAGAAGCTCTCAGGGTTGTTCAGGAGGACACCCAGGTTGATCAGGAATACGAGAGCATCATGCGTCAGCAGATCACCTATATGATGGAAGACCCGCGTTCGATACCCGTGTCCCTCAATATCATGTGGTCGGCCCGCGCGCTGGAACGGATTGGTGACCGCGCCTGTAATATTTGCGAGTACGTCATCTATTACGCGATGGGCAAAAATATCCGGCACATCAGTATTGATCAGATCGAAAAGGATTTGCGCATCGATTGACGCACACCTGACGTTTATGCGCACAGGTAGAGGTGAGTCCTCCCTTGTGTCGCGAGGGATTAAAGTACAGGCCGTTTGTTGAAAACGACCTGTACTTTTTTGCACATTCCGGCGCCAACCAGCGCCTGCCCGGTGACTATGAAAATAATGAATCGCACTCTGTTGGCTCTCCTGTTCGGCATTCAGTTTCTGGTGACCCCGGCGTCAAACGCTGCCGAAACCTTCACCATTGAGGATATCCGTGTCGAGGGTTTACAGCGGATTGCGCCAGGTACCGTCTTTAACTATTTGCCGGTCAAGGTCGGTGACCAGTTCGATCAGCGCCTGTCCTCGGAATCTATCAAGGCACTGTTCAAGACCGGATTTTTCAAGGATGTTCGCCTGGAGCAGGAGGGTGATACCCTGGTCGTGATCGTCGAAGAACGGCCCTCCATTGCCAGTGTGACCATCAATGGCAACAAGGACATCAGTACCGATGATCTCAAAAAGGCGTTGAAAGGCGTCGGCCTGACCGAGGGCAAGGTGTTCGATCGCGCGGTGCTTGATAAGGTGGAACAGGAATTGCGGCGTCAGTACTACAGTCGCGGCAAATATGGTCTCAAGATCGACTCCAAAGTAACCGAGCAACCGCGCAACCGGGTCGCAGTCGATATTGATATTTCCGAAGGCAAGGTGGCCACTATCGAGCAGATCAATATCGTCGGCAACAACGCTTACGCCGATGATGAGTTGCTGAAGCAGTTTGAACTGAGTACCGGCAATCTTCTGTCGTTTTATACCAAGGATGACCAGTACTCCAAGCAGAAACTGTCGGCTGATCTTGAGCGTCTGCGTTCTTATTACCTTGATCGTGGTTACGTTAATTCCCAGATCGAGTCCACCCAGGTATCGATTACGCCTGACAAGAAGGAAATTTACCTGACCGTCAACCTCAAGGAAGGTGAAGTCTACAAGGTGAGCGAGGTCAAGGTGACCGGCAAGTTGATCATCAGGCCGGAGGACATTACGCCACTGGTCAGAATCGGGCCGGGCGATACGTTTTCGCGCAAACTGGCGACCGAAACCTCCAAGGCCATATCCGACCGGCTGGGTGATGAGGGCTATATTTTCGCCAACGTGAATATGGTTCCCGAAATTAATGAAGCCAGCAAAACGGTCGGCATGACCTTCTTCGTCGATCCCGGCAAGCAGGTCTATATCCGTCGGATCAACTTTACCGGCAATACCAAGACCCGTGACGAGGTCTTGCGGCGGGAAATGCGCCAGATGGAGGCCGCCTGGGCATCAAGCACCAAAATCGAACGATCCAAGACCCGTATGGAGCGGCTGGGTTATTTCCAGGAAGTAAACGTCGAGACCCCGGCGGTACCTGCGACCTCCGACCAGATTGACGTCAACTACAAGGTGGTCGAAAAATCCTCCGGCAACATCATGGCGGGTGTCGGCTATTCCCAGTTGCAGGGCATCATCTTTAACGCCAACGTCACTCAGGACAACGTATTCGGTACCGGCAAGCGGGTGGCTTTCAACTTCAACAACAGCCGCATCAACACGATTTATCAGGCCAGCTATTTCAATCCCTACCTCTCGCTCGACGGGGTGAGTGGAGGCTTTGATCTGACCTACCGTAAGACCGATGCCTACATGATTAATCTCGCCAACTACTCCACCGACAATGCCTCTGCCGGCGGCAACATCGGTATTCCTCTGAGTGAGTTTGACAGCCTTCGCTTCAACCTTGATTACAGCTACACCAAGGTCAAATCAACCAGCAATTCTTCGGCTGAGGTGATCGACTTCATCCAGAGTTACGATCCCAACAAGGCCGACTACACCACTCACACCATTCCGTTTGCGGTGGGCCTGGTACACGACACCCTCAACCGGGCCATTTTTCCGACCGAGGGCGGCGCACAGCGACTGACCATGCTGACAACGGTGCCGGTTTTGCCCTCGGACAATGTCAACTTCTACAAGGCCAGCTATAAACTCCAGCACTACTTCCCGGTAGCCAAAGACCTCACCTTCATGGTTCAGGGAGAGGTGGCCTACGGTGATGGCTACAACGGTACGCCCGGTTTGCCGTTCTGGGAAAACTACTTCGCCGGTGGCCCGCAGACCATGCGCGGTTTCTATCCCAGTTCACTTGGGCCGCGTACTACCGCCAATGCCAACGGTTATGGTGCAGACCTATCGCTGGGCGGTTCCAGCAAGATCGTTGGCACTGCCGAGTTACTGTTCCCGGTCCCTTTTATGGCCGATAGCAAGAATATCCGGCTCGGTGCCTTTGTCGATGTGGGTAATGTCTATTGCGGCGTCTTTCAGGTCGCATCACCCGATGGTGGCCCCAGTTGCTATGCTCAGGCCAAGGGCGACTTTTTCCGCTACTCACCCGGGATTTCAGCCCGCTGGCTGTCACCGTTCGGTGCTATCGGCGTCAGTGTGGCCAAGCCCATCAACACCGTTCAGGGTGACAGAACCCAGTTCTTCCAGTTTTCCTTTGGTCAGGGGTTTTAGGGTTGGGGTCGGCCGGGCTTTGCCTGATAGAGTTTCAGCCGGTTGATCATAGCCAATACCGGATCCGGTGTCAGATAGCGGGCGCTGCGGCCCTCCGCTATGCACCGCCTGATGCGGGTGGCAGAAATCTCGAGTTGGGTTACCTCAACAAAGTGAATCAGCCCTGCCGGACAGAGATGAAGACGATCAGGAGTGATCTCGACTCGGGTGCTGGCAAACTGATCAAGATCATGCGGCAGCTCAGGACGGTAGCCAGGTCGTTGCATCACCAGCAGATGCGAAAGTGTTGTCAGCGATTGCCAGCGGTGCCAGCGTGGCAAACCGAGAAAGGCATCCATCCCCAGTATCAGGCCCATGGGTTGCTCCGGGCCGATCTCCTGACGGAGGGAGGTCAACGTGTCGACCATGAACGATGGCCCGGGTCGCTCCAGTTCGCGGGTGTCGATCATGACCGCGGCCCCTGCATCCTGCAGGGCGGCCTCAAGCATTCCCAGTCGTTGTCCGGCGCTGGCGCCAGGACGCTCCCGGTGTGGCGGAATCTGGCAGGGAATATAGCGTAGTTGGCGGAGGCGTAGAGCCTCGCTGACCTCCAGAGCCGTTCGCAAATGGCCATAGTGCACAGGATCAAAGGTGCCGCCGTAGACGCCAATCATGCGCGACTACCTGATGTCAGCTACGTACCTGTCCATCGCCCAGTACCACGTATTTCTGGCTGGTCAGTCCTTCCAGTCCTACCGGCCCCCGCGCGTGCAGTTTGTCGGTGGAAATGCCAATTTCTGCCCCCAGCCCATACTCGTAGCCATCGGCGAAGCGGGTTGAGGCATTCACCATGACTGAACTGGAATCCACCTCGCGCAGGAAGCGCCGTGCCCGGCTGTAATCCTCGGTCACAATGGCTTCAGTATGGCCGGAGCCGTGCTGGTGGATGTGATCCATCGCGGCATCCATGTCGTCGACCACCCGTATCGACAAAATCGGTGCCAGGTATTCGGTGTCCCAGTCTGCTTCGCTGGCTGGCAGGCAGTCGCCGAGAATGTCGCAACTTAGCGGACAGCCCCGTATTTCCACGCCCTTTTCCCTGAGTTGTCTGCCCAGTTCCGGCAGGATGATGGGGGCAATGCGGCGGGCAACCAGCAGGGTTTCCATGGCATTGCAGACACCATAGCGGTGGGTTTTTGCGTTCAGCGTGATGCGTAGCGCCTTGTCCATGTCGCAATGGTCATCAATATAGACGTGGCAGATGCCATCCAGATGTTTGATCACCGGGATGCGCGACTCGGCCATGATGCGCTCAATCAGCCCCTTGCCGCCGCGCGGTACGATGACGTCGATGCAGTCATCCAGCCGCAACAGGGCACCTACCGCCGCCCTATCCGTGGTCTCAACCAACTGGACGCCATCTGCCGGCAGTGAGGCGCTGGCCAGCCCGGCCCTGATGCAGGCGGCAATGGCCTTGTTGGAGTGTATGGATTCGGATCCGCCGCGCAAAATGCAGGCGTTGCCGGACTTGATGCACAAGGCTGCCGCGTCTGCCGTGACATTTGGGCGCGACTCGTAAATGATGCCGATCACGCCGAGCGGTACCCGCATGCGGCCTACCTGTATGCCGGACGGGCGATAGGCCAGTCCGGTAATTTCACCGACCGGATCAGCCAGGGCGGCCACCTCGCGAACACCGGTGGCCATGGCCATCACCCGTTGCGGGGTAAGCTCCAGCCTTTCCAGCATCGCGTGGTCAAGCTGGTTGCGTTGACCTGCCTCAAGATCCAGACAATTTTCTGCAATCAGGGTCTCGGCCCCCGCTTCCAGTGCGTCGGCAATAGCGATGAGTGCCTTGTTTTTGGCAGCAGTTTCGGCGCGACCGATGTCGCGGGATGCGCGTCTGGCCCCTGCGCCCAAGGCTTGAATGTAACGTTCTAGTGTGTCTGACATAAGTACAAATGTGCCGGTGACGGATTAAAGGTGCCTGCCTTGGGGCGATTAAGCCCATTGAGTCAGGCGCTAAAAGGTAGGAGGCTCTGGCCTTTGGGGGTGATCAGGCTATTGCACAGGCTCAGCAAGGCATCCCATTCATCGCCCGGTTCCATACCCTTGATGATGCGATCGACTCTGCCCGATAACAGCAGACCCCGCTGCAGGCTGTCCCGATTGAGGCGCGCGAGTGCCATATCCATTGCGGCTTTGCGGCTGTCCCACACCCTGTGTCTGGCATAGACCGTCTCAGTTGCCGCTCCCGCTGCCAGTTCGGTCTTTATGCGGTAGATCAGCCGTAATTCGCGGGTGATGGCCCACAGCACGACCGGGGCGGCAATGCCTTCGGACCGGAGGCCCATCAGTACCCGATAAGCTTTCGCGGGTTGCCCGCGCAGAATTTGGTCTGCAAGGTCAAAAACATCATAGCGGGCGCTGTCGGCTACCGCTGTCAGGATCTGCTCATCGCTGAGTGGGCCATGGCCAAAGAGGATATGCAGTTTCTCGATTTCCTGGGCGGCAGCCAGAAGATTTCCCTCCACCCGGGCGGCGATCAGTCTAAGGCCCGACCTGGAGGCCAGAAGCCCCTTGGCGTTCAGGCGCCGATCCAGCCAGCCCAATAGTTTTTCGCCTTCCAGCGGCCACACCTGGATGAACACGCCAATCCGTTCCACTGCCTGAAACCAGCGAACCTTTTGCTCCTGTGCGGTCAGCTTCGGCATGCTGATCATTAGAATCGCATCCGTGGGTGGGCGTTCGGCATAGTGCATCAGTGCGGCGGCGCCGGCCTTTTCGGGTTTACCCGTCAGGCGCAGATCCAACACCCGCGGTTCGCCGAACAGCGAGAACGAATCACCGGCTTCCTGTAATCGGGACCAGTCAAAGCTGGCGTCGGCGTAGAAAATCTCTCGGCCAGGGAAGCCGGCGGTCCTGGCGGCAAGCCGCACACTATCGCTTGCCTCCATCAGTTGCAGGGGTTCGTCGCCGCTGATGATGTAGATCGGGGCCAGCCGGGTCTTGAGGTGGCTGCCAAGTTGTTCCGGATAAACCTTCACGGGGGTTTCTGTTGTTTTTCGCGCAGGCTGAAGATAGTCCGTCTCAGCAAGGTTTGTGCTGCATCCCTCTCCATTTCTGTCCGCATCAGGGATTCTTCGGATACCTGGCCCAGCGGCGAACTCTGGGTATTGAAATACTCACGCCGAATTTCCAGTTCCTGTTCCGGAATCAGAATATCGCCCTTGGCGCTGGTTATGGAGTAGACCACCCGGAACGTCAGATCGAACAAATTGGCGCGCCCCACTGAACTGAGGGCGATCGGGCGACGCAGATGGCGAGCCGATTGTATTTGTATCACCGCGCTGGCATCGGCTGCCTTAGGTGCAAGGTACCCGCCGGCAACCTGTAGTGATTGGGTGAAGGTCGCATAGAAGGGGCTGGAGTGGCTGAGGCCGGTGACGAAGAGGGTTTTTTCCTTCCTGTCGCCCGGAATTTCACCGCGCAGATGGAAACCGCAGCCGCCGAGCGTCACCAGCATGACCAGCAGTGCAACGAAGGCGGCGCGGGGCAGGGTGTTCATGTTCAGACCACAATATTGACCAGTTTGCGGGGAACGACAATGATCTTTCTGGGCGGCTTGCCTTCCATGAAACGTTGCACATTCCCGTCAGCCAGGGCGAGTGCCTGCACGGCATCCTGAGTTGCATCGACCGGCACCGTGATTTTACCGCGCAGTTTGCCATTGACCTGCACTACCAGTTCCAGATCGTTTTGTACCAGTGCCGAGTCATCGACCGTCGGCCAGCGCACAGTGGCGATGATGTCGCTATGACCCAGTGCCTGCCACAGATGATGGGTGATGTGCGGGACGATGGGTGCCAGCATCAGGCTGACCAACTCAAAAGCCTCCTGCCGGATGGCCCGCCCCTGGGCGCTGCTGTCGTCAAATTTCGACAGCGCGTTAAGCAGTTCCATATTGGCCGCGATGGCGGTGTTGAAGGTGAAGCGGCGGCCCATGTCGTCACTGACTTTGCGCAGGGTTTCATGCAGCTGACGGCGAAGGATTTTCTGCGGCTCGGTCAGTGTGGTCTTGTCCAGCACCGGAGCGGGACCCTCATTGACGTGGGCGGCCACCTGCTTCCAAAGACGCTTAAGGAAACGAAAACCACCTTCGACCCCCGAATCCGACCATTCCAGCGATTGTTCCGGCGGCGCTGCGAACATGGTGAACAGGCGCACGGTGTCGGCACCGTAGCGGCTGACCAGATGCTCGGGATCAACGCCGTTATTCTTGGATTTGGACATTTTCTCGGTACCCCCGACCTTGACCGGCAGGCCATCCGCCTTGAGGACCGCGTCGGTGATACGGCCTTTCTCGTCGGTGCTGACATCGACTTCGGTGGGCCCGACATAGACCTTTTTGCCGCTGTCGTCGCGGAAAAAGGTGGGGGCGACCACCATGCCCTGGGTCAGCAGGTTGGTGAAGGGCTCGTCACACTGCACCAGACCGGCATCGCGCAGCAGTTTGTGATAGAAGCGGGAGTAGAGCAGGTGCAGGATCGCGTGCTCAATACCACCGATATACTGATCGACCGGTAGCCAATAATGGGCGCGCTGATCAAGCATGGCCTGATTGTTGTCGGCGCTGGTGTAGCGGGCGAAATACCAGGACGACTCCATGAAGGTATCAAAGGTGTCGGTTTCGCGCCGGGCAGGTTGACCGCAGGAGGGACAATCGACATGGATAAAACTGTCAAGTCGGGCGAGCGGCGAGCCGATGCCGGTAATATCTGCCTCTTTCGGCAGCATGACGGGTAACTGGTCGTCCGGTACCGGTACGGTGCCGCAGTCGTCGCAGTAGATCACCGGTACCGGGCAGCCCCAGTAGCGCTGGCGGGAGACACCCCAGTCGCGCAGACGGAAGTTGGTCTGTTTTTCGCCGAGATTCCTGGCCGCGAGGTCGGCGGCGATGGCGTCGACCGCCTCGTGGTAGGCAAGCCCGTCGTAGGGGCCGGAATGGACGCAGGTGCCGGCATTCTTGTCGCCATACCAGTCCTGCCAGCGTTCCATGGTGAAGGGGGATGCGCCCTTGTCGCGGGTCTGTATGACCTGGCGAATATCCAGCCCGTACTTATGGGCAAACAGGAAATCCCGTTCGTCATGGGCTGGCACGGCCATCACGGCGCCATCGCCATAGCTCATCAGGACATAGTTGCCAACCCAGACCGATATGGCCTTGCCGGTCAGTGGGTGGGTCACCGTGATGCCGGTATCCATGCCCTTCTTTTCCATGGTGGCGACATCGGCTTCGGCCGTGCCGCTCTGTTCGCATGCCTTGATGAAGGCAGCCAGTTCGGGGTTGGTCCGGGCCGCATGGGTGGCCAGGGGGTGTTCTGGCGCCACCGCGCAAAAGGTGACGCCCATGATGGTGTCGGCGCGGGTAGTGTAGACCCAGAGTTTTCCCTCCGCGCCGTCCAGCGTGTAGGGGAAGGCGAAGCGCACCCCATGACTCTTGCCAATCCAGTTGGCCTGCATGGTGCGAACCTGGTCGGGCCAGCCCTTGAGCCCGTCCAGCTCCGTCAGCAGTTCGTCGGCATAAGCCGTGATCTTCATGAACCATTGCGAGATTTCCTTGCGCATCACCGGTGGGTCGCACCGCCAGCAACAGCCCTCTATCACCTGCTCGTTGGCTAAAACCGTGTTGTCGTGCGGACACCAGTTCACTGGCGAGGTTTTTTTGTAGACCAGCCCCTTTTCCAGCAGCCGCAGGAAGAACCATTGTTCCCAGCGGTAATACTCGGGTGAACAGGTGGCTACCTCACGCTGCCAGTCATAACCGAAGCCCAGCGCCTTGAGTTGCTGTTTCATGTAAGCGATGTTTTCGTAGGTCCACTCGCCCGGTGGAACGCCCTTGCTCATCGCCGCATTTTCGGCCGGCAGGCCGAAAGCATCCCAGCCCATGGGCTGCAGTACGTTTTTGCCCAGCATCCGCTGATAGCGGGCCATCACATCGCCGATGGTGTAATTGCGCACATGGCCCATATGCAGGCGGCCACTGGGATAGGGAAACATCGACAGGCAGTAGTATTTTTCTTTCGAAGTGTCCTCCACCGCGCGGAAGACCTGATGTTCCTCCCAGATGCGCTGGGTCTGTGCTTCGATATCCGAGGGTTTGTAGATGTCGTCCATAGGTCGGGTCGGGCTGGGTAAACGATGAAGAATACTAAAGCATGACCCCGCCGGGCAATTGCAGGCTTCTGGATTCATGGCGGCAGATCCACGGCAGCGTTTGTCGGGTGTCTAATCGGTTAGACCGTGCCCAATGGGTCGGCCGGAATTCGTGGCATACTCCCCGATGGCCTGTGATCGCATCTGCACAGGTGAGACGCCCGGTGTGGTGGGCAAATGTTACCGAAGGACCTGAATGTCACGTGAATTTTGGGCGCTCCTGCTCGCCGATCCTCAGCAGTTGCTTTCGCTGGTGGCGGCGTTCGTGGTGCTGGCCGCCTATCTCGCCAATCTTTTCAACTGGCTGGATAGCGATCATGGCCTGTACGCCTTCTTGAATGCAGCAGGGTCCGGGGTCATGACCTATGTCGCACTGGAATCCTCCCCAGTCGGCATCATTCTGATGGAGGGGCTCTGGACAGGTTTCAGTTTGGTTGCGTTATTGCGGGCGTTACTGCGACGCTGGCGAAGCGGTTAAACCCATTTCAAAGGCCGCCACACGCGGCGAGGAGCAGACAATCATGGATGCCAGTTTCTGGCTGGAAAAATGGGCCAGTGCCCAGATCGGGTTCCATCTCAACACTGTCCATCCCCTGTTGCAGCAGCACTGGGACAGGCTGGCACTCGATCCTTCGGCCCCCGTGCTGGTGCCCTTGTGTGGCAAGAGCCTTGACCTCTTGTTTATCAGGGCGAAAGGCCATCCGGTCGTTGGGGTCGAACTCAGCCCGATTGCCATAGCGCAGTTTTTTGAAGAGAGCGGAATTGTGCCGCAACCGAGCCAGCTGGGTGATGTAGCGGTCTATGATGGCGAGGGTGTACGCCTGATGCAGGCAGACTTTCTGGCGTTGCAGCCGGCTCAATTACCTGCAATCGGTGCGGTGTATGATCGTGCCGCATTGATTGCGGTGCCTCCCGGCCAGCAAACCCTCTATGCAAATCAATTGATGGCGCTGGCGCCAGAAGCGCCCATCCTGCTTATTACCCTTGATTATGATCAGTCCGTCATGGCGGGGCCGCCTTTCGCCACCCCGTCGGAGCAGGTTCAGCGGCTGTTTGGCCTGCATTACAGGCTTCACCGGTTGGGGCATGATGATGTTCTGTCGGAAAACCCCGCTCTGGCGAAGCGTGGTCTGGCTGCGCTGCATGAAACCGCGTGGTTGCTGATGCCAGGGCGATAGTCAGTAAGCGGGATTTGAAATGGGGATGATCTGCTAAACTTAGTGTTATTTGTTAACGGATTCTGGCTGTGCAGAACACCATTAGGATCGCCACCCGTAAAAGTCCACTGGCCCTCTGGCAGGCCGAGCATGTCGCGTCCCGTCTTGTGGCCGCCCATCCCGGCATCCAGGTGGAACTGGTCAAGATGGTGACGCGTGGTGACCGGATTCTTGATGCACCGCTGGCCAAGGTCGGCGGCAAAGGCCTGTTCGTCAAGGAACTGGAACAGGGCATCATGGCTGGAACCGCAGATCTTGCGGTGCACTCCATGAAAGATGTTCCCGCCGAACTGCCGGATGGGTTGCATCTTGCCGCTATTCTCGGTCGTGAAGATCCTCGAGATGCCCTGGTCTCCAACCGTTTTGGGTCACTCTCTGAACTCCCTGCCACCGCCCGGCTCGGCACTTCCAGCCTCCGCCGGCAATGCCAGCTCAGGCTAAGGTTGCCCGAATGCCGTATTTACAGTTTGCGCGGTAATGTCGGCACCCGGCTGGACAAGCTCGAATCGGAAGGGCTGGATGCGATCATCCTGGCCGCTGCCGGACTTATACGGCTGGGTTTGGCGCATCGGATTAGCGAATATCTGGCGCCTGAAGCGAGTCTGCCGGCCGTGGGGCAAGGTGCCATAGGCATCGAATGTCGGCAGGATGATGCCCGTATCAACGCCTTGCTTGGTGTGCTGCATGATGACGCGACAGCGATCTGTGTGCGGGCGGAGCGGGCGTTCAATCACCGCCTCAATGGCGGGTGTCAGGTGCCAATTGCCGGTTTTGCCGAATTGAACGCGGGTCGGCTGCGGCTGCGAGGTCTGGTGGCAAGCCCCGATGGCAGTGCCGTGGTGCGCGGTGAAATCGAAGGGTCTGGCGCCGAGGCTGAGCCGTTGGGTGTCCGGCTGGCTGATGATCTTCTGGGGCGCGGCGCCGACCGGATTCTGCGAGATCTTTATGAGGAGAATTGAGCGTCATGCCGATACAGCCGCTGTCTGATTTCACAGTACTCGTCACCCGCCCCGAGGGGCAGTCCGAAGCCCTTTGTCGCCTGATCGAAGAGGATGGCGGGCGCGCTCTGGCGTTGCCGCTGCTCGAAATTCAGCCTGTATCTGATGCCGGTCTGGCCGCAGACCTGTTTAATCGGCCGGGTGGCTGGGATTGGCTGATATTCGTCAGCGCCAATGCCGTACGACATGCCCTGCACATCTCCGGATGGGTCGAATTGCTGGGCAGTACCCGTATCGCCGCTGCGGGTGAAGCGACTGCAGCGGAGCTGTCAGCGGCGGGATTGCGGGTTGATCTGGTGCCTGCATCGCCATTCAACAGCGAGGCGCTGCTGGATGACGCCCGGATGGCGGAAGTCCGGGGTCAGCGTATCCTGATTGTGCGCGGTAGCGGGGGTCGCGAACATCTGGCCGAGGTGCTGGGTGCGCGTGGGGCCGAGGTCGCCTATGCCGAACTTTACCGGCGAGTGCCGGTGCTGGCCGACCACGCCGGCCCGATGTTGACACTGTGGCGGGAGACCGGTTTCGATGCCGTTGTCATCACCAGCGGTGAGGCACTGGCCCGGCTCGACGAATTGGTGCGGGATGCCGGACTGGACGCCGCTATCCGGACGCCTCTGGTCGTCATCAGTGCACGACTGGCCGAACGGGCTGGCCAACTGGGCTGGCGCTGCGCCTTGGTGGCGGAGCAGGCCAGCGATGAAGCGCTGGCTCAATCCCTGAGGCAACTGGCCCATGCCAAACGAACAGGGGTGGGGCCTTTGGCCAGGCTCTGGAGCGAGCCGGTGGTCGATGCGACGCCTCTGGCCACCGGGGTCGAGGTCACACCTCCTGCAGTCTGTTCCGGTGCTGAACCGCCTGAAACGGTGTCCGAGCCCATCCTGTCGACCCATGATGCCACGGACAGGGTTGACCTTTCCCTGCAGTCGGAAGCTACGCCGCCTGAACCGAACGCAGAGCAAGACGTAATGTCTCCGGAGCTGCCACGGGCCAGCGAGCCGCCGATTGACGAAGGACAACCGGAACAGCCGGTTCCGCTGGGACTCGCCACCGCTATCCTGCCCGAACAAGAACAACAAAAACCCACGGCAGCCACTGCCCACACACTTACAGATGGGGATACGCCATTGACCGAACAGCTCACCGAAAATACCGCTGCAATTGAACCGGCACCCGCTCCGGTCGAGGCTGCACAGCAAAAGCCCGCCAAAAAACGCGGTGGTGTCGCCTGGTTCGGCTACATCATCCTGATGCTCATCGTGGGTATTGGTGCCGGCGGCTGGTACCTGCTGAAGGAGCTCCGGGCGAGGCCCGAATTGGCCGGGTTGCAGTTGTCATCGCCGCATGAGCCGCCCCGAGATGCCACCCCACAGATCAGTGCGCTGCAATCCGAAATCAGCAGCCTCCATTCCCAGATTGCCACGCTGCAATCGCAACTGGCGACGGACGACTCCCGGCTGGAACGCATTCTCAGCGAACACGACCAACAGTTCAACGATCGCATTGATGCGGTCCAGGCAGAGGTTGGCGGGGCAATCCTGCAGATTCGGCATCAACTTAACACCACACACGGTGACCTCCTGATTGCCGATGCGGAATATCTGCTCAATGTCGCCAATCAGAAGTTGCACCTGGTCGGTGATGTCAAGGCGGTACTGGCGGCGATGGAGGCGGCTGACCATCGACTACGGGAGAGCGGTGATCCTGCCGTTTACAAGGTGCGTGAGGCGTTGGCCGAAGAAATGGCCGTACTCCGGAAAATGAATGCCCCCGATCTGGTCGGTATTTCGGCCAAGCTGATTGCGCTGGAGAAAAAGGTCGCAGGACTGCCGCTGGTTCTGCCGCATGCAGGCATCGTGAAGGAGCATGAAAAGGCCAAAGCTAGTGCGGCGCCACCGGTGTCGGAACAGGGGCAGGAAGGGGATGCGGTTGATGCAGCCATTCGCGAATTCAAGGACCTGGTTACGGTAAGGCGGACTGATCGCCCGATCGAAGCCCTGCTGGCGCCGGAGCAGGCGGAGGCCCTCCGGCAGATGCTGTTGCTCAAGCTGGAAACCTCACGCGCCGCACTCTTGCGCAATGATGCTCAGTTGTTCAAGGACAGCCTGACGGTTGCCGGCGAGTGGGTGGCCGAGCATTTTGATACCACCGCAGCGGAAACTCGGGCAATGCAGGACGAACTGGCTGCCCTCTCCGGCAGTTCGCTGGATGTCTCCTACCCTGACATCAGCAAGTCGATGGTGATGCTGCAAAATATCGGCAAGCTCAGATTGGAGCATGAGG
>JBKCCF010000203.1:0-6840 GCA_046305255.1 Methylococcaceae bacterium
CCTCGCCGGGGGCGGACCCTGACCGGCACGGCCAAGATCGGTCCAGGGCTGATCAATGGCCGCGGCCGCGCTGTCCGGCACATGGCGGTTCAATCCAAGCCCAACCACGACCGTACATTGGCCATGCATTTCACCCGCCACTTCCAGCAGAATGCCGCCAAGTTTGGCGCCGTCGCAAAGCAGATCATTAGGCCATTTAAGGCTTGCATGGCTAAACCCCGCCCGGGCCAGCGCCCGCATCACCGCGACACCGACGGCCAGACTCAGGCCCGCCACCCTGCCCGGCTCGTCAAACCGCCAGAGCAGCGACAGGTAGATGTTGGCACCGAAAGGCGAAACCCAGTCGCGGCCGATCCGGCCCCGGCCCGCGCTCTGGCGCTCGGCCAGACACACCGTTCCGCTGGGAGCCCCCAGGCTGGCTGCCCGCATCAGATGGCTGTTGGTGGAGTCGATGTCATCGTGCAATACCATACCCGCCAGCAGCGCGGCAGCAACAGGACTGATCCCCGCGCGGATATCGGCCTCCGACAGCAACTCAACCGGCGACCCCAAACGATAGCCCCGGCCCGGCAGAGCGGCAATATCCAGCCCGAGCGCCGTGAGCCTTCGGACATGATTGCAAACCGTAGCGCGCGTGACACCCAGTCGGCTGGCCAACGCAGTACCCGAGTGAAAGCGGTGGTCGCAGAGTATCTGCAGCAAACTGCGGTCCAGACCATCAAGCACCCGGTTAGCTGCCTGCACCATGGCTAGCGCGATTCGTCCAGCGCCCGCAAGCGGGCCAACTTTTCGGCAATCCTGATCTCCAGTCCACGCGGCACCGGCTGGTAATAGCGGCGCGACCGCAGTTCCTCAGGAAAATAGTTTTCGCCGGCGGCGTAGGCGTCAGGCTCGTCATGGGCATAGCGATAGGCCTTGCCATAATCGAGTTGTTTCATCAATGTTGTTGGCGCATTGCGCAGATGCACCGGCACCTCAAGGCTGCCGGTAGCAGCGGCATCGGCGCGGGCGGCCTTGAAGGCAAGGTAGACGGCATTGCTCTTGGGGGCACAGGCGAGATAGACCACGGCCTGCGCCAGGGCTAATTCACCTTCCGGGCTGCCCAATCGCTCCTGCACGTCAAAGGCATTAAGCGCCAACTCCAGCCCACGAGGGTCGGCGTTGCCGATATCTTCACTGGCGATGCGCAGGATGCGGCGGGCGAGGTAGAGCGGGTCACAGCCGCCATCCAGCATCCGACACAGCCAGTAAAGCGCCGCATCTGGCGCACTACCGCGCACCGATTTGTGCAGGGCTGATATCTGGTTGTAGAAAGCCTCGCCCTGCTTGTCAAAGCGGCGGACCCCGCCCCCGGCGAGCACCTCGCGGGCCAGTTCCGGTGTGATGTCGGTCTGGTCGGGACTGAGCAGATCGACGGTGATTTCCAGCAGATTGAGCAGTTTGCGGGCGTCACCATCGGCGGCGCGGACAAACCAGCGCCTGACCTCGTCAGACAGGGTCGGCGGGCTCAGGCCATAACCCCGCTCGGCATCGGTCAAGGCCTGATCCATAACAGCCAGCAGATCATCCTCGGTCAGTGATCGCAAGACATAAACGCGGGCCCGCGACAGCAAGGCGTTGTTGAGTTCAAAAGACGGATTCTCGGTAGTCGCACCGATGAAGCAGAAGGTGCCATCTTCGACATGGGGCAGAAAGGCATCCTGTTGCGACTTGTTGAAGCGATGCACCTCATCGACAAACAGGAGGGTGCGGCGTCCGCTTTCGGCCAGGACCCGGCGGGCTTCGGCCACCTGCTCGCGAATCTCCTTGACCCCGGAGAGTACGGCCGACAGGGTTCTGAATTCAGCATCGGCGTGAGCGGCGACCAGTCGGGCCAGCGTGGTTTTTCCGGTACCCGGGGGGCCCCAGAAAATCATGGAGTGCAGCCGCCCTGCCTGAATCGAGCCGCAGAGCGGTTTGCCCGGCGCCAGCAGATGGGTTTGACCGATATATTCCTGCAGCGAGCGGGGCCGCATACGGTCGGCCAGCGGTGGGTATTGGGCCGGACTCAGGGAGGGGGCTGGCTTGGGCGATATCGGCATGCGAGCCTCAGGGCTGCCAGCAACAGCGGCAGCGCAATCTCATTTATCCTCGAACACGTCCACACCCGGCGGCGGGCTGAAGGCAAACAGGGCGGCATCCTGCTTAACGCCCGTCTTGACGTTCTTGAAGTAGATCCGGGTCAGTTGACCGAAGTTATCGCTCAACTCCATCCCGGCGAGACTGTCGCCCTCCAGACCCAGCAAAACATACTTGAAACCGCCCTCTTCGGATTTTGGCACCAGCTTGAGCCAGTACAACCCTTCGTCGATCGTCTGATTTTCGATGGTGAAATTCTGTTCGATCGGTACCTCGCCGCTGAGCAGCAGAGCGGGTGTCGAACCTATCGCCTGCCCCAGCTTGCGGGCCGTCACCTGCTCAAGATCCTTGTCGTAAAACCAGACCTTGTCGCCACTGGACACGATCTGCTGGTTATAGGGTTTCTGGTAATCCCAGCGGAACTTACCCGGCCGCTGCAGGTGAAAGACCCCGCTACTGCGCTTGCCGGGGTTGCCTTTCTCGTCAACCTGAACCTGGACGAATTCAGCCTCCAGCGAACTGGCCCGGGACAGAAAGTTACGCAGACGCTGGACCGGGGTATCGGCAGCCTGCACCGGCAGTGCCGCCAGCATCAGCAGGCATGTGAGGGCTTTGAACATGATGTGGGTTTCTCTGATGAATGGGGTATCAGGCGCCGAGTTTGCGCGCCAGTGCTGCGGCATAGCCGGTGTAGTCACGTGGCATCAGCGCCAGCAACGACTGTTTGGCAGCCCCGGGAATGTCAAGGCCGCCGATAAACCGGGCCAGTGATTCGGCGTCGATGCGCTGACCACGGGTCAGTTCCTTGAGTTTTTCATAGGGTTTATCAACCCCGTAGCGACGCATCACCGTTTGTATGGGTTCGGCCAGAACTTCCGGATTGGCGGCAAGATCAGCCTCCAGCGCGGCGGCGTTGATTTCCAGCTTGCTGATACCTTTGAGCGTGGACTGCAGGGCGATCAGGCTGTGGGCGAGCCCGACTCCGATGTTGCGCAATACGGTGGAATCAGTCAGATCGCGTTGCCAGCGGGAAATCGGCAACTTTTCGGAGAGATGGGCGTACAGGGCGTTGGCCAACCCCAGATTACCCTCGGAATTCTCGAAATCAATGGGGTTGACCTTGTGCGGCATGGTCGATGATCCCACTTCGCCTGCCACTGTCTTCTGGCGAAAGAAGCCCAGCGAGATGTAACCCCAGACATCGCGGTCGAAGTCGATTAGCACCGTATTGAAGCGCAGCATGGCGTGAAAGAACTCGGCCAGATAATCATGCGGCTCAATCTGGGTGGTATAGGGATTAAAGCCAAGACCCAGCGACTCGACAAAACGCTGTGCAAAGGCAGGCCAGTCAACGTCCGGGTAGGCGACTGCATGGGCATTGTAATTACCGACAGCGCCGTTGATCTTGCCAAGCATCTCGACCGCAGCGACCTGCTTGACCTGTCGCGCCAATCGGAGGGCGACATTGGCGAATTCCTTACCCATGGTACTGGGGGTGGCCGACTGGCCATGAGTGCGGGACAACATCGGTTGATCAGCATAGTCAGCGGCTTTTGCGGCAATCGCCGCAATCACCCGCCTCATCTCCGGCAGCAGCACACTGTCGCGGGCATCCCTGACCATCAGGCCATAGGCGAGATTGTTGATGTCCTCCGAGGTGCAGGCGAAGTGGATGAATTCGCTGATCGCTTCCAGTTCAGGCTGCCCTGCGATCTTCTCCTTGAGAAAATACTCGACGGCCTTGACGTCATGGTTGGTGGTGCGCTCGATAGTCTTGACCCGCTCGGCATCGGCAACACTGAAACCCTCCAGAATAGCCTCAAGCCGCGTGCGAGCGGTCTCGCTGAGCGGCGGTACTTCCTGAATGGCGGGCTCATTAGCCAGCGCCTCCAGCCAGCGCAACTCGACCAGAACCCGGTAACGGATCAGGCCATACTCGCTGAGCAGGGGCCGCAGGGATTCAACTTTTTCGGCATAACGGCCGTCGATGGGGGAAAGGTCGGTCAGTGACATAGCGGAAGGGTTATCTTGATGTTCTGTAATTTGAGTGGCTCGCGGGATCAGGCCCCTAACTGTCGGGGAGGCGGGCTTGACCAGCCGCTACCCGATGCGTTGATGATACCGGTCGGCCGCCCCTGGTTCAGGGTCAGCTCGATCACGCCGCCACCCAGACATTCATCGCCACGGTAAAACACGACAGACTGTCCCGGCGTAACCGCCCGCTGCGGCTGGTCGAACGTTACCCGACAGCGACCCTCGGGGAGCGGTTCGACCCGACAGGGCTGATCGGGCTGGCGGTAGCGCGTCTTGGCGGTGCAGCGCAGGGGTTGGCGCAGAGGCGCATTATCGCACCAATCCAGGGTGCCCGCCTCGAGACTGTCGGAGAGGGACAGGGGATGCTCATGACCCTGCCCCACAATCAGTTCATTGCGACCAATATCCTTGGCCAGCACATACCAGGCTTCATGTTCGGCACCCTTAATCCCGCCGATACCGAACCCGCGTCGCTGACCCAGAGTGTAGTACATCAATCCCTCGTGGCGGCCGAGCGGCAGGCCCTCGGGCGTTCTGATATCACCCGGCTGGGCCGGCAAATAGCGTTGCAGAAAGTCCTTGAAGCGACGTTCGCCAATGAAACAGATACCGGTGCTGTCACGCTTTCTGGCATTGTCGAAACCCGCCCTATCGGCCAATCGCCGCACCTCCGCCTTCTCCATGGCGCCAATCGGAAATAGCGTTCTGGATAATTGGGGCTGGCCCAGCGTGTAAATGAAATAGGTCTGGTCCTTGTTGCCATCCACCCCCTTGCGCAGGCGATACTGACCGTCAACCAGATGAATCCTGGCATAGTGACCGGTAGCGATCAAATCCGCTCCGAGGTTACGGGCGTAGTCGAGAAAGGCCTTGAATTTGATTTCCTTGTTGCAGAGGATGTCAGGATTGGGGGTGCGACCAGCGGCATAGTCGTGCAGAAAGACCTCAAAGACCCGATCCCAGTACTCGGCGGCAAAATTGACCGTCTGCAGTGGAATACCCAGTCGGTCACAGACACCCTGGGCATCGGCCAGATCTTCCCGTGCCGTGCAGTATTCAGTACCGTCGTCCTCGTCCCAGTTCTTCATGAACAGGCCGGTCACACGGTAGCCCTGCTCCAGCAGCAGCAAGGCCGTAACCGAGGAATCAACCCCGCCGGACATGCCGACAATGACATTCTGGCCCATGAGATCAGGCCAGCAGCGACTTAAGCACGCTCAACGGGTAGCGCTCGCCAGAAAGGTAGTCATCGATACAGCGCAGCACCAGTTCGCTGCGGTGTTCGGCCTGACGTTCAAGCAACTCCGACCGGGACAGCCAGACGGCCCGCTCTATCCCGTCGTCCAGGGGACTGTCGGGATGATGCTGCAAGGCATGTCCGGCGATGGCTATGCGCAGATAGCCGATGCTGCGGTCAGCACGGCCCCAGATGTAGGCGCCGACCAGAGCGGCAGGGGCGATGGACCAACCTGTTTCTTCAAATGTTTCGCGAATGACCGCATCCAGCAGGGACTCACCCGCCTCGACATGACCTGCAGGCTGGTTGATCACCAGTCGCCCCTGCGGGTCGCGCTCTTCCACCAACAGGAAGCGGCCATCGCGCTCGACCAGGGCGGCAACCGTTACGCGTGGTCGGCCTTGCGTGGGGATATTTTTCGTCTGCATGAAGTCTGTTAGGAGTTGTCGGTTACGTGAACGCCGGAACTGAATTATGCCACAGCATCAAGCCCGTCCGAGGCGGTTTGCAGCGGCTGGTCGGGCTTCGGTTTCACCCCTTGTCCCATGATCCCGCGCCGATGGTATAGTTGACCCATGAGTATGTTTTTTGTTGAGACCACGATCGGATATGCCGCAAGATCCTGACCAGAAGTTCACCGATGATCTGGCCGTACAGGACGCCAGGCCCAAGCTGAAAAGGCCGCCGCTATATAAGGTTTTTTTGCTGAACGACGACTTCACGCCGATGGAGTTTGTGGTGGAGATCCTTAAGGTTTTCTTTGGCATGGATGAGGAGAAGGCGACTCAGGTGATGCTGCATGTACACACGCGCGGCATCGGTGTCTGCGGGGTATTTTCCAGGGACATCGCCGAAACCAAGGTCCGACAGGTCAACGAGTTTTCACGCAAGCACCAGCATCCTTTGCTGTGCGACATGGATGAAGCCTGAAGTTACGGTTGCTTACATCAGGGCCAGCCGGATGGAAGGGCCGAGTGACCCGTGGACGATGCCGGGCGTCCCTTATGGACCCGGACTGGCCTCGCGCAGACCCACCCAACAATCGGTTGCACTATGCTAAGCAAAGAACTTGAAATGTCATTGAATCAGGCCTTTCGTTCCGCCTATGAGAAACGGCACGAGTTCATATCGGTGGAGCACCTGCTACTGGCAATGCTGGACAATCATGCGGCGCTGGAGGTACTGAATGCCTGCGGCGCCAATATCGAGCAGCTGCGCGGTGAAATCAATGGATTCATTGATGAAACCACCCCGCTGATCGCACCAGGTCTTAAACGGGAAACCCAGCCGACATTAGGATTTCAAAGGGTCCTGCAGCGGGCAGCCTTCCACGTGCAATCGTCCGGCAAGCAGGAGGTCACTGGTGCCAACGTGCTGGTTGCCATTTTCAGTGAACAGGATTCCCAGGCGGTTTATCTGCTCAACAAGCAGGACATCAGCCGACTGGATGT
>JBKCCF010000204.1:0-4515 GCA_046305255.1 Methylococcaceae bacterium
CTTCATTGCGTTACCGTTGACCCGCCCGAACGGCGCTGGAGTATTGAATTTCAGTTGCGGGGCGCTCCCCGCGCACTGGCCTCGGATGCCACTGACCCGCGTCTGGCACCGGCCCGTGAGCGCATCTTGCAGGTATTTGGCAAAAAGACCCGCGATGCCGACCCCAAATCAGTCAAGACCCTGCGGCAGGAACTCGAGAAACTGCTTGGGCCACGCGCCGAATGGGATACGCCGGTACTGCGCGAATTGTTCGCGGCATTGCTTGAGGGGCTGCCCAACCGTCGGCGCAGTGCCGAGCATGAGCGCTTGTGGCTCAGTCTTGTGGGATTCAGCCTGCGGCCCGGCTTTGGCTATCCGCTGGATGATTGGCGAGTGGAGCAGATTTTCAGTCTTTACCAGCAGGGTTTGCAGTTTGTGAACGAATCACAGAACTGGGCCGAATGGTGGACTTTGTGGCGCCGGATCGCTGGTGGGCTGAATCCTTTGGCTCAGCAGAAAATATGTGATGACCTTGCCGACTTCATCAATCCGGAGGCTGCCCGTCGTGGCAATCTCCCTACCCTGGCTAAAAAGCGCAGTTACGAAGACATGGTGCGGCTGGTTGCGGTGCTGGAGCGCTTACCGGCTCTGACTAAAGTCAGGCTGGGGGACTGGTTGCTGCAACGGTTGGCCAAACCTGCCGAGCCGGTCGAGAGTTGGTGGGCACTGGGCCGCATCGGCAGTCGCGAGCCCTTTCATGGCAGCGCTCATGAGGTGGTGCCAACTGCCACTGCCGAGGCGTGGCTGAAGCGGGCAATGCAGCATGATTTCCGCAAGCAGCCGCAGCCGGCCTTTGCCGCCGCCTTGTTGGCCCGCCGCAGTGGGGACAGGGCCCGCGACATTGACTCCGCGCTGCGCGACGCACTGCTCGAACAACTGCGAGCGGCCAGATCGCCCGAGTCATGGCAGACCATGGTGACCGAGTTCAGACCGCTGTCCGAGGCTGACGTCAAGCGGATTTATGGTGAGGCCCTGCCACCCGGACTGGCCCTCATTGGCTAGGCGCCTGAGTCTTGTGCGGTCTCAAATGGCGGGCCAGAGGTTGCTGATAGCCGGCGGGTTAGCCGTGATTGCGCTGTTGCCGGGGTTAAACCCGGCAGGTGCGTTTGAACCGGTCCGGGGCGAGTTCTTGGCGCAAACGACGTGCCTCGCTACCGTCGCTATTGCTCGGCCCGACGCTGAGCCGATCACGGTTACGCCCGGCGCACACTATCCTGTGTTGGGGCTCAACCAGCGGGGCGGCGATCACATCCAGATACGCGTGGCGTTGGCCCGCCCCTCGCTGCGCTGGGTCAGTCTCACGTGTGGCGAACTGCTTGGGGACATGGCGGCAAAAGGAGCCACTCCCGCCAGTGACAACCGGCCACCTCGGAAGTTATTGCTGGCACTCAGCTGGCAGGCCAGCTTCTGTGAATCACGCCCGGAAAAGGTCGAATGCAGAACCCAGAGCGCTACCCGGTTCGATGCCAACCATTTCAGCCTGCATGGACTCTGGCCCCAGCCGCCGGGCGTTGAGTACTGTGGAGTGAGTCCCGCTGTGCGAGCCAGCGATCAGCGCCAGCATTGGGACGAGCTACCCGAGCCGGCACTGAGTCCTGACACCCGCAACCGCCTGATGCGCGCAATGCCGGGAGTCGTCTCAGACTTGCAGCGGCATGAGTGGGCTAGACACGGCAGTTGTTATGGCAGCGATGCCGAAACCTATTTCCGCACGGCACTGGCGCTGCTGGAGCAAATCAATCACTCCGGCGTGGGGGACTTCATGGCCAGACAGCAGGGAACCCGTGTCGCGGTGGCGCAGATCAGGACCGCGTTTGACCGGAGTTTTGGCGCAGGCGCGAATCAGGCCCTGACTGTGTGTTGCAGCACTGATGGCGAGCGGCAGTTAATCAGTGAACTGCGGGTTGCGCTGAAGCAGCCCCTGAGCGAAACAACGCCATTGTCGGATGCGCTGGACCGTTCACTGATCCCCCGAGGCAACTGTGATGCCGGGATAGTAGAGCGTGTGGGGATGCACTAGGCGTGATGCCAAGATCGATTAAAATCTTACACAGGAAAAGAGGCCGGTCTTCACCATGCGACCAGTCCCCCATCCCGTATGTCAGTCGATGGGCTGCGATACTGGATCGGGGTCGACAGGCTGCCGAGGTAACTACCCTGGTTAATCGAAAAACGAGGAGAGGTCTCACTCCGGCTTCATCCATGAACCGCAGGATGCCATTACTCATGAAAATAGTGGCCTACCTCAAGAATCAGTCGGTGTAAGATCGGCCTTCGGCCTAGCCCGAAATGCTTGCCCCTGGCCAGAAAACATCAGAGCCCAATCCCAGGGCGTTACACCCTGGATTTCAATCCGCCTTTATTTAAGTCACAGGACTACCATAATGACTATTTTTTCTGATGCTTGGAAAAACATGAAAGAGTGGGTCAGCGACTGGAGCAGGAATGATGTTCTTGATCGCCACCTGGATAACGTTGCCAACAAGCAACGGGCACCTGTCATCAAGGGCCACTATGATGCCGGTAAAGGCCCCGTTACAGCGCGTGAAAAATTCAACAGCCTCATGTTTTCGGGTATTGACTACAAGGGGCAGGCTCAGCACATGTTTGACACGACCGGTTACGGTGCCGGCGTTAATGCCAGTCTTGATCTGGCTAAAATGTTTGTTCCACCTCCGGCCAGTCTATTTGTAACAGCTTCGGTGTCGGGCAATGTGGGTGTTAAAAAGGCACAACAACGGTTCATCTTCGTAGCGCATCACGGGAATCGTGATGAGTTTCTTGATGCACCCAGCAGTACCGAAAACCTGCCTATAGCCCTGTGCAAGATGGAGGGGAGTTGGAAGAATGTAAAAGCAGGGATTGCCGTAACCGCGGGTGCCAAATTTGATACATCATCAGTCATACCGATCACGATCAGTGATGTGGAGGCATTCAACTTTGGGGTTAGCCTCACAGCCAAGGCCGAAGCCAATTGCGAGGGGGTTTGGGTTGCTGTGACGGATCCGGATCCGTGGTTTATTCCCAAGGAGGGGGCGATGCACAACGTGTCCGAGTGGTTCAACGCGGTTCTGCCGCACCAGAAGACGGGTGCAGGTTCAAGCGTGAATCACTCATGCTATCTCACATGGTTCGTACAGGGAAAAGATGCCGGTCTTGGCCTTGAGTCCAGGGCTACCGCCACAACCGCATTTTCAGCCGGCAAGATCAATGGTGATACCGCAGGCCCGGGGGGTACCTTTACCTTTGCGGCCAAGTTACCCAGTATCAAATGGACCAGTAAAACGTCGTCATATCGAATCAACCTGCCGACTCAGGTTGAAGCGGTCAAAATGTCGCAGGAATCGCGCATTGTCTACAAACAGACCGGTGGCCAATTATTGTCTCTCGCGCTTGATTTTGAGGTCGGGCCGGCGACCATCAAAAACGGCACCCCTAAACTAGTTGATCCTCAGAGTTTTGCGCCAGGTCTGAGCCAGAAAATGAATCCGGATTCGGGACTGGCTCAATCCAGATTATTCGATAACCCCAATGCAAAAGCGTCCAGCGCATCGGTATCGGAAACCGTTAGTCCCAATGACCTCGAACTCTACAAAGGTCAAAACTTCAAGGCGACCTTGACCTCCAAAAGTCTCAAAGTGGGTCTCTTTGAGGATAAATTCAAAAAGGTTGAGAAGAAGTGGGAGACTGTTAACTCCATGGGGTATGAAATGGGTATTGCCTATTGGTCATCGGGGCAAGCCAATACCCACAGACAGCGGGATGAAAAACCGGATCTTCTGGAAGGCACTGGATTTGTTCTTGGACAAAGCCTGACGCTTGCAAGCCTGATTAAGATATGGGCCAACAGAGAGCAATGTGAGACCTATCTTGGCCATGGGTTGCGCTGGCCTGATGTGCAAACCATCCTGCAAAAAACCAAGGAATTAGTGACGCAGAACGAAGGCCATAATCGAGGTCTGCGGGTCCCCTCTCAAATGCCGCCCTATGACACCTGGTATGCATCGACTGAAACAGGCGAACGGCGGCGAAAAATAAGCCCTGCGGACGATGCGGTAAAAGCCTACTGGAAGCACATCGACAAGAATAACTGGGCAGATCCCATCACAACCCTGCAACGTCTGTCTAAAACCACGAGTACAGATGCGGTCGCTGTCCGCAAGTTTGTTGGAACAGCACTGGAGGAGCTGAAGACTCGGGGCATTCTTTACACCAATATACTGGCGGCTCTCAATGGCTGGGTTGCCGCCCGAGGCAGTCAGCTGGATGCTGAAAAAAACGGACGCTGGCCCGGTGTATACAGTATGGGAAAGATTTGTGAGGAATATCTTTTACAGCATGCCATTACACACAACTCAGCCCTGAATTCTGAAGCTGTCGCATATGTTCAACGCCCTCCACGAAATCTCTGACACGAGCGAAGCCGAGCCAAAGCGTCTTGACGCCTGGCTCGCCATCGGATTTGCGACCGAGGAA
>JBKCCF010000205.1:0-9646 GCA_046305255.1 Methylococcaceae bacterium
CCACTGGGGGGGGTGGGCTCGGGTTTTTTTCGATGTGCCCTGCTGCAGGCGGGAGTTTCGCGCCTTCCTCTTATATCTGCATACGGCGGAGACATCCGTCTTCCACGATATCCTTTTGTTCGCTCCCACGCCTGAGGGCGTGGCCATTTGCAAAAGGCTATTTCCTTGCCTGACTGTATGGAATCCAATATATTTAAGCGATTTCTCAGTGGTAGGATCATCCCATGCGTGTTACCCAAGAGGCGCTTACCTTCGACGATGTTCTTCTGATCCCCGCTTACTCTAACATCCTCCCGAGGGATGTCAGTCTTCAGACCCGACTGACCCGCACCATCAGTCTGAATATCCCCCTGCTATCGGCAGCAATGGATACCGTCACCGAAGCCAGGCTGGCCATCACCATCGCTCAGGAGGGCGGCATAGGCATCATCCATAAGAACATGAGTGCCGATCGCCAGGCCTATGAAGTGACTACGGTCAAGAAGTACGAGAGCGGCGTTATCAAGGAGCCATTCACGGTCAGGCCTGACGCCACCATTCGAGATGTGCTGGAGCTGACTCGTGCCAAAAATATCTCCGGAGTGCCGGTCGTTGACAATGGCGAACTGGTGGGCATTGTCACCAGTCGCGACCTCCGCTTCGAAACCCGCTTTGATGAGCCGGTGTCAAAAGCCATGACACCCAAGCACAAGCTCATTACCGTGAAGGAGGGCTCCAGTAAGGAAGAAGCCATCCGCCTGCTGCATGAACACAGAATCGAAAAAGTGCTGGTGGTGAACGACGCGTTTCAGTTGCGGGGCATGATAACGGTCAAGGATATTCAGAAATCCCGCGATTACCCCCAGGCCTGCAAGGATGAGCAGGAGCGTCTGCGTGTCGGTGCTGCGGTGAGTACCGGAGCGGGAACCGATGAGAGGGTGGAGGCATTGGCTGCGGCTGGGGTAGACGTCATCGTCGTTGATACCGCGCATGGCCATTCACAGGGTGTCCTCGACAGGGTTCGGTGGGTCAAGGACAATTTTCCACAGATTCAGGTCATAGGCGGCAACATCGCCACTGCCGAAGCGGCCCTCGCTCTGGTTGCGGCTGGCGCTGATGCCGTCAAGGTCGGGATTGGACCGGGTTCCATTTGCACGACCCGAATTGTGGCGGGTGTTGGCATACCCCAGATCACTGCGGTATCCAATGTCGCAGAGGCACTCAAGGGCACGGGGGTGCCACTGATAGCAGATGGTGGTGTGCGCTATTCCGGCGATGTTGCCAAGGCACTGGCAGCCGGTGCTTACGCCGTCATGTTGGGTGGGCTTTTTGCGGGTACCGAGGAGGCGCCAGGCGAGGTCGAGCTTTATCAGGGGCGGTCGTACAAAACCTACCGTGGTATGGGGTCTCTCGGTGCCATGTCCCAATCACAAGGATCCAGCGACCGCTACTTTCAGGAAAGTACCGAGACCGAAAAGCTGGTTCCTGAAGGTATTGAAGGGCGTGTTCCCTATAAGGGATCAATGGTCTCCATCCTGCATCAGTTGGTCGGTGGCGTTCGTTCATCCATGGGTTACACCGGATGTAGCACCATAGAAGACATGCGAAACCGCGCAAGCTTCGTCCGTGTGACATCTGCCGGCATGAGGGAAAGTCATGTACACGACGTTACCATTACCAAGGAAGCGCCCAACTATTCGATCGACTGAAACGGCTTTCTTCCGCAAGCCGCAACCGCCCGCTCCACTCAAGCCTCTGGCCGTTCATGCACCTACTCCAGCGCTGACCTGTGATCTGGAAGCACCACGGCCAGAGCGTAACCAAGAACCATGCAAAACATACACGCACACAAAATCCTCATTCTCGATTTCGGTTCGCAATACACCCAGTTGATTGCCCGCCGCGTGCGTGAAATCGGGGTCTATTGTGAAATCCATCCCTGGGACTGTATCGAAAGCTACATCAGGGAATTCGCCCCCCGCGGCATCATTTTGTCGGGGGGGCCGGAAACCGTCACCCTGGCTGATACGCCTCGTGCGCCGCAACTGGTTTTTGAACTTGGCGTCCCGGTGCTTGGCATTTGCTATGGCATGCAGACCATGGCCGACCAGTTAGGCGGAAAGGTCGAAGCCTGCGCGCACCGCGAATTTGGTTATGCCCAGGTGAGGGCGCGCGGTCACTCACGGCTGTTGCGGGATATCGAAGACCATATCACCCCCGAAGGGTATGGCCTGCTGGATGTCTGGATGAGTCATGGTGATCAGGTCACCGGCCTTCCGGAGGGCTTCAAGCTGATTGCCTCAACTGAAAGTGCGCCCATCGCCGGAATGGCCGATGAGCAACGCCGGTTCTATGCACTTCAGTTCCACCCGGAAGTTACTCACACTAACCAGGGTTACCGCATCCTCAGCCGCTTCATTACCGACATCTGCGCCTGCCAAGCCCTCTGGAATACCCGCAACATCATCGAAGACAGTATCGACACATTACGTCAAAAGCTCGGCGATGATCAGGTCATACTGGGCCTCTCAGGCGGCGTTGACTCATCGGTAGTGGCTGCCTTGCTGCACCGTGCGATCGGTGATCGCCTGACCTGTGTTTTTGTCGATACGGGTCTCCTGCGGCTTAACGAAGGCGATCAGGTTATGGCCACCTTCGCTAGACATATGGGCGTGCGGGTCATTCGTGTTGATGCCGAAGATCGCTACCTGTCCGAACTGGCTGGGGTCACCGATCCCGAACAAAAGCGAAAAATAATTGGCCGGCTGTTTATCGACATTTTCGATGAGGAGGCCAGCAAACTGACCGATGCGCGCTGGCTCGCCCAGGGCACGATTTACCCCGACGTCATCGAATCAGCCGGCTCTAAAACCGGCAAGGCCCACGTCATCAAATCCCATCACAATGTCGGCGGACTTCCCGACAACATGGTGCTCAAGCTGGTAGAACCGCTGCGGGAATTATTCAAGGATGAGGTCCGGCAAATGGGCTTGGGTCTGGGTTTGCCGGCAGAAATGATTCACAGGCATCCTTTCCCTGGCCCCGGCCTCGGCGTCAGAATCCTCGGCGAGGTCAAGAAAGCCTATGCCGACCTGCTGAGGCAGGCCGATGCCATTTTTATAGAGGAACTTTACCGTCACGACCTCTACAGCAAGACCAGCCAGGCGTTCGCTGTCTTCCTGCCGATAAAGTCAGTAGGCGTGATGGGCGATGGGCGGCGCTATGACTATGTCATCGCACTTCGCGCAGTAGAAACGATCGACTTCATGACCGCCCGCTGGGCTCATCTGCCCTATGAGTTTCTCGACCTCGTATCCCGCCGCATCATCAATGAAGTCGCCGGTATTTCCAGAGTTACCTATGATATTTCGGGCAAGCCACCGGCGACGATAGAGTGGGAGTAGGCTTGGCTTCTATGCTTATTTTTTGTTCTTTATGGTTACACGCTAGTTTCGCTCGTGTCGTGCAAGCGATTGATCTACAGCAGGTTAAAAAGTAAGCGTCCGGCGCATACACTTTCTATCGTGAACTGCTGACCTTCAATCTTTCACACTCTCAATTTTTGAAGGCACGGTGGACTGATGACGAAGATCGATCGCAACAATCGTGTGGACGCTTGGCAGCGAAGCGGGCTTGGGCAGGAAGACTACTACATCAAACCAACCTATTTCTCGACTACAAAAAACAGTCGCTAGTCTGACGAATCTTATCAGTTCAAAGTAGTCGTATGCGTCGCACGCTTACAAATGACGATCCAATATCCAAGCATGTTTTACCCCCCAGTTTTGCTGTGGTGGTAATACAGGTAGGCTAAACCAACTGGTGCAATAAAGATGGCACCGGCCCAGCAAAGCGCCATCGTCATTAGCTTCACGAAAATCATTAGAAGCGCATTCACGAAAAACACATTGCCACCCGTTATAAAGCCAATAACGCTTTCGTAAACGAACCGGGCGTATGGATACAGCAAAGTGTTTATTGCTACCACAAAAACCATCCCAAACGTTACGCCTTGCGTGCTGCGAAATGACATAAATATAACGAAGGCTAGAAGTAGCAGGCCGAAAAAGAACTGACGGAAGTAATATGGCGTTGACAGGCCACCGAATGTTTTCGAGATTACAGGATGCATTACGTATTTTCTCCTAGAAAGACTATCTGAGTTCGATACCAGCGATGTGATCGTGCGCCTGGCGGCCTCGGCCTACAACGGTCTGCATCTTGGACAGATTGATCTGACCGGTGAGATTGCACCGATCTGTCATACGGCCAAACGCACGCGCGTTTGGACTGTGTTGCAGGAAATCATGTGCCTGGCGGCAGAGCTCGTCGCCCGTGCGCGCCGGTTTATTCTCGACTTCGGTCGTGGTGTGCCGGTCAACGTAGATGTGTTCGTTATGTTTCAGAACTGTCTGATGACCTCTACGTCGGCGGGATGAGGGCAAAAGGTTACGACCCTGGATGAGCGAATTCTGGTACCCCTGAAGGAACCGGCGGTTACAAGGCGCTGAAAATTCGCTGACACCTGGCATGAACAAGGCGGACATACCCTGAAAGACTGGTCGTATATTCCCCGGATCGACGTCGGTGGTGGCAAAGCAAAAGGGAGAAAGCTCTAAATTCACGCGTTCAGGATCGGATGGAAAGTGGAATCCAAGGGGACGGATTCAGGGTTCAGAAACCACAATTTACTATTAATATATCTGCGTGATAAGCATTTCAAAAACTCTGCTTTCCCGTTCTTGTTGACGTTCGTTGACTTATTATCGTGAGCGTTAACGGGAGTTATAGGGTCTCAATAGATCCTGTCCTTTTGTGAGGTCTTCCAGCATATCCTCAAAGGTATGGGTAAACAGTTCAGGCATGGATACTTTCACGCTCCATACAAGGTCATTGAATGTCGCCATGTTCGGGTTCGAATAATCGTCATAAAGTCTATTTTCCATCAAGCTGATATCTGTGTTCATAGTCATGCCACTGTTGTTTGGTTTGGTGCTATTCCGACATGCCGCTGGCTTCGTCGATAGAATAATCCCGCACAACTGGATTTCAAGTTACATTTGCTTTCATAATATATCCAAATATATCCTTGTCTCGCTTGCGCGCGGTCCCGGTGCGGGCTGGCGTCGAATGCTGACAAGCGTTGGCGGGTGAGCGGTCTGGCGGCGGGGTGTCGATCTGTCCCGGTTCATCCGTGGTGGGTGTTGTGGTGGGTGTACGGGTGCCCGGCCCTGCGAGCGATGAACGTCTCCCTGCTCTGGCTTTTCATGATGAGATCACTACTCAGATGCTGCAAAAACTACTGAACGCTACCGCTCTGTTTCTTCTCACCGGTGTCGCCGCCATTGCTGCTGGCACTCATGAAGGCATGGAGCAGTTGTTTGGCACATGGGGCAATGCGATGGTTAACGGTACCTTCGGCAAGGATTCGCCCTGGGTGTATTACCTTGATCTATCGCTGCGAACGACCCAGAGCGCGCGCCCGTTTCCGTCCTCAGGGCAGGACTATTTGCTGGCCGCCGTGGTGACCCATGATGCGATCGGCTACCGTTTCAATAGCAATCATGCGGTGCACGTCGGCTATGCGTTTCAGTATGCGGTATCGCCCCTGGCGCGGGTGCCAACCAATGAAAATCGGGCCTGGGAGCAATATACCTACACATCGCCGACGCCTATCGGTGCGTTGCAGCTACGTTCACGGCTGGAGCAGCGCACCGTTAATATCGGGTCGGGAACCGGGGTGCGTTTTCGCCAGATGGTCAAGCTCAGCTACCCGCTGACAGACGCCTGGTCCGTCATCGGATCGGACGAGATCTTCGTCAACGTCAACTCCGTGGATTGGGGGCCAGTCGCGGGGCTGGATCAGAATCGGGTGTTTGTGGGTGTGGGTTACCGGTTTGATCCGGTGTTCAGAACTGAAATCGGCTATATGAACCAGTACATCAATCGCAACCTTGTCTATGACCGGGATTTCGATCTGGTATCACTGAACCTTTATATCGACGTACCGGAGTGAAGCGATTTACCCTCCCGATATCGGCCTGTTGGCGAGCCGCGTCGATTGACAATTAGCGGGTGCTGGTGCAATTTCCTGTCGGCATGCTCCCGCCAGCCACCCGCCCGATATCAGGCTGTGCACCCGGCTGGTGGCAGGGCATGATCAGGCCAAAGATAACAACAAGTATCATGATGAGGAGTAAAGCCATGGCTCTAGTCACCTGTCCCCACTGCGCCGCCCAGACCACCGACCTTGCCAGCGCCTGCGATCACTGCGGCCAGCCGGTCAAGTGGGCGGTAGAGGCGCCAATCAAGAAACTGAGCGGTAAAGTGTCGGCCGCTGGGGCTATCATCATAACCATGGGGGTGATTGGCACCATCCTCGGTACCTGGTGGGGACCGGTGACCGTCCTGCCGGGTGTCGCCATTTTCCTGATAGCAAAGTTTCTCTGATACGGGTCTAGCCGTCGGGATACAGCAACACCGCGGCCCGCTCATCCCGCCAGGCGTGCTCATCCGGGCAGGTCAGGGCTTCAAGGTCTGCGGGCGTTGCTTCGCTATCATCCACCCACGCCCGCAGCCGTTCGCTGCCATTGATAAGGTCGATGGCCAGGCGACCGTGTTCGTATTCGTAAGGAAAATCCCGCCACAGGTCATAATCCGGCCATAACGTGCGGATGGCCTTGAAGGCCGCGATCTGGAGCCGCCAAGGGCGGAAAACCGCGTGATGGTAGGCCGGGTCATCGACATGAATCTGCACTCCTGAGCACAGTTTGCCGGCATGCTTGTGGAAGGTCGGCTCGAACCAGCAGGCGCGCAGACGGCAGCCCGCCAGCCAGTCCGGCGCCAGCGTCTGCATGTGTGCCATCACACGCTCGGCTTCAATGTCGGGTGCACCAAACAGTTCCAGTGGGCGGGCGGTGCCACGACCCTCTGACAGCGTTGTCCCCTCCAGCATGACGGTTCCCGCGTAGCAGCGGGCCATCGAAAGATTGGGCGCATTCGGGCTGGGGTTGATCCAGCTCCGCTCACCCAGTGGCCAGCCATAGCCGGGACCTTCGTGCGGAGCCCAGTCTGTCATGGTGATGACCTGGTAATCGACCGTCAGCCCCAGCGTTTTAACAAACCAGCCCGCCAGTTCGCCGAGTGTCAGGCCATGCCGCATGGGCAGGGCACCGGCACCGACAAAACTCTCCCAGCCCGTCCGTAGCCGCAAGCCCTCCACGGGCCTCCCGGCCGGATTGGGACGATCCAGTACCCAGACCGATTTGCCATGCTCCGCCGCTGCTTCCAGTACGTAGCGCAGGGTGGTGATGAAGGTATAGATGCGGCAGCCGAGATCCTGCAGGTCGACCAGCAGAACGTCGAAGCTCTCCATCATGGCAGCGGTAGGGCGGCGTACTTCGCCATACAGACTGAACACCGGAATGCCATGCAGCGGGTCGATAAAGTCCTCCGATTCGACCATGTTGTCCTGCTTGTCACCCCGCAGCCCATGCTGAGGGCCAAAGGCTGACGTCAGGCGCAGGTCCGGCAAGGCCGCCAGCGCGTCCAGCGAGTGAACGAAATCGCGGGTTACCGAGGCCGGGTGAGCCAGCAGCGCCACGCGGCGGCCAGCCAGCGGTTTGCGCAGGGCGGGTGTCTCAATCAGGCGGTCAATGCCGAACTTCATGGGGGGGTCTCGTCAGGGTAGTGGGGCATACGATGAGGGACGGCCTGATTCAGGCCGGGGGCAAAGGCAGGGTCACAACCCGGCTGGCCGGATGATGAAAGTCGGGGGACTCACCGGTATGCCGCAACGCCCAGTAAGTCAGCGCACCGTCATCTGTCTCGAGTACGGCGGACAGCCCCAACTGCAGGCGGGCTGTCGGGGCATAGCCCAATGTCTCAAGACTGATACTGGCCTCTAGTGTGAGACAGTCCCTCTCATCCCGCTCTACTACCAGCAGCGGCGCTGGCCGGTCGGGCGCTGTCATGTTTTCCCTGCAGTCCGTAAAGTGATACAGCGCCCAGTCGCCTGCCGGTGAGACGTTGAGTTCCCAATAGGCTGTTTCGTCGAACGTGCCGATAAAAGCTTCCAGACAGGTATGCTGCCAGAGCCCATCCCGTCGACCGGCAGTGCTGCGGGCAGCGGGAATCAGCAACCCGGCGCAGCCCTCAAGCCGGTAGCTCAATGTCAGCAGGTGTCCTGCAGACACGGCCAGCGTGACCGTCAGGTTATCAGCGCTGCGGCGGGCTGTGCTCGGGTGGGGTGAGAGTGTCAGGCGGGTCATGCCGCATTGTAACCCGCCACACCGCAATACTGATCTCGGCTTGCGGTCCGATCATTGTCTCGGGCCGGTGACAGGGTGTCCATGGCCGGCTGAATCGGTGTAGCATCCGGGCTCAAGCCCCGCCGGGAAGGCGCGCCCTGTCACTGTTTTTATGACCCATGCAGGAGTTAAGGACTATGAGCACGATACGCGCCTGGGCTGCGCAAGCCCCCGGTGGCTGGTTGGATGCCTATGAATACGACGCCGGACCGCTGGCCGTCGATGAAGTGGAGATAGCCGTAGAACACTGTGGCATCTGCCACTCCGATCTCTCGGTGCTGCAGAATGACTGGGGCATCAGTCGCTATCCCTTGGTGCCGGGCCACGAAGTGATCGGCAAGATCGTGGCCGTGGGCGAGCAGGTCGCGGGGCTCAAGCCTGGCCAGCGGGTCGGTGTCGGCTGGCATGCCGGCAGCTGCATGCACTGTCGGACGTGTCTTGCCGGGGATCAGCATCTTTGCGGCAGCGCCAGAGCGACCATCGTCGGACACCACGGCGGCTTTGCCGAGCGGTTGCGTAGCCACTGGGCCTGGGCGGTGCCATTGCCGAGCGGGCTGGATCCCGCCACCGCCGGCCCTCTGCTGTGCGGCGGTATCACCGTTTTTTCGCCGCTGTTGCTGTACGGCATTCAACCCACGCAGCGGGTGGGTGTGGTGGGCATCGGCGGCCTCGGCCACATGGCCCTTAAATTTCTGAAGGCGTGGGGCTGTGAAGTAACCGCCTTCACCTCCAGCGACCACAAACGCGAAGAAGCCCTTCAGTTTGGCGCCCACCGCGTCGTTTCCAGTCGCGATGCCGGTGCCATGAAAGCCATTGCCCGCTCGCTGGATCTGATTATCGTCACCGTCAATGTGCCGCTGGCCTGGGATGCCCTGATGTCGACGCTGGCGCCCAAGGGCCGTTTGCATATGGTGGGCGCGGTGCTGGAACCCCTGCCGATCAATGCGATGGCGCTATTGCTGGGGCAGCAGGACGTATCCGGCTCGCCTACCGGTTCGCCTACGGCCATTGCCAGCATGCTGGATTTTGCCGCCCGCCACCAGATTCTGCCGCAGGTCGAGCATTTCCCCATGAGCCAGGCTAACGAGGCGTTCGAGCATCTGAAGTCAGGCCGGTCGCATTACCGCATCGTGCTGGACGCGGACTTTGCCTGATATTCGATGATCTGGCCGAAGCACAGTCCCGCATCATTACCGGGAATGTCGCATGCCAGCAGCACCCTGAAGCCGGCCTGTTTCAGGCGGGCCTCGGCCATTTCCGTCAGTAGCCGGTTCTGAAACACGCCGCCGGTCAGCCCAACCGTCGTCACCCCACGGATTGCCCGTTGCTGCTCGGCCTGATCCACGATGGTTTGGGCC
>JBKCCF010000206.1:0-3331 GCA_046305255.1 Methylococcaceae bacterium
GCCCGCTGGCTGGCCGCCGGGCTCTGCGATGCCGTCGTGGTCGGCGGTGCCGATAGTCTGTGTCTGACCACGCTGTATGGCTTCTCGGCGCTGGGGCTGGTCTCGGATGAACCCTGCCGACCGGCGGATCGCACCCGCAAGGGTATTTCCATCGGCGAGGGCGCCGGGTTTGCCCTGCTGGAACGCTCACCCGCTTCGGTTGGCAGCGGGCTGGCCCTGCTGGGCTATGGCGAGAGCAGTGATGCGTACCATATGTCCACACCTCATCCGGAAGGACTGGGCGCGGCCCTGGCAATGACCGGTGCCCTGCTGCGAGCCGGGCTGGCGGCGGAGGCGGTGGATTACGTCATACTCCACGGCACGGCGACACTCGCCAATGACAGCACCGAAGACCTCGCCATCAGCCGCCTGTTCGGCAGAGCCACGCCGTGTAGTTCGATCAAGGGCTGGACCGGTCATACGCTGGGCGCCGCCGGGATCATCAACGCCCTGATTGCCGGGCTGTGCATCAACGAGGGCTATGCCCCGGCCAGCCTCAACACCCGCGACGTTGACCCCGCTTTTGCCAGTCACATTCTGACCCGGCCCCTAAGCGGGCCGCTGTCGCGGGTGATGAGCAATGCCTTCGGCTTTGGCGGCAACAATGCCAGCCTGATTATAGGACGCAGCCCATGATCGCGGCCCATGTAAGCGGGATAGCACTACAGGGACCGGGGCTTGACGGCTGGGCGGCCAGCCGCGGCGTGCTGGCCGGTCAAAGGCCCTATCAGCCCGTTGTTCTGCCCCGCCCGGCGGGTGCCAGTCTACCCGCCACCGAGCGCCGCCGCGCCACTCAGGTGACCCGACTGGTGGTGGATGTCGCAGAGGCAACGCTAGCTGCCTCGGGGCTGACGGACGTCGCCACCGTGTTTGCCTCATCCGGCGGTGAGGTGGAGGTTATCCACCAGATTTTCGAGGAACTGACCCAGCCAACGCCCATTCTTTCGCCCACCCAGTTTCATAACTCGGTACACAATACTGCGGCCGGTTACTGGAGCATCGCCACGGGTGTCAGAACACCCTCCAGCAGTGTCTGCGGGTTTGATGACAGTTTTGGCTGCGGTTTACTGGAAGCACTGGTGCAGTGCAGCGTCGAACACCTGCCGGTGCTGCTGATCGCCTGCGACTACCCGCCCCTGTTTCCGCTCAGTGAGCGTCGCCCGCTGACGGCCCCGTTCGCCGCCGGACTGCTACTGACCCCGAATGCCACAATGACCAGCGAGGCCCGCCTGAGGGCCGATTTTGTTGCCGATCAGCCCGCGACCCCACTGATCGATCCGGCACTGGAAGCACTGCGCTGCGGCAACCCCGCTGCCCGGAGTCTGCCACTGCTGGTGGCCCTGGCGGGAGGACTGCCGCACACCCCGGCATTCGGTTGCGGCATGGCGGGCAGTTTGCGGGTGGAGGTGTCAGTATGAGCCGGATCAGTCGGGAGGCCTTTGCCTCGTTGATACCGCACACCGGCAGCATGTGTCTGCTGGATGAGGTCACGGACTATAGCGAGAACCGGATCACGTGCCACGCACTCAGCCATCTGAGCGCGGATAACCCCCTGCGGACACGCGGCCAGCTCTCCTGTCTTGCCGGCATTGAGTACGCTGCCCAGGCCATGGCGCTGCATGGCGCCCTGCTGGCCCGGCAACGCGGCCACACCCTGAAGCAGGGCTTCATCGGCCTGCTGCGCGAGGTCGTCTGTCAGGTCGACCGACTTGATGACATCCATGCCGTTCTGCTGATTGAGGCGACCCCGATCGGCGGACAGTCCGATAGCCTGATGTATGCATTCGCCATCAGCGCCGCCGGTCGCAATCTGCTGACGGGCCGGGTCGCGGTATTCTTTACCGATCAACACACACTGAAACACCCCTAGCGAGGATAGCCCGAGTCATGACCATCCCCCCTATCGTGCCACGAGGCAGACCGGCATGAGACGCGCACTGGTGACCGGCGGCAGCGGTGCCATCGGCGCGGCCATCTGTCAGGCACTGGCCGCAGACGGGCTGCACGTCATAGTACATGCCAACCAGCGCCTGGCGGAGGCCGAGCGGGTCGCCGGGATCATCCGTGACAGCGGCGGCTCAGCCGAGGCGCTGGCGTTTGACGTGACCGATGCCGAGGCCTGCGAGCATCTGTTGACCCGCCTGACCGCGACCGACCCGGTGCAGGTTCTGGTCAATAATGCGGGCGTACATGAGGACGCGCCGATGGCCGGCATGAGCCATGCGCAGTGGCAGCGCGTCATGGATGTGTCGCTGAACGGCTTTTTCAACGTCACTCGACCGCTCCTGATGCCGATGATGCGCAGCCGCTGGGGTCGGGTCATCAGCATGGGTTCGGTCGCTGCGCTGACCGGCAACCGTGGTCAGGCCAATTACGCGGCGGCCAAGGCGGGACTGATGGGCGCCAGCAAATCGCTGGCGACCGAACTGGCAACACGCGGGGTGCTGGTAAATGTGGTCGCGCCCGGCATCATTGCCAGCCCCATGAGCGAGGATAGTTTTGATCCGGACCGGCTGGCGGCACTGGTGCCGATGAAGCGGGCGGGCAGGCCGGAGGAAGTGGCTCATCTGGTCGCCTTTCTGGCATCGGAGCGGGCATCCTATATCACCGGCCAGGTGTTTGGCGTCAACGGAGGCATGATATGACCGTGACAGCCGAGTTCGCTCTCGTTATCCCCGCCTATAACGAGGCGGCTACCATTCGGGCAGTCGTGGAGGCGGCCTTGCAGCAGATCGGACGGGTCATTGTGGTAGATGACGGCTCGACCGATGATACGGCCGGGCGACTGACGGGGCTGCCGGTGAGCGTGCTGCGTCATGCCGACAATCAGGGCAAGGCCGCCAGCTTATGGGACGGTATGCAGGCCGCCGTGGTGCTAGGCGTGAGAGGCGTGATCACCATGGATGCCGATGGCCAGCATGATGCGGCGGAGATTCCTCGTCTGGCCGCACACGCGCTGGCGCAACCGGACAAACTGGTGATTGGCTCGCGGCTATGGAATGTCGCCGTCATCCCCAAGGCACGTTATCGCGCCAATCGCTTCGCCAACTTCTGGCTGGCCTGGGCCTCGGGTCAGGCGATTGAGGACAGCCAGTCGGGCTTTCGGGTCTATCCGTCTGACCTGATTCGGCAATGCCATTTCAAATTGAAGCGCCACCTGAGCTTTGTCTTTGAGAGCGAGATCATCATCGAGGCGGCGCAGCGCGGCTTTTGCTGCCTGTTCGTGCCGGTGGCGACCCTCTACCCGGCAAACGCCCGCCCCAGCCACTTCAGGCCGGTGCTTGATATTGCC
>JBKCCF010000207.1:0-14123 GCA_046305255.1 Methylococcaceae bacterium
GCTGTATACCCAGTTGGCCCGATATATGACTCGCCTACTCATACACAGAGCTTGATTCCGACTTGTTCAGCGCGGACTCGTTACCCTCATGGCTGATATCCCTTGAAATCTAAACGTATGATCCTGCTTGAGCGCGCCTTCAATGCCATGGGTTCGCCGTGTGAGATAAAACTATACGCAAAAACACGCAGCCAGGCTGAACTTGTGGCCCGCCGTATTATCCACGAGATAGAACGACTGGAAGCCCGCTACTCGCGTTATCGTCCCACCAGTCTGCTGTCTGAGATCAATAAGGTGGCAGCCGTGGGCGGCAGCATTACGGTTGATGCCGAGACTGCCGGGCTACTGGATTATGCCGATACCTGTTATCGGGAGAGTGAGGGGTTATTTGATGTGACCTCAGGCGTTCTTCGCCATGCCTGGCCATTCAAGGACGCACGGTTGCCGGATGCTTCCCTGATAACCTCACTGCTGCAAAGGGTTGGTTGGCATCGCCTGCGCTGGACTGCCCCGCTACTGGAGTTCCCTGACCCGGGTCTGGAGCTGGATTTTGGTGGCTCGGTCAAGGAATACGCTGTTGATCGCGCGGCAGCGCTGGCCTGGGAGTCCCAAATACAGCACGGTCTTATCAATCTTGGTGGTGACATCAAAATAGTGGGCCCCCATCCTGATGGTCGGCCATGGGCCATAGGCATACAGCACCCCCGCCGGCCTGGCCAGATTATACGAACGCTTGAGCTTTATCGTGGTGCTATGGCCAGCAGTGGCGATTATGAGCGTTGTATCGTCATTGACGATAAGCGCTACGGCCACGTATTGAATCCTGTTACGGGCTGGCCGGTGGCTTATCTGGCCGCAGTCAGCGTAGTCGCAGATTGGTGTGTGGTCGCTGGCAGTGCTGCGACCATTGCGATGCTTAAGGAACAGTCCGGACCTGTTTGGCTGGCTGAGATGGGTCTCCCGCATTATTGGATCAGCGTGAAGGGGGATATGGGGGGAGCACTGGGCTGTCATCCATTCATTTCTGCGTGATATGACTCATGGTGTTGTGTCATATCACGCAGTATGTCTGTGTGCGGCTGGAGAAAGATTAGTAACCATCTGTTTAAATTGATAATATTGTTTGGCACGGAAAAGGTATGACATTTTGAATCAACCGTTTCGACCAGACATCATTCGCCTGTGTTATCTAGAAACTACCCGAGTATATTTTTACTGGTTTGTCTGTTGGACGCCTGCCTATTCGGGGGCGTTTCATCCGCGGAGGCCAGTAGGGGGTATTCCCCATCAGAGCAGCATGATCAAAATGGCGGGGTTAATGTTGTAGTTGACCCGCTTGGTGGGATTGCGGTGGATGCTAGAAGCGTCAGCCTGGCCCGTATTTTCGATAAACTTGCCTCCACCCTGAGGGTTCCCATCCATTACGCGCAAGTACCCGAAACTGGAGTTTCCATGGCGTGTTACGGCGCATCCCTTCTGGAAATCATGCGGTGCCTTCTCGGGACGGATTCTGATCTGGTTTTCACATACTCGGGTGTTCCCGCCAGGGGTAAGCCCCATGGCGATCTGACCAGCCTCAAAGTGCTTGCATCTACCTTTGAGCGACAGACCTACGCCGAGCTGGAGGGTACCAAGAACAGCCCATTGATGGCCAATCAGGGCACCGTCCCGCCCGCCTTGACGCTAGAAGGTGTCATAGCTATGACGCGGTCGCCGGTAGAACAAGAGAAGTTAAATGGTTTTAGCAAACTTAGAGAATTACGCGGGGTGAATGCCGATGTAGTGCTTCGAGCCTTTCTGGAGGGGTTAGCTGACAGGAATGGGGATGTAAGAGCCGAAGCCGTGATGGGCTTGGTTAAAGTCGATGGGGTTGATGTGTCGAAGTTACTGGCGCAGGCCTTGCTGGATAAAGACGTATCAGTGCGGCTCGCGGCGCTGGATGTCATGAAAGTTGACAAGGATAATTTTGGACTTGTAGAACCATTGTTAAATGACCCTGATGATACAGTAAGAGAGTTGGCAGCGATGCGGCTTCAGTTGAGCAGATAGTATTATAGATATCGTGGTTGGTTTACTTGAAGAGTAACCTTTATTAACTTTATAGGGCTGGATGTGAAATGAAATTAAATGGTAAATTTATTGTTAAGGCGGTGGCAGCTGTTATTATGACATCGGTGGGTATTTCAAGTGCTTTTGCACATATTGAATCGGGTGTCGTAATGAAAGGGGTAGACAAGGTCAAGCAGATACGTGTCAACTGTTCTCAGGGTAGAGATAGATTAGTGGCTAACATTAGGGGTGGAAAACCTAAAAGAGTGTTTTCTGCTACCCTGAAGGTGCAAAAGTTACCAGTGACAGATGCCGATCCGATGCTGGTTTTAACGGATTCCGTTGTTGGGGATTCCATAAAGAGTGCTTCAAAAGCCCTGATTCAGGGCCCAGGTGATTATCTCCTAACGGTTGGCAAGGCCAAGAGAAAACCGAATCAAAAAAATGGCGTGACTAATCTCCCCATGACATATGAAATCGAACTCCACTGCCAGAATTCATCGGGTGAACATACTGAAGGTGATACGGTAGTGACTGACTAGTAGATTAAAGATTACCGAATTACTGGCAATAAAATAGCCTATAAAGTCGGTTTGTTTGCGGCGGGGGGAGCAGATGTTGAGTTTCTAAAGTTTGATGATTGCCAGAAATGATGTTTGAGGTAGAACGCGATGAGTTGGTGCTAAAGCCCACCTCGGGAAAATAGTGTTATGCAGAAATTGCCGCACCTCGGTGCGGCAATCACCTCAAGACCTTTGGAGGGTGTTATCTATTCGCCCAACCCGGGAATGCCAGATTGTTAATTTCCTCATCGGTAGGCATCACAACAATGGTGTATTTCTGTTCAGCGGTGCAGTTAGTCGTCTCGCTGGTGGGTCTGGTGACCGTATAGGCCAGCCAGAAATTCTCATGTACACCGTGGCCGGTTGTCATGGTATTGGTTGGGCCGCCAAACCATAGATTCTGGTGGTGTTCATTTTTGAGTTTGTTATCAATTTTGCAAATATCGGCACCTGCCAGACGGATAATCATCTGGGTGGCGCAAGTGCCGGGTTTAAAGGTTATTGCACCCGTTGTCATGCGCATATCCGTCACCGCAATGGCGTTGGGATCTACATATCCATTCTTCTCCCAGAAGCCTATCGGCTTACCGTTGCTGTCTAGTTTAAGCTTCTGGTGAGTGAAGACGCCCTTGTTCTGATTTAGCTTAAAACGACCCGCCAGGGTGGTGACATTGGTAAATTCATCCGCAAGTGACGTTGCCGTGCCGGTTACTGATTTTGCAAAAGTCGTCAGTCCTGTACTCGAGCTGTATGTCCCAGCCGAATTCATGAACTTTGAAACTGAAGGCTGACCGGTCACGCCGGTACAGTTGCTACCACTGGGATCGCATCCCGTACTAAATGGCGCGGTCGCGGTTGGATTGGTGCCGGTAGGCATAATCCATGACGCGGCCTTTACCCCTAAATACCCCCCACTACCATTTGAGCAGCCATGACCAACCGTAATGCAATTGAACTGGGAGGTATAGGGACCGGATGTACCCTCACCCTTTGCCGGACTTGTACACCAACCTGGGTGTGCTGAAACGGTCTGCCCCAGGCTGAGAAGAGCTGTAGCGATTGAGGTGAGTGCAAAGTTTTTAATAATTCCCTTGGACATGATTTCTCCAGTTTTTGTCTGATGGCTTATATTCTGTTTTCAGAACGCAGGATGTTTCGTGCGTGCGGAAACATTGCACATTCGTTATAGCAATTCAGATGCCAACGATTACTGCTATGTAGCCGAATGCATGATAGTCATCCTATGTTCATGAAAGCTCAATGAAAAAATAGATAGCGAGCGAGCGACTACCCGAACTCTGCCATATGCTCAGCAGCGTGGGTTTCTCATTCTGGGCGGGGAGTAGCGGCGTACTGCTATGGGATATCCCGCAATGTACTGTGTGATATCACACATAGTGAGCCTTGATGAAACTCTGGCCGATAGTCATCATTGCACAAAATAAATCCTTAAGCGGGGCAGGTGAACGAGTGGCTCTATCGATAAAATCGAGATCCTTATGCCCCCCACTTTCCCCGTGAGTCAGCCTTAATCAATAAGGCTGAGCCCCCGCGAGCCATGGCCGCATAATCTCTACTTTTGGTCCATGCCACAAAAAGGGGGGGTTACCACCCGAGTTTATTAACCCGCACGGCAAGCAGGCGCGAAGCGGTGGATGAGAAATATCGTCGTCTGTTCCAGCGACCTATTGCGCGTGGAGCTGTCACAGGGATTGCGAGGATTTATTCGTCTAAACAAATCTGGGCGGAAGGTCAGGGTCAGGCCTCCACGTACTGCACCGCATGTCCAAGCCAGCGCTGTATCAGGGGGGCGACATGATCGGGATGTTCTTTCTGTAGCTGGATGGAAGCCTCCTGCACCTTGACCATGATGGCACTATCCCGCGTGAGGTCCGCTATTCGGAACTGGATCTGCCCCGTCTGGCGGGTTCCAAGTAGTTCGCCCGGTCCCCTTAGCGCCATGTCCTTCTCCGCAATGACAAAGCCATCGTCGGTATCGCGCAAAATGCCCAGACGTTCCCGCGCAGTGCGGCCTAAAGGTGCCTGATACAGCAGTACGCAATGCGAATCACCCGGTCCTCGGCCGACTCTTCCGCGCAATTGATGGAGTTGAGCCAATCCCAGCCGTTCGGCATTTTCAATGACCATCAGGCCGGCGTTGGGGACATCGACGCCAACCTCAATGACCGTGGTAGCCACCAAAAGATCAATCTCGCCACTTTTGAAGGCCTGCATTATGGCTGCCTTTTCGGTCGATTTGAGGCGACCATGGACAAGGGCTACCTTGCACTCGGGCAGGGCCGCGACCAAACGCTCGGCTGACTTTTCTGCTGCCTCTGCCTGGAGACTTTCGGATTCCTCAATCAGGGTACAGACCCAGTAAGCCTGGCGGCCCTGGCTGACCCATTGACTGATGCGAGCAATGATATCGTCTCGCCGTGAGGTCGGCAGAACGACAGTATTGACCGGCGTACGTCCCAGTGGCCGTTCATCGATAACGGATAGGTCAAGATCGGCATAACCCAGCATTGCCAGCGTCCTGGGTATCGGGGTGGCGGTCATGATCAGTTGGTGAGGAAAGCTGTTGCCGCTGCTGCCTTTTTCCCTCAGGGCCAGGCGTTGATGGACGCCAAAGCGGTGCTGTTCATCGATGATAACCAGCCCGAGGCGCTGAAAGCTCACCTGCTCCTGGAACAGGGCGTGAGTGCCGATGATCAGTCCGATCTGGCCGTTAGCCATGCCTTCCAGCGTGAGTCGGCGGTGTTCGGCCCTCGCCTTGCCGGAGAGGAAGGCGACAGTAATGCCCAGTGGCTCCAGCCACGTTCGAAAACTATGCGCGTGCTGTTCGGCCAGCAGTTCGGTAGGGGCCATGATGGCGACCTGATGCTGGGACGATAGTGCCGCCAGAGCGGCATAAGCGGCGACTACGGTCTTGCCCGAGCCGACATCGCCCTGCACCAGCCGCATCATGGGATGCGGCCGGCAGAGGTCTGCCGCGATCTCGGTTATTACTCGCTGTTGGGCGCCGGTTAGATCAAAAGGCAGGCTGGCCAGAAACTGATCGGCAGCCGTCTGGTTGACGCCAAGAGCGGGGGCCCGATGGCGCTGCATGAGCGCCCGCAGCCGGCTAAGGCTGAGTTGGTGGGCCAGCAACTCCTCAAAGGCTAAACGGCTGCGAGCCCCGGCAATGCGGGGTGAGTGCTCGTCGCAACCGGCTGGCGGAAGATGCAGCAGTCGCAGTGCCTCGCCCAGACCGGGTGAGTGGCTGTCGCCCAGCAGGGCGGGCGGTAGCCAGTCGGGTAGACTGCGCACATCGCTGTGGGACAGTGCCTGGGTCATCAGGCTTCGCAGGGTTTTCTGGTGTAGCCCTTCGGTAAGCGGGTAGATTGGTGTCAGGGTCGCGTCGGGTTTGCCGGCATTGTGCTCGGCGATGATCTTGTAATCGGGGTGGGTCATTTCCAGCCCATAAAAACCCTCACGGGCTTCGCCGTAGCAGTGAACCAAGCGGCCGCGCTCAAACTGTCGGCGTTGCTCCTGGGTGAAGTGAAAGAATCGCAGATTCAAATAGCCGCTGCCATCACGCACTCGCACGATGAGGGATTGTCGGCCCTTGCTGATGACCTCGACCGATTCGACCCGTCCCTCAATCAGGGCATGACCCCCTCCGCTCAACTGACTGATGGGGACAATCCGGGTGCGGTCCTCGTAGCGGAGGGGTAGGTGGAACAGTAGGTCCTGAATGGTGCGCAGACCCAGTTTTTCGAGTTTCCCGAGGGTCTGGACTCCGACGCCCTTGAGTATTGAAATGGATTGGGTGTGGGCAGAGTGAGGGAAGACGCTCAAGCGGGGGATCAGGTGTCGAGTACCAGAACGGCATCCATTTCCACGGCGGCGCCGCGGGGCAAAGCGGCAACACCGATGGCGGCGCGGGCGGGGTAGGGCTCGCTGAAGTACTCGGCCATGATGGTGTTGACCTGCGTGAAATGGGCGAGATCGGTCAGGAACACGTTAAGTTTGACGCTATCAGCCAGACTGCCTCCGGCAGCCTCGGCCACGGCCTTGAGGTTATCGAAAACCCGCCTGATTTCGGCATCAATACCCCCTTCAACCAAGGTCATGGTGGTTGGGTCCAGTGGAATCTGGCCCGAAAGATAGACGGTATCGCCGACTTTGACGGCTTGCGAATAGGTGCCTATGGCCTTTGGGGCCTGATCCGTGGTGATGATCTGTCTAGCCATGTTGCGGTTTTTTCCTCAGTTCGGATTTTACCCGGGAGATTTTCAGGACGATGGAGAGCTTGCGGAGTTCGCGCACCACATTTGCCAGATGATTGCGATCGCGAACCAGCAGGGTGATGTAGTCCACCGAGAGTTGGCTGTCCTGATTCAGCATCTGCACGTTTTCAATGTTGGCGCGCATGCGTGAAATGGTTGAGGCGACCTTGGCGAGGGTGCCGACTTCATTCATCAGTTCCAGTTTGATCACGGCAGGAAATTCCCCGCTCGCCTGCTTATCCCATTGTACGTCCAGCCAGTTGATGTGGCGTTTACGGAGTTCCTCAAGATTCTTGCATTCGGTGAGGTGAACGACGATGCCTTTGCCGGGATTGAACAGGCCGATGATTGGATCGCCGGGGATCGGCCGGCAGCATTTGGCGAGGTTGACGACCATGCCCTCGGTTCCCCTGATAATCAGCGGCTGCAAGCCTGATGCTCCGTGCTCCGGGCGGTTTTCACCCGTCATCATGTCAACCAGTTGCCGTGCCACCAGCATCGGAAGCCGATTGCCAAAGCCTATGTCTTCGAGCAGGGCATCACGATTTGGGAGATCCAGTCGTCTCAGTAAATCATCGAACAGCGTTTGCGGTATCTGCTCATAGCGATGGCCCAGCCCATCCAGTTCCTTTTCCAGCAGGCGCTGGCCCAGCGCGATGCCTTCCTGTGATTTGAAATTGCGCAGATGGCTGCGAATGGCCGCTCTGGCTTTGGCGGTGACGACGAAGTTTAGCCAGAGTGGGTTGGGTCGTGCCCAGGGGGCGGTAATGACCTCTACGGTCTGGCCGTTCTGCAGGATGGTTTGCAGTGGTGCCAGTTGCCGGTCTATGCGGGCAGATACGCAGGTATTACCGATCTGGGTATGTACAGCATAGGCAAAGTCGACGACCGTGGCGCCCCGTGGCAGTTTGACGATTTGCCCCTTGGGCGTGAAAACATAGGCCTCGCGCTGGAATAGATCGACTTTGAGATTGTCGAGAAACTCCATGGAGTCACCTGCGCTCTTCTGGATTTCCAGCAAATCCTGTAGCCATTCATGGGCGCGCGCCTGACTGTAAGGCGATTGGCCGGGCTCGCTCTTGTAGAGCCAGTGCGCGGCGATGCCTGATTCGGCCAGATGGTGCATGGCACGGGTACGTATCTGGATTTCCAGGGGTTGACCGTAGGGCCCGGCCAGAACGGTATGTAGAGACTGGTAGCCATTGGCCTTGGGTACCGCGACATAGTCCTTGAAGCGGCCCGGCATGGGTTTGTAGAGGCTGTGGGCGATACCGAGCGCCCGATAGCATTCATCGACGTTCTCGCAGATGACGCGGAAGGCGTACACATCATAAACCTCAGCGAAAGGCCGGCGCTTATTCCGCATCTTCTGGTACAGGCTATACAGATGCTTTTCGCGACCAATCACCTCACAGCCCGTCATGCCAGCATCCGCCAGCCGTTTCTTGATGGTGGCCTCTATGCTTTTTATGACCTCACGGCGGTTGCCCCGTGCCTTTCTGACCGATTGATCCAGCACCCGCGACCGCATGGGATACATGGCTGAAAAGCCAAGATCTTCCAGTTCCAGCCGCATCTCATGCATGCCGAGCCGATTGGCAATGGGGGCATAAATGTCCAGGGTTTCGCTGGCGATGCGGTGCCGCTTCGGGCCGCTCATCGTATCCAGCGTCCGCATGTTGTGGAGGCGGTCAGCGAGCTTCACCATAATCACCCGCAAATCCTTGACCATGGCGAGGAACATCTTGCGAACATTCCGGGCCTGGGCTTCAGCGCGGGATTTGCTATCAAGCCGCCCCAACTTGGTAACACCATCGACCAGATCGGCCACTTCATCGCCAAAAGCATCGCGTAACTGCTCCTTGGTGACGGGGGTGTCCTCAATCACATCATGCATGATTGCCGCCATGATGCCACGCGCATCCATCCGCATTTCAGCCAGTATCATGGCCACCGATAAAGGATGACAGATGTAGGGTTCGCCAGTCAGCCGAAACTGTCCCTCATGAGCCTGGTTGGCGAGCTGATAAGCGCACCGGACCTCTGCGATCTGCTCCTGGTCAAGATAATCAGACAGTACGCCACTTAACTGACGGAAGAGCTTATCCTGGGGCAACTCGGTTTCTTCCATCGCGACTGGCGTAGGCATGGTGGAATGCGGGACGGGGCGTTGCTATGGGCTTCTCCTGCGGGGAATGTCAGTCGAAATCCTCGTCTTCGTCAGCGCTGGGTACGGTGATCGGTGGGCGGGTGAAGGCATAGCGGTCCTGCTTGACCGGTACCTTGAGGTACTCGCGGGTAATGTCGCCAGCGGCGATCTCGCGCAGGGCCACGACAGTAGCCTTGTCGTTTTCCCAGTTGACCTTGGCATCTTCCGGGTGAATGGAGAGTTGGCGGGCGCGCTTGGCGGCGACCAATACCAACTGGAAGCGGTTGTCCACGTTTTCCAGACAATCTTCAACAGTGACTCGGGCCATACTTATTTGATCCTTGTTGTGTTTGTGAGTGAGGAGCAGCGATTGAGGGCGTTGGTTGTACCCGATTCCGTGACATCTGTACAGGGATGTGACCGCTATGTTGCGGATTTGCCTGATGCCACCACAACGGAAAGAGCCGGAGGCAGGTGTGCCTCCGGTGTTGTGACAATGCGCTATTCGGCGCGGGCCTCAAGCATGGTCACTGCGGGCAGTTTCTTGCCTTCGAGGAATTCCAGGAATGCACCACCGCCGGTTGAGGTATAGGAAACCTGGTCTTCAATGCCGTATTTTTCGATGGCAGCCAGGGTATCGCCACCGCCGGCAATCGAGAAGCCCTTGGCATCTGCAACCGCCCTTGCCACGGTTTTGGTGCCTTCGGCAAATTGTTCGATTTCGAACACACCGACCGGACCGTTCCAGACGATGGTGCCGGCGGCCTTGATGATTTCGGCGTACCGGGCGGCGGTTTCCGGCCCGATGTCGAGAATCATGTCATCATCGGCCACCTCGCTGACGGGTTTGATGGTGGCGGCAGCCTCGTCGGAAAACGCCTTGGCAGTGACAACATCAGTGGGAACCGGTATTTCGCCGCCGCGCGCTTTGGCCTGAGCCATCAGGCGCTGGGCTTCAGGAATCAGATCAACCTCGCATAGTGATTTTCCAACCGGATAACCCGCTGCGGCAATGAAGGTATTGGCAATCCCGCCACCGACGATCAGTTGATCCACCAGATTGGAAAGGGACTCCAGTACCTCAAGTTTGCCCGAAACTTTTGAGCCTCCGACGATGGCCAGTAGGGGACGTTCCGGGCTTTTTAGTGCCTTGCCCAGCGCATCCAGTTCGGCCGCCAGCAGCAGGCCGGCACAGGCAACAGGCGCGAAACGACCCACGCCATGGGTTGAGGCTTCGGCCCGATGCGAGGTGCCAAAGGCATCCATGACATAGACATCGCACAGGGCAGCCATCTTGCGGGACAGTTCTTCGCTGTCTTTCTTTTCCCCTGGGTTGAAGCGCACGTTTTCACACAGCACGACCTCGCCCTGAACCGGATCTACGCCTTCAAGCCAGTCCTTGACCAGCCTGACCTCGCTGCCCAGTAATTCGGTCAGTCGTTTGGCGACGGGCTGCATCGAGAACTCCTCGGCATACTGCCCTTCAGTGGGCCGCCCCAGATGCGACATGACAATGACGCTGGCGCCGGCATTCAGGCAGTGGCGGATGGTCGCGAGGCTGGCCCGGATGCGGGTATCACTGGTGACCTCGCCATTTTTGACGGGGACATTGAGATCTTCACGGATCAGAACCCGTTTGCCGGCCAGATCAAGATCAGTCAATCTTTTGAAGGACATAGCGTATTTCCTGTGTGGTTTTCGGTGTTATTGGCGGAATGAATAATGTCAGGCATGGCGCCATTTGATTGAGCAGCCCATGCTGGCGATCTGGTCTTTGGGGCCCTGTCCGCTGCGGGCGATGTCGGTCATGGCGGTGAACAGTTCGCGTGGGGCATCGGCGGGTGCGGGTTGTCTGCCGCTGGCATCCAGCCTGCCTCTGTATTGCAGTTCGAGGCGGCTGTTGTAGCCGAAGAAATCAGGTGTACAGACTGCACCATAGGCTTTGGCAACGGCCTGGGTCGAGTCGAACAGGTAGGGGAAGGGGTAGCCCTGTTCGGTGGCGATGCTGCGCATATTGTCGAACGAGTCCTCCGGATAATCGGCGGGGTCATTGGCCATGATCGCGACGCTATAAACGCCATGCCGCCTGAGTTCGGCGGTATCGCGGATCAGCCGGTCCTGTATCGCCTTCACGTAGGGGCAGTGGTTGCAGATGAACATCACCAGCAGTCCATTCGGCCCGCGACAATCGTCCAGCGTCCAGATGTTGCCGTCAACGCCCGTCAGCGAGAACGGGAGGGCGGGCGCACCAAAGTCGCAAAGAGGCGTGTGCATGAGGACCATTTTTATTTCCCGATGTGAGTCTGGCAGGCGCGGATAGTAACAAACTCGGATGTTAACCGAACCGGCAGAGGCCGGAGAAGTGTGTTTCCGAATAGTGTCGGACCCCTGCAAAGGCTTAGTTGGCGCGTATCCGCCACAGCACGACTCCGACGCCGCCGAGTGTGAGCAGGGTCGGCAGGCTGACTGCGACGATGGGGTTCAGTTCGTAGACCAGTCCGAGATGATTGAACATCTTGTCGAATAGGTAAAACCCCAGCCCGATCACCACACCGATCACAATGCGCTGACCCATTCCCACCTCGCGCCGGACTGTCAGCACGAAAGGGACGGCGACCAGCAGCATGATGAGGGTTGCGAAGGGATTGACGAAGCGGCCCCACAGCGCCTGCTCCACGATCGGGGAGGCCTGGCCATTTTCGTTCAGGTACTCGGCGTAGCGGAAGAGCTCAAGTGCCGAAAGATTTTCGGGTCGGATGACAAAGGCATTCAGCAGGTCAGGGGCCAGTACGGATGACCAATCGGCATACTCAACCCTTTCAGCACTGACTGAAGCCCGCTCAAAACGGCTGATTCGCAGTTGTTTCAGCCGCCACTGGCTGCCGTCATAAACCGCCTGTTTGGCATGGGTCGCCTTGATCAGGCGTTTTTCGCTGTCGATATCGTAGATGCTGATATTGCCGAGGCTTTGCTGTTCCTGGATTCTGCGTATGTTGATGAAAATGTCGCCATCACGAACCCAGAAGCCATACTTGGAGCGCGAGGTCACCTGGTTGTTTTGGGAGAGCGATTTGAGGTTTTGTGCTGCCCGCTCGGCAGGTGGCGCGACCAGTTCGCCAATACTGATGGACATCACGAGCAAGATCAGCCCTCCCATCAGTACCGCGCCAATGATACGGCCGCGGCTCACGCCTGCGGCCTGCATTGCCACCAGTTCGCGGTTGTTGGCCAGAGCTCCCAGCGTCACGAGGCTCCCAACCAGCGCTGCAGAAGGGAGCAGCTCATAGAAGTTACGGGGTAGGGTGAGGGCCAGATAACTGAAAATCTGGCGCATGCCGTAGTTGCCCTTGCCCATGTCGCCCAATTCGTCGGCGAAGGTGAAAAAGCTCAGGAGCGAGAGCAGAACCATTACGGCAATCAGCGAGCCCTTGATCACTTCCCGGGCAATATACCAATCGAGTCTGCGCATCATCGTGGCCACCTGATGTTTAACGTATGCCTGATCCAGCGCGGCCCCATATTTTTCAGAAACAGCCCGAATGTCATCACCAGAAGTAGCCCGTAAATGCCGGCATAGCCGGCCCAGGCCGGGATTTTCCCCGTCATCAGCATGCCTTGGGAGATTTTCTGGGCATTTTCATAGATCACATAGATCAGGAAGGCTGAAAACACATTGCCGTAGGGTCCCTGGCGCGGGGCTACCCGGGCCAGGGGAACCGCCAGCAGTGCCAGCGCAGCCACCCCAAGCGGAACCGCAAGGCGTTTTTGCAACTCGGCCAGTTCCTTGGGGGTTCGGCTACGGAGGAGTTGCAGACTATCCTCGGCCTCACGCTTGAGTGTGGCCGATTCTTCTTCGGGTCCGCTGATCCTTACCCCGTATTCGTCGAATTCGCTGATTACATAATCTGCCTGACCGGGGGTGCCCTGATAGCGGCGACCCTCGTTGAGGATGATGAAGTCATCACCATTCTCGATTTTTTCGAGATGACCGCGCTCTGCAATGACCACCCCGGTAGTCTGATTCTGGCGGCTTTGCACGAAGATGTTACGCATGTTGCGGTCCGCATCCATTTCTTCTGCATAAAGCACCACGTCGCCGGCGCTGAATTCATTGAAGCGACCGGCCTTGATGCCGCGAATGTCTGCGGTCTGTTCGTCGCGTTTCATAAGGGCCTGGGTTTGCCGCTCGCTCCAGGGCATAACTTCCAGCGCGAGATAGCCCGACAGCAGAAATAGCGGGACCACCATCCAGCTCAGGGCCCTGTACAGCCGGTTAGACCCCGCTCCGGCCGAGGCCAGCACTGCCATTTCATGATCACGGTACATACGGCCTATGACTGCGAGTATGGCCATGAAAAGAGAGGGCGGTATCAGCACCGTCGCCGCCGTGAGAGTTTTGAATCCCAGCAGATGGAACAGGGTATCGGCCGATACTTCCCCCTCGATAGCTTTGGTGAGGATGCCCAGGAATTTACGACTGACGATGATGATGACCAGCACCATCAGGATTGAGGCAAGCGTCTTGGCAAGCTCGAAGGCCACCATACGGTCGACCACGGGCAGGAGGGTACGTCGATGCCGGGGGGGCGGATTGGGGGGTGTCGCATTCATCTCGATAGCGGGAGAAACAGAGCGGAGTGTGTGGGGGTAATAGCGGACACTACGGGGCCTTCGGATTCAGAATTGAACGGCCAAGGGCAATCGCACTGACCTTGATGGGGATTTCCATTTGGACGCCTTACCCCTTCCCTTGTTATGCTTCGGGAACAGACTGAACTGAACGACTGCCAGTCGGTGATCCTCTAAACCGCGGTACATTCCCAAACACACAACTCAAACTAATCAGCGGTACAGTTTACTATGGACTACTTGGCCAAATCCGAATTCATCGAAAATCTGGCGACTCCCTGCGTCGTGCTGGGTTTCTATCACAAACGCAAGTTAACCCCCGCCGCCGCGATGCTTGACGCACGGTTGGGTGGGCTGCTCGAAAAATTACTCAAACGAGACGACATTGAGGGCAAAGTCGGCGACATCCTGTCGCTCACCCATACCCCGCTGGAGGATATAGAGCGCATCGTACTGGTA
>JBKCCF010000208.1:0-2685 GCA_046305255.1 Methylococcaceae bacterium
CTAACGTGATGACGTCGTCGAGGCCGTGTTTGAAGAAATCAAAGACCACACGAAGAAAGCAACCCCCCGCGCGGAGTGCACCGCGGGGCGGCATCGCCGCCCCACCCCCACAACCGATTTCTCATGCCGCGCACCCTGTTCGCGGCGGTCTGCGTTATGGCCAAAGAAGATTATTACCAACTCCTCGGAGTCGCTCGCAATGCCAGCGACGACGACATCAAAAAAAGCTTCCGCCGCCTGGCGATGAAGTATCACCCGGATCGAAACCGGGACAATCCCGAAGCTGAAGAGCAGTTCAAAAAGATCAAGGAAGCCTACGATGTGCTGTCCGATCCCAAGAAGCGCTCGGCTTACGACCAGTTCGGCCACGCCGGTGTCGATCCATCCATGGGCGGCGGCCAGGGCTTTGGCGGCGGCAACTTCAGTGACATCTTCGGCGATGTATTCGGCGATATTTTCGGCGGTGCCGGAGGCCGCGGGCGCGGCGGCCCGCAGCGAGGGGCAGATCTCCGCTACAACCTTGATATCACGCTGGAAGAGGCTGTCGGCGGTAGCGAAAAAAAGATTCCTGTACCAACACTGGTGCCTTGCGAACCCTGTGAAGGCAGTGGCGCCAAAAAGGGTACCAGTCCCGTCACCTGCCCCACCTGTAACGGGCATGGCGCCGTCCGGATGCAACAGGGTTTTTTTGCGGTACAGCAAACCTGTCCCACCTGCCGCGGCTCAGGCAAGCAAATCAAGGATCCCTGCCGCAGCTGTAATGGTCAGGGCAGGACCCAGCAAACCAAGACCCTCTCGGTCAAGATACCAGCCGGCGTCGATACCGGTGACCGAATTCGCCTGTCGGGCGAAGGCGAGGCCGGTGAAAAGGGTGCATCGCCGGGTGATCTTTATGTTCAGCTCAGCGTGAAGGAACACCCCATCTTTACCCGTGATGGTGCCAACCTTTACTGCGAAGTGCCTATCAGCTTCCCGACGGCCTGTCTCGGCGGCGAACTGGAAGTCCCCACGCTGTCCGGCAAGGTTTCACTGAAAATACCGGCCGAGACCCAGACGGGACGGATGTTCCGACTGCGCGGCAAGGGAGTCAAACCGGTTCGGGGCGGCAGTGTAGGCGACCTGATGTGCCGGGTGCGTATTGAGACCCCTGTTCATCTCGACAAGGATCAACTGGAACTCATCCGTAAGCTCGACGAATCATTGAGCGGCGGCGGTAGCCACCACAGCCCGCAAGCTCACGGCTGGCTTGATGGTGTCAAACAGTTCCTGGACAAGATTGGACTGTAAGCACTCACAACCCATACCAGCACAGTGGGCGCAATCAGCGCCCACTTTTTTGCCCACACGCTCACGTTAATTTCACGTTAATTCAAGGGGACACCACCATGATCAGAGTCGCCATCAATGGCGCAGCAGGCCGCATGGGCCATGCACTCATCAAGGCTTGCCATGAAGATGATCGCCTGCAACTGACCGCAGCACTGGAATGGGCCGGCAGCCCCGCCATTGGCGGAGATAGCGGCACAATAGCGGGACTGCAGCCTCTGGGCATCGCCATCAGCGGCAGTCTCGCCGCCGTGATGGACGACTTCGACGTGCTGATAGACTTCACCCGTCCTGAGCCCTCCCTGGAAGCACTGGCCCTGTGCCGACAGCATGGCAAACGAATGGTCATCGGCACCACCGGCTTCAGTCCCGAGCAACGCGCCGTAATCGACCAGGCCGCTCGCGACATCCCCATCATGATGGCGCCCAATATGAGCGTCGGCGTCAATCTTTGCCTCAAACTGCTAGAGATCGCCGCCAAGGTGATTGGTGACGAAACCGATATCGAGATCATCGAAGCCCACCATCGGCACAAGGTGGATGCGCCCTCAGGCACGGCTCTGCGCATGGGCGAGGTCGTTGCCGCCGCCCTCGGCCGAGACCTTCAGACCTGCGCCGTCTGGGGGCGGGAGGGTCATACCGGCGAGCGCGACCCGAAGAGCATCGGGTTTTCGGTGATTCGCGCCGGGGACATCGTCGGGGAACATACCGTCATGTTTGCCGACGAGGGTGAGCGGGTGGAAATCACCCATAATGCCTCTAGCCGCATGACCTTCGCCAAAGGTGCCATGCGGGCAGCGGTCTGGCTATCACCCCAAACGGCCGGTCTTTACGACATGCAGGATGTCCTGGGGCTTGGCTCAGCCCACTGACCCAAACCGACGCGCAAAACCCCGCAACCGGCTGCTTACAGGTTATCGGATCATCCGGGTGTTTCGGCGCGAGGAGACCCAGAGACCCGCCAATGCCAGCACCGAAAAACCGGCACCGGCGTAAAAGGTCGCCGCAGCCCCCAGATAATCCCACAGCAGGCCGGCCAGAACACTCGCCACCAGCATGGCGATGCCTGCCATGAGATTGAAAAAACCGAAGGCCGTACCGCGCAAGTCTGCAGGTACGGTATCGGCTACCATCGCCGCCATAAGACCCTGACTCATACCCATGTGGATACCCCACAGCAACACGCCCAACAGTACCGTACCCCAGTCATCGTTGGCCCCGAGCACCAGTTCAGCCACCATCAGAACCAGTAGCCCTAACGCCAGGAGCGCGGCATGACTCATGCGGTCTGACAGTCTGCCGAAAGGATAGGCGCTGGTGGAATAAACGAGGTTCATCACCACCATCACCAACGGCACC
>JBKCCF010000209.1:0-2408 GCA_046305255.1 Methylococcaceae bacterium
GCACCGGTCCGCTTGAGTCTTCCCTGGCACTTGTCCCGAGAAGCAAGCCTATGACTTGTTTCCCAGCCACCCGTTCCTTCGAGTGCGTCGCAGTCTACCACCGCGCTTTCACCTGTCAACAAAAAAATGCGACATTTTGTCTCACCCCTCCCCCGCTTCAGGAACGGGTAATCGCACCTTCCTGCTCACGTATCATGTGCCAGCGTATTTCACAGTTTGTGCGCCACGCCATTCGCAATATTGCGTGACCCGGCAGAATCAGGCCCGGCCTGCAGCCATTCAGCAGGCGTCATGCCGGGGCGCCTTAACTCGCGACCCGCCTGCCGGATTTCCTGTTGCGTCGTCGGTCCAGCCCCAGCAGCCACTCCCGACACAGCGCAAACAGTGCCTCCAGCTGATCGACTGGCGGCACCGGGCGGTAGGGCGCATCGGCCAGCAAGCGACCCGGGCCGTCACTAAAGCGGGTATCGCCCGTTTTTTGATCCAGCCAGCGCAGCCAGTCCTCGCCGGAAAGCGCTGCAATGTCCTCGCGCGGGCCGCGACTGAGCGCAACCCGCTTCATCAGGATTGCCAGTTGCCTGAGCTTGTCGGCCTCACTGCGGTTCCCATCGGCCCGTAAATCATCCAACGCAGCCAGGGCCAACTTGACCGGCGTCACCCGCCGCCAGCGGCGATAGACCCAGACGCCGATCGCTATCAGCAACAGCAGTACCCCCAGCAGCAGCCACCAGCCAATGGCAGGCGGCCACCAACCGACAGGCGCTGGCAAATGAATATCGCGGAGCGGCAGGTGTTCCATGGTCAGACCGGCGGGACAGGGCGGCGACTGCCGCGGTGCAGGACATCCAGCGGTGCCTCGGCGGTACTGCAGGACACAAACCGCCAACCATGGCGACGGGCCAGGGTCTGCACCTGGTCATGACGCGCCTGAAAACGGCGGGCATATTCGGTTTCGGCGCGGCGGTCGGGGGCGATGATCACATCCCTGAGCCCATCGGCGTAGCGGTGGCGCCCCAACGGCAATCGCTGCTCCAGCGGATCATGAAGCATCACCAACACGCCGTCGCAGTGTCGGGTCAGGCGGCCAATGGCTGCTTCGCCACCGGCGCCCAGCTGGCGAAAATCACTGAACAGAAAGACCAGACTGCCGGGACGGGCGTGTCGGGGCAGCCGCAACAATGCATCTTCGAGGGCCTGCTCTGGCGCCCGCCCGCCCTGGGGCCGCGCCGATTGTTCGGCCAGTGCCTTGAGCACCCGCAACACGGCGCCATGACCATGATCGGGCTTCAGTTCAAGGCTACCCGCCTCGGAGAAAATCTGGCCGCCGATGCGATCGCCATGGCGGCGGGCACTCCACGCCACCAATGCAGCCAGTCGGGCGGCCATGGCCGATTTGAACATCCCCCGAGTCGCGAAGAACATCGCGGCGCGCAAATCGACACTCAGGAACACCGGACGCTCCCGCTCCTCCCGAAACAGCTTGGTGTGAGCCTTGCCCGTGCGCGCCGTGACCCGCCAATCCAGACTGCGAACATCGTCACCGGGCGTATAGAGCCGGGTTTCATCGAATTCCATACCCCGCCCCTTGAAGTGGGACAGATACTGACCACTTTGCAGCGCACGGGCCGTCGGTCGGGTAAGACGGATGCCCGCTGCCGGTCGGCTAAGCGCGATCAGTTCGTCGAGGCTGGGACGGATAGCACTGTCGTCAGCCGACACCCGTGCCGCTGTTTTCATCATTCGCATCACTACAAAAACCGCTGTAAGACATTATCGAGAAAATTGTAGCCGCTATCGCTGCAACGAAGCGCGTCGCTGTCACGTTCCAGCAGACCCTCGGCCCGCAAGGCCGACAGCTCCGGCTCCAGCGCCGACAGCGGCAGGCCCGTCCGCTCGGTAAAGAGGCCGGCGGCAACACCCTCGCGCAGCCGGAGGCCATTCATCATGAACTCAAAGCGCACAGCCTCAGCCGCAACCGTCGTCACACTGCCCACCCGTTCCGGCTCAGCCACCGCCCCCAGATAATGCTGCGGATGCTTGATCCGGGCAGTCCGTCTGATCGTGCCAGTGACCGGATCGCTGATCTTGCCGTGAGCGCCCGCCCCGATGCCGAGATAATCGCCGAACTGCCAGTAGTTCAGATTATGTTCGCAGCGAGCCCCCTCACGCGCGTAGGCCGACACCTCGTACTGGCGATAACCGTGCTCCGCCAGCACGGCCTGACAGCTCTGCTGGATCGCCCAGATCGCCTCATCCTCCGGCAGAGGCGGCGGATATTTGTGAAAAACCGTATTCGGCTCCAGCGTCAGCTGGTAATAGGACAGGTGCGTCGGCTGCAGGGCGATGGCGCTGCGGATATCGGCCAGCGCCTCATCGCCGGTTTGCTCCGGCAGCCCGAACATAAGATC
>JBKCCF010000210.1:0-13616 GCA_046305255.1 Methylococcaceae bacterium
ATATTGGCATAATTGTAACGTAGCCCTCCCATAGCCATCAGTCCGAGCATCCAGCCGCCGCCAATCAGCAAGGGCAGCGACGCGAGGATGAAGCCGCGCAAACTGCGCAGGGCCACCATCAGCCAGATCAGGCAGGCACAAACCGCGAGAGTGGTCCCCTCGGTGAAACTCTTCACCACGGCCTTGGAAAAAACCTGATGGGTGGTCGGAAATCCGGTGGCTAATGGCGACACCTGATACACATCGCTCAGCAGACGGTCAAGATTGTCCGGGTTGTAAACGCTTTGGGCGGGGAAGGCGTAGACGGCCACCGTCCCGTCAGCGGAGAAGAAGCGGTCGCGTACGTTTGCCGGCAGATCCACAGGTGTGAGAGGCGTTGCCATGCGCCAGCCGGTGATGATACTTAGCGCATCCCCCGCAGCCTTGAGCAGTGCCCGGTAAAAGCCTTCGGTGCGGAGGCGGGCGGTTTCGGGGTCTGCCTTCAGGTGTTGCTGCAGGATTTCAATCTGTGTCAGTGCAGTTTCAAGTGCCGTCACCAAGCCTGTCTGTCCGGCTGAAAAAGCCTGCTCCTGACCGTCTTCCACCATGCGTCGCCCTTGCATCAGAATTTTGTTCAGCTGATCAAGATGAGCCCCGTTGATGCCGTCCCGACTCAGCATCGCAATATGCTCGGCAAAACGGTCATGGCTGGCGTTTTCCCCCATGTGGCGTGCGGTTGAAAGCCGTTGATCGGCATCTACCGGGAACAGATTGGTGATGGACTGAACCTTGGCGATTGTCTGCAACTGGCTCGCATCCAGACTGATACGGCGGGCTTCAGCCAGATCCTTGGCGGTGAAGATAACCACTTCAGACTGGTAATCGGTTTCGGTCACCATACGCCGCTGATATTGAGCCGCTTTGGAATTCACCGGCAGCAATGACAGTACGTCGTAATCAAAAGGTATACTCAGGCCACGTTCGATCCCAAGACCCGCGCCGGTAAAAGCCAGTAATACCAGGATCAGAGCGACCGGTTTCGGGAATGCGCCCCGGCTCTGTGACAGTTCGGCGGGCTCGGGCAGCACAGGAGCCGTCCTGAGTCTGGGTGGAAGTAGGGCATAAATGGCCGGCTGGACAATCCAGGTGCTGACCAGGATCAGCAGCACGCCGCCCGCAGCGACCAGCCCCAACTCGGCAAAACCTGGAAAATCAACAGTCGCCAGCGCCCCGAAGATCACCAGCGAAGCGCCACCGGCCGTAAGCAGGGCAGGGAAAGATGAACCCATGCCTTCGGCTATGGCGTCGATCAACGGCCTGCCGGCGCGGCGCTCCTCGGCAATGCGGGACGACGTGAATATCCCGTAGTCAGCACCCAGCCCAAACAGAATGGCGAGGAAGCTGGAGGTGATGAGGGTCAGGTGGCCCACCGTACCCAGCGCAAGCGCCAGACTCCACAGCGCGCCCAGCCCCATGGGGACAAAGATGGCAATAGCCCAGCGAATGCTGCGTACCACCAGCAGTATCAGCGCGGCAATCAGCCCGCCCGCAGTCCAGATCACCAGCCGGATATCTCTGTCGATATCGACATATTCCTCGTACTCAATCGCCGGCAGGCCGGTCAGGCCGATCACCGGTGCGGGACGTCCGGCGCTCCTGTATTCGCCAGCAAGGGTTTCGGCTACGGCTCTCACCCGGGTATTGAAAGGCGCCAGAACTTCGAAATCACCTGAAGGGTTGCGTGCGTGGACGAAGCTGATCAGCATCTGGCCATTGCGTGAGGCAAAGTAGCCGCTGCCCAACTCCCCGGCACCGACCGCTGTCGACAGCGCCGGCCAGTCAAGTCCCGCGGGCGTTGCAGTAGCCTCCAGCCAGCGCGACCATTCGGCAAGCAGAGCATTGCCGGCCTTGATGCCATCAGTCACGGTACGGATATCGGCATTTGCCATCGAAGGTGGTGCGGCCATGACCGTCTGGATCTGCGTCAGAGCCTCGGTAAGGGTCAGCCGTTTGCCGTTTGCTGACGGATCAAACAGCGACGACAACCAGTCCAGTTGGGCTGCTGGAATCAGTAAATAAGCATGCTGAAGGAAAAAACCGGGATCAAGACGCTCGGTAACCTGTGCGACTTCCGGTTCCCGCCGCAGGCGCACGGCGAGTTCGGTTGCAAACGACTCAAGCTCGGCACGCGGAGCCCCCTCGATAACCACCATCAGATCGGAAGCAGCACCAAACTTTTCAAGAAAACTGTTGAGTCGTCGGGCGACCTCGGTATTTTGCGGCAGCAGGGCCTGTCGCGACGTGTGCACTGGAAGTTGAACGGCTGCGTAGCTTGCAAGCACAGACAGCAAAGCCGCGAGGCTGAGGACATGCCAGGGGTGCAGGGCGCAGCGACGGGCCAGGGCAGCGATCAGGCGCGGGATGGACATTCAGGCGTGCTTCCGTGGTGATGCAGAGCCGATGCGGCTCAAGGGCGGATTGGGTGCGGAATTGAATCCGCAAACGGTCACAATGAGTGACCCGAACCGGTCTCGGGTCTTATGTTGCCTATCAGGGGGGTAAGCGTCAATCTTGACACGTGCCGAATCAGGCATCCCCGTCGGCTAGAGGTAGCCCCTGCTCAGACTGATGTCAGTTCGGAACCCCACAGGCAGGGTGTGCTCTAAACTGGATCAAACCCACCTGTATCAAGACGTTAACAATCAGAGGTAGCCCCGTGAATATCATACCCATCAATGGCAAGGCCCTGGCCTGGGGAATCGCGACATTCTGTACCTTATACACCCTGCATATCGTGGTATTGCCGTGGCTGATCGGTAGTCAAGCTGCCGGGGGCGAAAACCGCGAACTGCTGTACGGAATCAGCCAATTCATGGGGCTTGCGACCTGTCTGGGGGCCGGCTATGTCGCTGCGCACAAGTCTGGCCATCATGGCTTTGTCCATGGCGGTATTGTGGGCGCGGTCAGTACGGTCATCACCGCTCTGGCGGCCATGGTCTGGGCGATCATCACTGATGCTAAATTCTTCGGCCTGGAAACGCTTCCGTTCTGGATGGTGACCAACGGCTTCCTGGGCGCTTTCGCCGGTCTCCTTCGCACCAATATGGTTGAGGATGACAGTCAGCCTTGAATACATCGCCGAAACAGAAGATCATCCGATCTTCTGTTTCGATTGAAGCCCTTTTCAAACGGGCAACGGATTTTGGAGGGAGTTAGCCGGGGAATCCGCTCGTTTTCCTGTTTTACTCAGGAGCACAACCCTTTGCGCAGTCGGGACACTCCAGCCGTTTGGCATGACACGCCTGCTCAGGATGAAGCCCTCTTGGTTTACGTAATATCCGAACAAAAGGCCTTGATGCCTGTAAGGCAAGAAAAGGCCCGGCAAGCACAGGTCTTGTCGGACCTTTATTTGCCTTATGGGTTGGGTACCCGCTAGAACGGGATGTCGTCGTCGAAATCGCTGTCCATTCCGCCACTGCTGGGTGGATAGGCCGAGCCTGATGGCGGTTGCTGGCTTCCGTAGTTCTGGGGGGCTGCACCATAACCGCCGCCGCTGCCTTGACGTGGGCCACTAGAGTCGCTGCCGGCACGGTCAAGCATCTGCATTTCATTGGCTACAATTTCTGTCGTGTAACGGTCCTGACCGTTCTTGTCCTGCCATTTTCGGGTTTGCAGACGGCCTTCGAGGTAGAGCTTGCTTCCTTTCTTGAGGTAATCCCGGGCGATTTCGGCTGTACGCCCAAACATCACAACGCGATGCCACTCGGTCCTTTCCTGCAAGGTGCCTTGCTGATCCTTCCAGGCTTCGCCCGTGGCAATATTGAGATTGGCGACGACGCTACCGTTGGGGGACTGTCTGATTTCCGGGTCGGCGCCGAGATTGCCGACCAGTATGACTTTGTTGACGCCGCGTGAGGCCATTGTATTTCTCCTGTGTAGTCCGAAGCGGATGCTTCCCGAATGTCAGGCGCTATTGTACTTCAACCCGATGAGGGCGGGCGGTTGCAGGGATCTCCCCACGGCTAGCGGGTGTTTTGCCACCAGATGGCGTCATTGACGCTTTTGGGTACGGGCTTGCACTTTCCTGTCAGGTAATCAGTACCATAGGGGCAGTCTGATGAGAGCGGTGCTTTTTTTTCTGGTTTTGCAGGGGCGTTGAGTTGGGTGTACGTGGCCCCACATGCGCTGGTTAATGCGATAACGCCTGCCAATATTGCAGTCCGAACCGGGAGTGTATTCATGGTAATGACATGATGTGCTTGCTGCTTCTGAAGAGGCGGGCCGGTGATACGTCCGGCCCGCAGCAGGGAAGCGATTACCCTTGCAGATGTTTCAGAACTTCATCCAGCATTTTTTTGGCATCGCCAAATAGCATACGGTTGTTCTCTTTGTAGAACAGTGGATTATCGACGCCGGCATAGCCGGATGCCATCGAGCGCTTCATGACAATCGTGGTCTTGGCTTTCCAGACTTCCAGTACCGGCATGCCGGCGATGGGGCTGTTGGGATCTTCCTGAGCACCGGGATTTACAATGTCGTTGGCGCCGATCACCATCACCACGTCAGTTTCCGGGAAGTCTTCGTTGATTTCGTCCATTTCCAGCACAATGTCATAGGGCACCCGCGCCTCAGCCAGCAGCACGTTCATGTGGCCCGGCATACGGCCCGCGACAGGATGGATGGCGAAACGCACCTCGGTGCCTTTCTCGCGCAGCAATTTGGTGATTTCCTGAACCGTGTGCTGGGCCTGGGCGACTGCCATACCATAACCCGGTACCAGCACGATACTACCGGCATTGCGGAGCAGTTCTGCGGTTTCCTCCGAGCCTATCGGCGTGACCTCGCCTTCAGGTACTGCGCCGGCCGCCGGAGTGGTACCGCCGCTGGTGCCAAATCCCCCGGCGATGACCGAGAGGAAATTTCGGTTCATCGCCCGGCACATGATGTAGGACAGAATCGCACCGGAGGAACCGACCAGCGCCCCCGTCACAATCAGCAAGTCATTACTCAACATGAAGCCGGTCGCGGAAGCCGCCCAGCCTGAGTAGCTGTTGAGCATGGACACTACTACCGGCATGTCAGCGCCGCCAATAGCCATCACCATGTGGATGCCAAACAGTAGGGCGATAATAGTCATGACATAAAGCGCTGTCAGTCCCTCGTGACCCGTCAGGCCCAGGAACCAGTGACCCACAAGCGCTGCTCCGACCAGGAGGCCCAGGTTGAGCAGATGCCGACCCGGCAACATCATCGGTTTACCAGTGACCTTACCGGAGAGTTTGCCAAAGGCAATGACCGATCCGGAGAAGGTCACTGCACCGATCAGAATGCCGATGTAGATTTCCACTTCATGGATGGTTTTTTCGACGCCAGTCAGTTCTGCCGCCGGATCCAGGTAGTTGGCATAGCCGACCAGAACCGCCGCCAGACCGACCATGCTGTGCATGAGCGCGACCAGTTCCGGCATTTCGGTCATTTTCACTTTCTTTGCGGCAAACACGCCCAGGCTGCCACCGGTCAGCATGGCCAGTATCAGCGGCACATAACCCGCACCACTGACCTTGGGGCCTGCCACAGTTGCCAGAATGGCGATGGCCATGCCCAGGATCCCATAGAAATTGCCCTTTCGAGCTGTTTCCGGGTTGGATAGGCCGCCCAGACTCAAAATAAAGAGTATGGTCGCGGCGATGTATGAAACAGTTACCAGTCCTTCAGAAAACATCTTGTTATTCTCCGCTGCTTATTTCCTGAACATGCTCAGCATGCGCTGGGTGACCCAGAAGCCGCCGGCCATGTTGATAGAGGTGAGTACCAGGGCAATGGCGGCCAGGAGAGTGATTTCCGGTGAGGAGATCTGGACCAGGGCGCCGATGGCGATAATGCTGGAGATGGCGTTTGTGACGCTCATCAGCGGAGTATGCAGGGCGGGGGTTACATTCCAGATCACCATGTAGCCGACGAAGCAGGCCAGCACGAATACGGTGAAATGCTCCATGAACGCTGCCGGCGCATTGGCACCCACCCACCAGAACAGCAGGCCGACCAGGGCGATTTTAAGGGTCGCGCTGGCCCAGGCTGGTAACAGCGGTGGCTTGTCCTCCTTCTTGACGGCGACCGCTGTTGCCGCGCTTGGCTTGGGTGCCGCGGATACTGCAATCGGGGGCGGCGGCCAGGTGATGTTGCCGTCCTTGATCACGGTGGCGCCACGGATCATTTCATCATCCATGTTGACGGTGATGATGCCGTCTTTCTCCTTGCAGAGTTCCTCCAATAAGCGCAGCAGATTGGTGGAATAAAGGGTCGAGGACTGTCGGGCCAGACGGCTGGGCAAGTCGGTATAGCCGATGATGGTAACGCCATGGCGAACCACGACCTGGCCGGGTTCGGTCAGTTCGCAGTTGCCGCCTTGCTCTGCGGCAAGATCAACGATCACGCTGCCAGGCTTCATGGTAGCAACCATATCGGCAGTGATCAGGCGAGGTGCCGGTTTACCGGGTATCAGCGCGGTAGTGATGATGATGTCAACATCCCTGGCCTGACTGGCATATAACGCCCGCTGGGCCTTCTGGTAGCCCTCACTCATCAGTTTGGCGTAGCCGCCGGCGGTAGAACCTTCCTCCTGGTAGTCCACGTCGACAAACTCGGCCCCCATGGATTTTACCTGATCCTTGACCTCGGGGCGGGTATCGGAGGCTCTGACGATGGCACCAAGGCCGTTGGCCGCGCCGATGGCAGCAAGACCGGCCACCCCGACGCCGATAATGAAGACTTTGGCAGGGGGCACTTTACCTGCAGCGGTTATCTGCCCGGTGAAGAAACGACCAAATTCATGGGCAGCCTCAATCACGGCGCGGTAACCGGCGATGTTTGCCATTGAACTGAGTGCATCAAGCTTCTGGGCGCGGGAGATGCGGGGTACGCTGTCCATGGCAATGACTGTCGCTTTCTTGGCCGCCAACTGTTCCATCAGAACCGGATTCTGGGCTGGCCAGATAAAGCTGATCAGGCTGCTGCCCTCGCGCAGACTGGCGACCTCATTGAGGTCCTGTTCGGGGTGCGCCTCAGGGCCGCGGACCTTGAGTACGATGTCGGAATCCGACCAAACCTTCGCGCGATCGGCAATTTCGCAGCCGACAGCCCGGTAGGCCTCATCGGAGAAATTTGAGCCGATACCCGCACCGCTTTCAACAGTGACAGAAAAACCCAGTTTGATGAGTTTCTCAGCCACCTCCGGCACGGTGGCGACACGCTTCTCTCCCGCGTGCACTTCTTTAGGGACACCAATTCGCATAAAAGCTTCTCCTCGTTATAATTCGTGGCGCCTATCCAGTGGTGGGCGTCTTTTAACTCAACTAATGACGGGTGGTGGGGAAGGTCTACCCCGCGGTAATTCAACGCCGACGCGGGTTCAGCGATCCGGATTGCCGGCCCTGTCCATCGTCTGGGCTCTATGTAAAGTAATTAACCTACCCGGTCAACATTTTCCTTACCGCCCCGAAGCACGCCGCTTGATCCGGGCCTACCGATTTTCCTACCGAACATCATGAACGCGCTTATTCAGGCTGATCAACTCTATCGCTACTACGGCGATCATTGCGCCGTAAACAATGTCACTTTCACGCTGGAAAAAGGCGAGATTCTCGGTTTCCTTGGGCCTAACGGTGCCGGCAAGTCATCGACCATGCAGATGATCTGCGGCAACCTCGCACCCACCTCGGGCCAGATTCGCATCAACGGGGTCGACATACTCGACAACCCCAGGGAGGCCAAGCGTGAATTGGGCTATTTGCCGGAAATTCCGCCCGTCTACCGCGAACTGACGGTAGACGAATACCTGCTTTACTGTGCTCGCCTGCATGATATCGCGCGCAACCGTCACAAAGCCGCACTGGATCAGGCCAAGGAGCGTTGTGGGTTGGCCGATGTCGGGCAACGGCTGATTGGCAACCTGTCCAAGGGCTATCAGCAGCGTGTTGGTATTGCTCAGGCCATCATTCACATGCCCGCCGTAATTATTCTCGACGAGCCGACCGTGGGGCTGGATCCCCTGCAAATTCGAGAAATTCGAGAGCTGATTCGCGAGTTGGGCAAGGAGCATGGTGTCATACTCTCGACCCACATTCTCCCTGAGGTACAGGAGTCTTGTACCCAGGTGCAGATTATCCATAAAGGGAGCCTGGTGCTGAACGACAGCATTGAGGGGCTCGAACAGCAGATGCGGGCTTCCAGTCTGCTATTGGCTACCCACCGTCCGCCAGAGCCCGCGAGGCTGCTATCTGTGGCCGGGGTGCAGAAGGTTGATGACCTGGGCGATGGACGGATGCGGATTTATCACGACAAGGAGTTCAGTCCCGCTGAACGAATAGCCGAACTGATTGTTACCTCGGGCTGGGGACTTCTTGAAATGACGCCCGAGCGACGCAGTATGGAGCAGATTTTCATTGATATTACCCAGCACAACCCCATTGCACAGGAGGCTGACGCATGATGGCTCTGGTCATTGCGGGACGTGAGTTCCGCACCCTGTTTCTCTCGCCGCTAGCCTGGACGATTCTGGGCGTGATCCAGATCATCCTCGGTTATATGTTCCTGGCCCAGCTGGATTATTACCTGATGGTGCAGGCGCGTATCGCCGGCATGGAGGAGGCGCCGGGCATCACTGATCTGATCGTCGCCCCGCTATTCGGCAATGCCGGTGTCATCTTGTTGCTGGTGACGCCATTGCTGACGATGCGGTTGATCAGCGAGGAGCGCAAGAACCGTACACTGAGCCTTTTGTTTACCGCGCCAGTGTCAATGGCGGAGATTGTGTTGGGCAAATATCTTGGGGTAATTGCCTTTCTGTTGATCATGATCGGCATGATTCTGCTGATGCCACTGTCATTGCTGGTCGGTGGTGGGCTTGACATCGGCAAGCTGGCGGCCTGTACCCTCGCGCTGGTGCTCTTGCTGTCGGGCTTTGCTGCCGTCGGCCTGTTTATGTCGGCATTGGCCAGTCAGCCTACCGTCGCTGCGGTCAGCAGTTTCGGGGCACTATTGTTGCTCTGGATCATTGACTGGTCGGGTCAGTCGGGAGCTCAGGGCGGCGGAGTGCTGGAATATCTGTCCCTGCTGCGTCATTACGAGGGTCTGCTGAAGGGACTGATTTCCAGCACCGACCTGATTTATTTTCTGCTATTCATCACCACTTTTCTGGTGCTAAGCGTTCATCGTCTGGACTACGACCGGCTGCAAAAATGAAGATCAACCGTAAGACTCATCTTGAAATTCGCATCCAGAACCTGCTTTTCACCCTGTTGTTTTTGGTTGCAGTGGGGCTTATGGCCTGGCTCAGTACACGCTATACCGCTCAGTTCGACTGGACGGCCAGCCATCGCCATACCCTGTCCGATACCAGCCGCAAAGTGCTGGCCTTGCTCAAGGGCCCGGTCGCTGTCACGGCCTATGCCCGGGAAAACCAGCAGGTGCGTGAGCCTGTCCGGGATCTCATCCACCGCTACAGCCGGGCCAAGCCGGACATGGTCCTCACCTTCGTCAACCCCGATACCCAGCCCGACAAGATTCGCCAGCTGGGGATTTCGGTTGATGGCGAAATGACCATTGAGTATCAGGGTCGCTCCGAAAAAATTCAGGAGGCGGGTGAGGCCAGTGTGACGAACGCCCTTCAACGGCTGGCTACCGCCGCAGAGCGGCATGTGGTATTTCTCGAAGGTCATGGCGAACGTTCGCCGGAGGGGCAGGCGAATCACGATCTCCATCAGTTTGCGGAAGAACTCAGGCGCAAGGGTATCAGCCTGAGCATGATTAATCTCGCCGCAACCCCGAGCATACCCGACAACACTGATGTGCTGGTGCTGGCGGGGCCGCGTACAGCGCTGCTGGCGGGTGAGATCACGCTGATCCAGGCGTATGTCAGGAAAGGCGGCAACCTCTGGTGGCTGGGTGATCCCGGCGAACTTTACGGTCTGGCACCGCTGGCGGATCAGCTGGGCATCAGTTTTCTGCCCGGGACAGTGGTGGATGCCTCAACCCAGTTGCTGGGTATTGACGACCCGACCTTTGCCTTGGTCTCGGACTATCCGCCCCATCCGATTACCCAGCGGTTCCAGCAGATGACCCTGTTCCCTTCTGCGGCCGCTCTCGGCAAAAATGATCGCAATGAGTTCGAGAAAGAACCACTGTTGACGACCCTGCAGCGCTCCTGGACCGAGATAGGCCCGATTGCGGGCAAGATCGCCTTCGATGCCGCCAAGGGCGAGCGGCAGGGGCCGCTGGATATTGGTTATGCATTGACCCGCCCACTCAACAAGGCTGGCGACAATAAGGCAGCCGATCCGCAGAAGCTGGAGACACCTGCCGAACAACGCATTGTCGTGATCGGTGACGGAGATTTTCTCTCGAATGCCTACTTGGGTAACGGTGGCAATCTTGATCTGGGTATCAACATGGTTCAGTGGTTAAGCCGAGGCGATGCGCTGATCAACATCCCGGCCAAAATAGCCCCCGACCGAACTCTCGAACTATCGCCCCTGGCTTCCGGCAGCATCGCCGTGAGCTTCCTGTTCCTGTTGCCGGGAGCCTTGCTGGGGGCGGGTGCATTGGTGTGGTTCAAACGCAGGAGTCGCTGATATGAAATTCAGGTTAATCCTCAATCTGGCGCTGCTGGCGATTATTGCAACGCTGCTGGCTCTGATCTATTTCGAGCCTGGCAAGACACCCCCCGAAACGACCCGATTGGCAGCGGTTGATGTTGATGCAGTGACCCGCATCACACTTCAGAATAGCGATACCCTGGTTTTTGAGAAAACCGCTGGTCAATGGCGCCTGACGGCACCGTTCCCTGCGCCGGTAAATCAGGTGCGGGTTCATCAGTTGCTGGAAATTGCCACCGTTGCCAGTGATGCCCGCTATCCGCTTCAACCCGCCGATCTGGCCAAGTTTGAGCTGGAGAAGCCCGCGGCAACGCTGACCATGGGGGCCACGGTTCTGCAGTTCGGCGGTACTGATCCGATTAACCTCAGGCGTTATGTGAAGGTCGGTGACACCTTGCATCTTGTGAGTGATGACTTCTATCACCACTTGACTGCTGCTGCGACGGACTATGTGGACAAGAAGCTGCTGCCCGACGAGGCAATCGTAACCGAGATTGCCATTCCCGGATTCAAGGCCAGTCGCGGAGTGGACGGCACATGGACTGAGCAACCCCCAGCCGGTGGCAAACCGGTCGCGGCTGAGTTGGCAGGATACTGGAGTACCGCGCGGGCTATTGATGTCAAAAGACTTCAGCAAGCTGTGGAAGGTGAGGTGATCCGCATAGGTCTCAAGGATGCTGCCCCCGTCGAGTTTGTCATTGTCCAGCGCCAACCCGAATGGGTCCTCGGTCGCCGCGATCTTGGCTTGAGTTTTGAAGTCCCTGCCGAAACTGCGCGTCAGTTACTCAATCAGTCTCCCAAGCAGGCGCCAGCTGCCGCCTCTACGGGTGAGGCTCACCCCGATGCTGCTGCCGATCATGACCACGAGGAGGCCGATAACCTGGGAGAGGATGATGGCGACGGCGAGATTGAGTCTCCGTCGGTAGCTCCGCAAGGCAACGACATCTCACATGACGACGAATAGTTGCCGGTAATGGCCTCAATCCAGGGGGTGTATGCGCTCCTTGTTTCAAACAGCAGGAAGTTCCGTGCCCGAATTGCCCGAAGTTGAAACCACCCTGCGAGGCATTGCGCCGTATGCGCTGGGTCAGGGGATAGAACGGGTGTTCATCCGGGAGGGTCGGCTGCGTTGGCCGGTACCGCCGGATTTGCCGGAAATCCTGCAGGGACAGCGCATTGAGACGCTGACACGACGCGGCAAATACATTCTCTTCGGCGTAGGCGGGGGCAGTCTCATCCTGCACCTTGGGATGTCGGGTAGCCTGCGGGTGGTTGATCCCGCTTCAGCCCCCAGAAAACACGATCATATTGATGTGCTCCTGACCAGCGGGTTAAGCCTGCGTTACCACGATCCGCGCCGCTTCGGCTGTCTTTTGCATACCAGGGATGACCCGGCTCAGCATCCCCTGATCGCCCGCCTTGGTCCTGAACCGCTGGGCGAGCATTTCACTGGAAAGTACCTACACCAGCGTGCCCAGGGCCGTAGCACAGCAGTCAAGGCCTTTATTATGGACAGCCATGTTGTGGTCGGTGTTGGCAATATCTACGCCAGTGAGTCCCTGTTCAGCGCGGGCATTGCGCCCGAATGCGCCGCGGGGCGGATTTCGCTTGTGCGCTACGAACGTCTGGCCAAGGCCATCCGTGCGGTGTTGACGGCGTCGATAGAGCAGGGTGGGACGACGCTGCGTGATTTCGTCAATGAGGCGGGGCAGCCCGGCTACTTCAAGCAGACCCTCAGGGTCTATGACCGTGCGGGCGAGCCTTGTCGGATCTGCGCCAGCGAGATACGGATGAGTCGCCTGGGCCAGAGGGCCACTTATTGGTGTCCGTCCTGCCAGCGCTAAATGCCGGAAAGGTTCAGGCCGTTAGTGCGTTCTTGAGGGCGAGCGCCTGTTCCAGCGCACGTTCGGTGTTCTCTGCCAGCACGTTGTAATGACCCATTTTGCGGCCCATGCGGGCGGATGTTTTGCCATAGAGGTGAAGGATCACGTTAGGCTCGCTCAACAGCAGATCCCAGGCGGGTACATCGTCGCGCCAGATATCGCCCAGCAAATTAACCATGACGACCGGACTGAGCAGGCGGGTGTCGCCGGGCGGCAGACCGCAGAGGGTGCGAACTTGCTGTTCGAACTGGCTGGTTAGCGTCGCGTCCAGGGTGTAGTGGCCGCTATTGTGTGGGCGAGGGGCCATTTCGTTGATGACCAGTTCATCGTCCTTCAGCACAAAAAATTCCACAGCCAGTACGCCGACATAGTCCATGGCTTCAGCCAGCTGTAAGGCCATGGCGCGGGCCTCCTCGGCCAGTGCAGGCGCTATCCGGGCGGGTACGATGCTGATGTCGAGGATACCGGCCTCATGCTGGTTTTCGGCAACCGGGAAGGTTGTCAGTTGATGGGGGCCGCTACGCGCCACAATCACGGACACTTCGGTTTTGAGGTCCAGAAGCCGTTCCAGCACACAGGGTTTCTGACCCAGGCTCTGAAATGCCGCCCTGGCTTCTTCAGCGGTACTGACCCTGATCTGTCCCTTGCCATCGTAGCCGAGTCGCGCCAGTTTCAGGATGCCGGGCAGGTGACCGGATAGGTCGCACGCCAAGTCAGCGGCTGTTTCAATGGTCAGGAACGGCGCAACCGCGAGTCCTGCGTCGGTGATGAAACGCTTTTCGGTAATACGATCCTGGGCAATCGCAACGCTGGCGGCGGCGGGGGATACTTTCACCCATTCCGCAAGCCGCGTCAGGCTGCTGGCGGGAATATTTTCAAACTCTGTTGTTACGGCGGCGCACGTGCTGGCGAGTTGATCCAAGGCGAGCGGGTCGTCGAAGTCGGCTTTGAGGTGGATATCCGCAAGGCTGCCGGCTGGGCTGTCAGGGTCGGGATCCAGCACCGTCACCCGATAGCCCATGGCGCGCGCAGCCATGGTGAACATGCGGCCCAGTTGGCCGCCGCCGATGATGCCAAGCATGGCATTGGGCAGGATGTGTGT
>JBKCCF010000211.1:0-6295 GCA_046305255.1 Methylococcaceae bacterium
CCGGCGAGGAATGCACTGATCGCCCTGCTGCTCAATGAACTGTTGCCCCTGCTGCGTGATTATCCCGATCAGGGGCTTTTGCCCTACCTGCCGGAATGGCGTCGGGCTCATGCCTGTCAAGGTCGCGAGGCCAGCCTGCAAATGGGGGACACCGTCATTCACGGCCGCATTATTGATGTGACCGATGATGGCCTGCTGCTGTTGCAATTGGACGACGGCAGCCAGCGGCCGTTCGCATCCGGTGATGTGCGGTTGCGGGTCAGCCGATCATGACAGCGTACAAGCCGGCGCGGCTGTTGGTCGATATCGGCAATTCGCGACTAAAATGGGCCTGGAGCTTTGGCACCGAGCTGGAGGCGGGTCCGGCCTTTTCATCTGATATCACTACGCTGGCTGACGACCTCAAGCGATTTTGGGGGGACAGACCGTCACCACCCGCCGAGGTTTACCTTGCCAATGTTGCCGGTGCTGATCGGGCGGCTGTGCTGAGCGACTGGCTGATGGCGCAATGGGGCCTGGTGCCCCGGTTGGTCCGGTCCGAACCGCACCGCTGCGGCGTCGTCAACGGTTACGATCAGCCCCAGCAACTGGGGGTGGATCGCTGGGTGGCACTGGTCGGGCTGCAGGCTTATTATGGCGGTCCGGCCTGTGTGGTTGATTGCGGCACTGCCATAACGCTGGATATGCTGGATGAAAACGGCCGGCATCGCGGTGGATTGATCGCCCCGGGTCACCAGACCATGATTCGCGCGTTGCTGACCCAAACAGCAGGAATAGCCCTTACGGACTACCCTGCGGGCGCTGAACTGCTGGGGCGGTCAACGACGGCAGCGGTCGCCGGTGGCGTGTTTCTGGCCTGCGCCGGCCTGATCGAGAAAGCGGTGGCCCATCTCAACTGCAACGGCAGCCCGCTGCGGTTGGTTCTTACCGGCGGCGATGCGGCGGAAATCGGTGGCCATCTGTCCATCCCCTTCCTGCGGGATGAGCTTCTCGTGCTTAAAGGGCTGCTTACCATTGCTGACAGCGATTTCCCATGAAGAATCTCTTTTACCTGCTGATCGTGCTGAACGTCGTGTTTTTCGTCTGGAAAAATGTACGGGAACAGCCCGTCTCAGACCAGGCAACCCCGACCGATAACAGCCTCAGTTTCGCTGACGGCGGCGATCGTCCACAGACGCTGCCTGCCGCCGGGCCGGATATTGCTCCGGCAACGCCGCCGGCCGATGACGACGCCGGTCAGGTAGCGGAGCATCAGGTTGCCGATGGTGGAGTAGGGCAGACTGATTCTGCCGAGTCGGAAAAGCCGCTGGAGCCGCTACAGCAGTCCGCCGACGGTTGCTATGAGATTGGCCCGATCCTGACCCGCGAAGCGGCCGATGCTTATCTCGGGCTTATCGGTTCAAGCGTACAGGAGGCCAGGGTCGTCATTAAGACCGGGGCGGTGCCCGATGGCTGGTGGGTGCTCTATCCCAAGGCGAGGACACTGGAGGGTGCCCGGGCCAACCGCAGGTTATTGGCAAAATACGGGGTATTTGATAGCTGGATTTTCGATAAGGGTCCCCTCGCGCTGGCTATTTCACTGGGCCTTTACAAAACGCGTGGCGAGGCGGAGCAGGCGGCCAAACCCTTGCTGGACAGAGGGGTCATCGTCGAGGTTGCACCACGCAGGATCCGTGGCGAAGTATTTGCGCTTAAACTGAACTGGTCGGGGCTGCCGCTGGAGCTGGATGAAAAGGTGCAGCTATTAAACAGTCAGGACTCGGCGCTGCAAATGCCGGCACCGAGTCAGTGTCACTAGCGTTGGATCAGGCCTGAGCTGCCTTGTGCTGTACTGCAGCATAGCCCAGCCCCGTGAACAGGAAGAACTGACAGCCGAAGATCAGGTTCGCCAGCAGCAGATGGAAAGGTTGAACGAAGGCGGGGAAGCCCAGACGGTCAAGGCTGACGCCGGTCAGGATGGCGATGACGATCAGGCTTGCCAGCGCATAGGCGAAGCCGCGGAACAGTTGCCCTGGCGGCAATGTGCGAACCAGCGTCCAGGCCAGCCAGAGATTGGTGAACAGGATCAGGGACGAAAAGGAGCGGTGAACGTAAAAAATGATGGGGAAGTGCTCACGCCAGATACTGCGTTCGGCAATCAGGTTGGCATGGGCAATGCCATCGACCGCCTCCCTGATCTGGGTGCCCATCGCAACCTGCAGCAAGGTCATTGCCATTGCGCATATTAATACCCTGCGGAACACCGGCGGCAGGCCATTGATGTTTGTCGGCGCCAGCACAGCGCGTTGCGAGCGGCTAACGGTGTAAATCAAAAGACTCACGATCAGGAACGCCACGATCATGTGGGCTGAAATCAGCACTGGCCGCAAATCACTGGCCACTACCCTTGACCCCAGCCAGCCCTGGAAGCCAACCAGCAGGAAAATGCCGAGTGCCAGCCGAAAAATTACCGGATCCCGCTTGCGGAGGGGGAGGGAACGGAGCAGCGTGCCGAAAATCAGCAGCCCGATACTGACCCCTAGCAAGCGGTTGAGGTATTCCGTCCAGGTTTTCACGACATTGAACGTGGTATCGCCGTAGCCGATATAAATCTCGTGGTAATTTGCCGGCAACTGGGATTCATCGGTAGGCGGAATCAACTGCCCGAAGCAGGTCGGCCAGTCGGGGCAACCCATGCCGGACCCCGAGGCGCGAACGATGCCACCGACAAAAATCAGCAGGTAAACCGCGAAGATGGTCAACAGACCGATGCGGCGAAACCGTTTGGAAAAATCAGTACTGCTCATACTTTTTTTTGCACCCTGAATAGCCGTTAAAAACATGCAACATCATACACCCGGCGGCGGTTTTGGCAGGGCTGGCAAGAGGCTGAATCCAGCTTCCGGGGCGGCGCGGGAGACCGTCGCGGCCATACATATTCCTGCCAGCATCTCACCCGGTTGACGCGGCAAACGACAGTGATGGACACTGGATTTAGCCTCGCCATGGCTGCATTGGTCTCGCGCCAGCCAAGAAGCACCCTATCAAGGCAATGCCGGTGATGCTGCCCCATAAATGCGGCCGATGGGCCACACTGTTCAGCCTAGGACTCCTGGTTCTCCCGCTGGTTCGGGCCGATGATAACGTCAGCGTTAGCATCGAGGGGCTGACTGAGATGCAGGCGAAAAATGTCCGTGCCATGCTAACCATGGCCCGCATCAGCGCTCATGCGTCCAAAGAGGCCGTTGAACTGGCAGAAGACCGTGCAGCGGGCGAAATCAGCAGGGCGCTGGAGACATTTGGCTACTATCGCCCGGTAATAACGGCAGCGACTGTCGATCATGACAGCAAGGGCTGGCATGCCGCGTTCCGCATTGATCCGGGGCCTGCGATGCCTGTCGCGAAAGTCGAGGTCAGTCTGGCCGGGGAGGCGACAGACGAAGCCGACATGCGGCGTTTGGCGGAACAGTTCCCGCTCAAGGTGGGCCATACGCTCGATCATGCCCTGTATGAAAAAGGACGCGAGGCTTTGCAGCAGGAAGCCGCTGAACTGGGGTTCTTCGATGCCCGTTTCCTGCAGAGGGAACTCAGGGTAGATATCCAGACCTACACGGCAGAGGTTCATATCCGACTTGATTCGGGCAAACGTTATTTGTTCGGCGAGGTGTCATTTGCCGAAACCACGCTCAATCAGGAACTGCTCAAGGGGTTTACCCGGTTCGAGACGGGCACCCCGTATCGGGCATCATCGGTACTGGCCACCCAGAAAAGCCTGCTCAACAGCGGTTATTTTGCAAAAGCCGACGTCATTCCAAGGCCTGAAAAGGCCCGCGACGGACGGGTGCCCATTGATGTCGATCTAACCATGGTGCCGCGTAACCGGGTTGATCTTGGCGGTGGCTATGGCACCGATACCGGTCCGCGCCTGAGTTTTGGCTACCGTAACCGCTATATCAACCGTTACGGCCATACGTTTCAGGCCAGTGCCAAACTATCGTTGATCTGGAACCAGATTGACGCAATGTATGCCATACCATTGGCCGACCCCGAGCGGGACCAGCTGGCATTCACCACTAAACTCGGGCTGGAAGATACGGTCGCCGGCCGGGCCAAGGTGGCGCGGGCGGGGGTGCGGCATTCCACCACCCGCTGGGATTTGCGGGAGGCCCTGTCGCTGGATTTTCTCCGCGAAAACTTCACCATCGGCGGCGTCAATCAAACCACTGACCTCCTGATTCCAAGCGTCAACTACACATGGCTGGATTCCGACGATGCCATTTTTCCCAGCGAGGGCATCCGCATTGACACCAATCTGGCAGGGGCCGTGCGAGGCTTCGCATCCGAAGCGTCATTCATCAGGCTGCGGATTTACGGCAAAGGCGTCTACAGCCTCAATCCGGACAATCGCCTGATTGCCCGGGCGCAACTGGGTGAGATGGTCACCAATGACTTCGACCGTATGCCGATTACCGAACGCTTCTATGCCGGTGGTGCGCCGACGGTCCGCGGTTACCGCCTGAATGAGATCAGCCCCTACAACGCCCAGGGCGAACGCATCGGAGGCCGGCATCTGGCCGTGGCCAGCGTCGAGTATGACCGGGCCTTGTTCGACGATTGGGGTATCGCGGCGTTCTCCGATTTTGGTTATGTCACGAATGATTTTAATGAGCCGGTTAAAACCGGGGTGGGACTCGGGGCCCGCTGGCGTTCGCCGGTCGGACCGGTCAGGCTTGATGTCGGTGTCCCTCTGGGCAAGGCGCTGGATCCGGTGCAGGTTTATCTCATTCTGGGGCCGGACCTGTGAAGCGTCTGCTGGCCCCTGTCGGCGCCCTCGCAGGCGGGGCACTGCTCACGCTGGCGGCGGTGTTCTACTGGTTTGCGCTGACCGAGGCGGGGCTGCAAAGGCTGGTTCAGGGTGCTGGCCCATGGCTGCCGGGGTTCAGGGTAGGGCGAGTGGAAGGCGTACTGCTCGGGCACTCCCGTTGGCAAAACCTGAATTATCAAGACGCCCTGGGTGCTATCCGCTGTGCCGAACTTGATCTGGAACTGGACCCCGCCGAACTTTGGCAGGGTGCCCTGCATATCCGCCGTCTGGCGATAATCGGGCCGGACTATCGCTCTACCGACAGCAGTCCCAGCCAGATGCCGGCGCTGCCCCTGCCTTTCGATCTGATAGTCGATGAGGTGCGACTCAGTCAGGGCACGGTGCAGATGGCCGGCGATACGGCAGCCTACCGGGTGGACCAGGTGCTGGCCTCTTTCGCCATGACCCACGAGGCTTTGACGCTCCGCCGGTTCGACCTGCAGGCCCCTGAAGTGTCGCTGACGGCCTCCGGCGATCTGTCATGGCTGGGCCAGCGCAGACTCGAGTTTGTTACCGACTGGGTCTTCCGTCCGGCTACTGGCCCCGAGCTCAGGGGGGGCGGATTTGCTACAGGCACTTTGGAGCGGGTGCTGTTGCAGCAGAGTCTCAAATCACCGGCCACCGCCGAGCTGAGTCTGGTCGCAAGCCGACAGGCCGATAACTACCATTGGACGGGTCAGCTGGATGTAGCGGAGTTCGTACCGAGGCAGATGGAACCGTCCTGGATTAACTGGCCGCTGAAGTTGTCCCTCAAGGGTGAGGGGTTTGGCATGGAGGGCGAATGGGTCGGTAACTTTCAGACCAGGATTCCGGCCGTCGGGACCGTTAATGGGGATTTGAAGGCAGGCTATCGGCAACCGGGCGAGCTGACCATCCATGAGCTGGCCCTCACACTGCCCGCCACGCAATCCGTTTTTGCCCTGACGGGAAGGGTCGGGAATCTGCAGGACTCACCCAGCTTCAACATCAATGCCCACTGGCAAAACCTGCTATGGCCACCTGAACCGAAGGCGGATTGGCGGAGTCCGGAGGGTGAGGTCACATTACGGGGAGGCCTTGATGATCTGGCGTTCGAGGCACGGGCCAAACTGCACAACACGCCGGTTACCGCGGCAGGTCACATCGGCCTGCAGCGTGACCAGACCGTTTTTCGCGGGTTAAACCTGCAGGGCGCGGGGACGGACCTCCGCCTCGACGGTGTGCTGGGTCCGCAGCTGGATCTGACCTGGCAAATCAGGGCGCAGGATCTTGCTGCCTGGGTCCCACTCGCCGGTGGCTGGATTGATAGTCATGGTCATCTTGAGGGGCCACGGGCAGCCCCCGCCGGCAGTTTCGAGCTCAGTGGTCGAGGCTTGCGCTACCTGAACGATGAGATCAAGACTCTTCAGGCGCACTTCCATGGCAGTCAGGTGGCGGGTTATACCGCTGTCAGTGCCGCACTCAACGCAGAAG
>JBKCCF010000212.1:0-6125 GCA_046305255.1 Methylococcaceae bacterium
TGATTTCGGCTATGAATTCCATACGTATCACCCCAGGTTGCTCCGGCAAAAGTGCCGGATGGTTGCACATCTCCGGGGTGGCAACTTTTCAACGCTGATTTCCCCGGATCCCTGGTAAGTTTTCCATGCTGATTGACAGGATGATGTCGGAACTATCCCGGGTCGCTCGCTGCACATCGGCAATAAGCATGGGATCCTTGGTCTCGGTCTGATCGAAGAAGTTTGCCGCCCATTTAGGGATGCCACCCAGCGGATCGGTGGCCTCAATGTTTTCCAGATGACAGGAGACAGCTTTGATCAAATGGGATTTGCCCGAACCGAAAACGCCAGAAACCCAGACGCCGCTGCGTACGGATAGCACCGGATCGCCGGATTTATCGGCCGGCGCGAGACAGGGTTCTCTTCCGTTTTGTGTGGAAGCAGGGTTCATGCTGGCACCGGGTTTTGGCAGAGGTTAGCCGGAAGGTTCGAAAGCTTTCCTGTTGTCAGAACGATGATGTGTGTCAGGCTGCGTAGCGACTTGAGACCTCTGGCCCTGACGATGGCTGCCTGAATCTGACTGTTGATGTTCTCGGCTACGGCATTGCTTGTACCCAGACGATAGACTGCAAGGATTCCCGCTAGATCTGACATCAAGGTCTTACTCAGTACTGCGGAAACAAAAAACTGACGTTGAGTTGTGCGCCCCAGCTTGGATCCCATAGCCCCCGCTCGGCGTAATAGCGGCCGACGAGTGTGATGACGATATCCTGACCCCCGGGCGAAACCAGCGTACTCACCGCCGCGTTGACGGGTAGGGTCCACTGATCCTTGTTCCAGTTGTATACCGTTTCGGAAAACAACGCGAAGGAAACGGGAGATTCCAGGGTGTAGGAAACACCGGGCTGTAGCAGCAGAAGATTTAGCGCCTCGGTACCGCCGCCGGTGCTTACCCCAAATGACTGATTGACGTTTGACCATAAAGTGAACCCCTTGAGGGCATAGACCGTAGCGGGTTGCCAGATCACTGCAGCCGAGGCGCCAAGTCCCCATTGATGCAGCCCGATCATGCTTTGCGTGGCTGTCGGGATGTGCACTGATGGCCCTGCGCCGACCACGAGTGCATCGTGAGCCAGAGAGCGGTTCGGTGTCAGGTAAAACTCAAGATCCATATCACCGAAGCCCAATTGATTCGGGCCGCCAGGGTAGAGCGCACTCTGATAGGTCATGTTGACTGTTGTGCGGGTGCGTAAACCCCAGTCTTCGTTGATGTCGACCGGAATGATGGGACGCATGCGAAGTCGGTAGGTCGACGCACTCTGGGGGCCTTCTCCGGTATCAAAGTGATTTTCGAACTGCACACGAGGAATGAAAACGAACGGATTCTGGACGTCGTAGAGCAGGTTGCCTGAAGGGAGTTTAGACAGGTGGTCGCCGGATACCGGCGCGGTCACCAGCAGAAGGCCGGGCAGGAGACAATAACAGGCGAGCGAATGATTCATTTTTGTTTTGCGTTTTTGCAGTGCTTGAGCGTGACGCGGAAGGTTGTGCCCTCGCCCGGTTCACTCTCACAGACAACGGTGCCACCATGCATTTGGGCAATTCGGCGGACAATAAAGAGGCCCAGGCCCATGCCGACTTTTCGTTCCGGCGAATCATTCAGCTGGGTGTACCGCTCGAAAATGCGGGGCTGATCGCTTTTGGCTATTCCTGGACCTTCGTCCATCACGGTGATTTCAATCATCTCGCTCCCGATCGTTTTGCCGGTCACCCAAATCACTCCGCCGCCCGGTGTATAGCGAACCGCATTTTCCAGCAGGTTGCTCAGCAGTATCCCGACCAGTTTCGGATCGCAGCCGAAACTGTCCGGCAAGGATTCTAGTTCATGGCGGATCAGATGTTCGGGGGAGGTTTGCTGAAAATGATTGACGATGCCGCGCACCAAAGGGCGCAAATTGATCTCGAACGGACTCAGGTGACTCGTTGCCGCCTGCTGAATGCGGTCGGTACAGATTTCGATGATACCGATGAATTCAGTACGAATGCTGATCAAGCGGTTTCTGAGCGAGCGTTGATCAGCGACTGTATCAGGGGCGCTGTCTGGAAGGCATAGGACACCCAACGCATTCAGGGGGCGATTGAGTTCGTGAGTCAACATGTCCAGAAACAGGGCCGTATTAGCCATTTCTTCCCGAAGACTATTCAGACGTGCCTCGAGTTGTTGTTTTGCTACTTTTAGTCGCGACTCTTTACCTAGAATCAATAGCCATAAAAGGAATAGATGCAGCAACGAGGTGAGCATCAGGATCTGGTTGCGGAGCCAGACGTCGATATGGGGCGCCTCAAGCCAGCGGGAAATCGCTACAAACATCGCCCAGGCCACAAAGGGCAGGAAGCAGAGGGTTAGAGAGGATGCATTGGTATAGCCTTTCACGCTGGCCCTGATGCCCGCCAGTGTCGAGATACCTAATAACAGGATGGTCACATCAAAATTAACTTCAGCGTATGCGTCGGGATTGAAACCCTTGATGAGTGCCAGCATAAACATAAGGCCAGCGATACCGCCCAGCATCAGCCGCCTTGGCCATGGCGTACTCGGCTGGGGCCAGACGATCAGATAACGCGTCAGTGCCACGAAACTCAATCCAACCAGCGTGATGCCGGAGTGAATCAGTACCTTCAGGACTGCACCATTGTCAGTAAGTCCCCAGGCCTGGACGAGGCCGGCGCTGGTGATGTGAAACATCTCAAAACCCATGATGTAGGCGAGGTAGGCAACATCCCAACGGTTGCGGTAGGATAGCGCGCGCGACAGGGCCAGCAGCCCGAGCAGACTGGCGACGCCTACATAGGCGCCAAACTGGGCGTAGACCCGCCTATAAAATCCATGAAGATCCTTCTCCTTCCACAAGACGGGCTCAATCTTGATGGCGGCATTAAAAGACGTCTTTATGAAATAGTGGCGAACCCCGCCCGGATCCTGACCGAGTCTGAACGCATGACCTACCCCTTCCATCTCCCGCTCAGCGAATGGCAGTGCCCTGCCACCGCGGTGAACAATGAAATGGCCGTCCGTCTGCTCGGCGTATACCGTGATATGGTTGAGTAGCTCAGGAGCCAACAGCAACCACCAGACCGAAGGGTCAGACGCCGTGGGGTAAGCCACTGCAAAATGGAGCCATAACGGCTTGTCTGCCAGGTAGCCGGTGGGGACATCGGCACTGCTCACCGGCTGGAAGCGCCCCGCGCTGGCAACGCCCCGAATAGCGTCGAAACCGAGCTGTCCGGTATGGTCCTTGAAAAAACTCAGATGACCGCGCAGGGACTGACGGGGCTGGGTGGTATCCAGCGGCAAGGGGGCAAGCACCACGGAACCTGCCCCTGCACAGGAACTGGTAAGGCATAACAGCAACAGAAAACGCCACAGTGCCAAATTCATAAAGAACGGGCGAGGCTCACGGAGAGGAAACCTGTCACTCGACTAGACGACGATGCAGATTACGGATAACGGCCACAAGTTCGCGTATGTCTATGGGCTTCACCAAATAGGCATCGGTACCTGTGGCAAGACCATCAATCCGCTGTTGAACCGTACCCCGCGTGGTCATCATGATAATGCCGTAGGGCTCTGTCTCTCTCAGGGACTTGGCGATATCCAGGCCATCCTCGTCGCCGAGATTCAGATCCAGCAAGATGATATCGGCGGGCTGACTCATGAGGGCGTCCTGTAATGCCTGACGACAGCCCACGCCTCGGCAGGGAAAGCCGAGTTGATTCAGGCTGGACACCACAAGCTCCCTATAGCTTTCATCATCCTCAACCACAATCAGATTCGGTGGAATACTCAACGTCGACTGCAGGGCAGGCTGTTCGGCCTGACGTCGCTCGACAGCGAGACAGTTGACCTTGTTGACCAGTTCAACCACGTTGTCGACGCCCATGCGCTTCAATACCAGCGCCCGATATTCCTTGACGGTATGCAACGACAGGTGCAGTCGTTCGCCGATGACGCGAGTCGGCAATCCCTGGCACATCAGGTCCATTACCTCCCGCTGGCGAGGGGAGAGTTCAGTGTTGTTGTTCAAAGGCATATCAAAAGTGCAGCGATAGGGGATGTGCTGTAGCGCGCACTTTGTAGCCGATTTCATTCGAAAGAAATACCCCCCTCTGGAGGGGTGTGGTTAATCTGCATCGTGACGTCCTCACTCAGGATTTCCCGCACACTCTGGGCAAAGGGCTCGCCCACAGTGCCGCTGTCGGCCGGCAGGCTTTGCCCGGCGCTTGAAACCTGAGATTTTATTCCCTGCGTCATACATCGTCGTCGGCCGCGTCCGCTTCCTACACGGTGCAGAAGCGGCAGGATCTCTTTAAGTTCCATTGCGACGGATGTCACTTGCGTATGGTTTTCTCCTCTGCGCATCCTCGAAAAATCGTGAACGGGCGCTAACACCTGCAAGGTCGCCCTGTAACCTTACCGAATCTTACAATTCAGCCTTCGACCCGACCGGCAGCGGCATCACCACGCGATCGGGCGAGACTCGTAAAAGATCATATCCATAACAAATATTCCATTATAAAACAGTATTTTGTCTCTTTATGCACCGCAAGGGGGCAGGCTTTTTTATGCACCAACATAGGGATGGCAAACCCCTCTTATGGGGGGGATTGCATGAAGATTTCCACCCAAATGAAGGGTTTTGAAATGTGTTTCACTTGTTTACAGTTCGGCCTTCGAATGAAGGGTCCGCCCTCCAAACCTGTGTGTAAGCATCCAGGCCAACGCGGCCAAAGAGGTGCTCTCAGGTCTGTTTTCATAGCACTTTGACCTAAACAAATATTATTGCCCTGATGAGGAACTAATTTATGGCCAGCCTTAATTTTGCAGGTATTTTTATCCCAACGGCCAGTGGTGCCAGCAATAACTTCTATGGTGAAGAGACCTCCTCGTGCACGATCAACACGACACCACTCTCTACCTCATCGGTGACGTTCAGCCAGGCCGGTACTCAGTTCAGTGGCAATAATGTACTGGGCACCATAACTTATCTTGATAGCGGCAATAATACAGTTACGATCACTAATGCTTTGGCGAGTCGCCCCATCAAGGTGAATGGGGATGTCAAGGGATTTTATGTCTGGATTGATAATGGTACTACCCCTGGTACGGATGATGCCAGTGATACTGCATATATCATCAGTTTGGATAATTCCTATTTCCAGACAAATGCCGCCATCGGCAGCAGTAGTGACAGGGTTGACAATTCTCTGAATGCCGTTTTGGCAATCCAGGCGGGAGGCGTTGCAGTCGACTCCTTCGACGTCAACGAGAACTCGGCGTTTGCGGTGTGGACGGTGACGGCTACAGCGGGTCAGCCGGTCAGCCTGTCGCTCGGAGGTACCGCGACCGGCGGCGGCACGGATTTCGGTGCCACAGGCCCCACCAATCTGCAGTACTCGCTGAATAATGGTCAGACCTGGCTTGACTACACCGGGGCGATCACTACACCGGCGGGCGGCAGCTTCCTGGTGCGGACGCCGATCGTGGACGATGCGATCAGCGACAACAACGAAACTGTCACCCTGACGGCGACGCCGACCGGTGGTACGGCGAGCACCGGCACGGCGACGATCAAGGACGACGGCACCGGCACGATCTTCAACAACGATGGCACCCCCAATACCACAGCGGTACCGGACGACGACCGTCAGATGAGCGTGAGCGACGTCACGGTCAACGAAGCCTCGCCCTATGCCGTGTTCACGGTCAGCGGCGTGGCCGGCCAGCTGGCGAATCTGTCACTGCAGGATGGCAGCGGCACCGTCGGCACCGATACCGGCACTGGTCTTGAATACTGGGACGGCTCGACCTGGACCTCCTATACCACGGCGGTCGCGCTACCGGCGGGAGGGCTGAAGGTACGCGTCGAAATTAAGAACGATGGCACCTATGAGGGATCGGAAACCTTTAAACTGGTAGCCACGACCACCGGCGGCGTTGCCAGCACGGGCGGCATCGGCAACATCAATGACGACGGCACCGGCACCATCTTCAACCCCGATGGCACTACCAATAACGCAGCGGTACCGGACGACGACCGTCAGATGAGCGTGAGCGACGTCACGGTCAACGAAGCCTCGCCCTATGC
>JBKCCF010000213.1:0-11339 GCA_046305255.1 Methylococcaceae bacterium
AAATACCCTCGGCATTAATAGCCTTCAGATGGTTGGCCCAATATATCGAACGTTCGGTCATTACAGTCTCCGTGTTGATGGAGACAAAAGTCTGCGAAATTCAGACCAGGAATGTAAGGACCGATTTCATGGGGCATTTACTGTGCGTTCTTACCTGGGGAGATCTCGCCTTGTGCCTGAAAGGGCAACGGCCCTGCCGGAGCGAGAGGTCAGCAGAGGTCGTAGTAGCTGGAGCCGAGGCCGCTGAGGCTAGAAGGCAAGGGCGAAGGACCGAACGAGAGTAAGTGATCCGTGCTGGAAACGGTACAACGGCTTCAGTGTTCTTCATGATCTGCCGTATGCGGAACCGCACGTACGGTGGCGTGAGAGGGCCGCGGGAGTATCCCGCCCCCTACTCGATGAGATAGATTAGAATGACAGGCGAACACAACGTGGTCGAGGGATAGGGAAATATAAGGGCGGATATAAACTACAAAACAAGCCAACAATGGAAGGGAGTGGTCCTTTTGAAAAGGATAATAAGGAAGGGTTTACTTCTCGAAGGGGTTTTAGCTCCCACGGATGATCTCGTTGTGGTCTTGGATACGGCTTTAAGTGATGAACGAATTGTCGTCTGGGTAGCAGTCATTAAGAATAAAGAGGCAACGCAATGCAGTTGGGTATGATTGGATTGGGCAGAATGGGTGCAAATATGGTGCGCCGCTTGATGCGTGATGGGCATGAGTGCGTAGTATTTGACCTCAATTCTGATTCCGTTGAAGTGTTGGCAGCAGAAGGTGCAACAGGAGCAGATTCGCTGGAAATGTTAGTGAGCTCATTGATGACGCCACGGGCAATTTGGGTCATGTTACCTGCAGGCGTGGTTGATAGTATGCTGGAGAAGGTGCGAGGCTTACTGGGCCCGGGCGATATTCTGATAGACGGAGGAAATAGCCATTATGTTGATGATATTACGCGTGCTAAATCGTTGAAAACCGAGGGTGTCCGCTACCTTGATGTGGGAACCAGTGGAGGGGTATGGGGACTTGAGCGCGGATATTGCTTAATGATTGGAGGTGATGCTGAAGCAGCACGACACATGGATCCAATCTTCAGGTCACTTGCACCGGGTGTGGGAAGCATACCGCCGACCGCGGCGCACGCACAAGGTGAGAGAACTGCTGAACTAGGGTATTTATATTGTGGGCCGGTCGGTGCAGGTCATTTTGTGAAGATGGTCCATAACGGAATTGAGTATGGATTGATGGCGGCTTATGCTGAGGGGTTCAATATTCTGAAGCGAGCAGATATTGGTCATAGAAATCATGCTACGGATGCAGAAACTACACCATTAAGGCATCCGGAATACTTTCAGTATGATCTACATCTTCCGGATATTGCAGAATTATGGCGTCGGGGCAGTGTAGTCTCCTCGTGGTTGTTGGATCTCACTGCGGCAGCATTGGCCGATAGCCCCGATCTGGCGGATTTTTCCGGCGAAGTGTCTGATTCTGGCGAGGGCCGTTGGACGGTGAATGCCGCAATTGATCAGGGGACGCCGGTGCCAGTTCTCAGTTCGGCCTTATTCCAGCGATTTGCATCAAGAGGGGATGATGAATTTGCCTGCAAACTACTTTCTGCCATGCGCTATCAATTTGGCGGACATCAGGAGAAAAAATGAGTGAAAGTGTTGGGCTAATGCCGGACAGCCAGAATCGTCCGGCTGATTCCTGTGTGATGGTGATTTTCGGTGCTACCGGTGACTTAACCCAACGTAAACTCTTGCCAGCGCTTTATAACCTCGCAAAAGCGCGGTTGCTGTCGAGTAATTTTGCACTTATAGGTGCAGCGGTTGATGCCTTGGGTCCGGATGCCTTCCGAGATCGGATGTTGGATGCAATACGTGCATATGTCACGGACGAACTGGATCTTGATGTTTTGGACTGGTTTGCTCAACGAATTCACTATGTCTCTGGAGATTTTCGGGATTCTGAATTTTATGTTTGTTTGAAAAATGTCTGTGCTGAAGTGCGGAGAGATCACGGTATTGATGACAAGATATTCTATTACCTCGCTACTGCACCCAGTTTTTTTGGAGAAATCGTAAAGCAACTCGGTAAGGCTGGAATGGCGGGTGAGGAGGGTGGAAATTGGCGCAGAGTAATTATCGAAAAGCCATTCGGGCATGATCTGGAATCAGCCCGTGAGCTTAATGCCGATATTAAAAAAGTCCTGCGCGAGCGCCAAATTTACCGAATTGATCATTATCTTGGTAAGGAGACTGTTCAAAATATTTTGGTCTTTCGTTTTGCCAATAGTATTTTTGAACCTATCTGGAATCGACGCTATATCGATCATGTTCAGATAACAGCGGCAGAAACTGTGGGGGTCGAACGTCGGGGAGCCTATTATGATACCTCTGGTGCTTTGCGCGATATGGTTCCAAATCACCTTTTTCAATTGCTGTCGTTAACAACAATGGAGCCGCCAGTATCTTTCGCGGCGGATACCGTGCGCGACGAGCAGACAAAGGTATTGAGGTCGGTACAGATTCCAACGCCCGAGGATGTCCTGAGCAAGATGGCGCGAGGACAGTATGGTGAAGGTAACATAGATGGAGAGTCTGTGCCTGGTTACAGAGAGGAAATCAACGTGCCATCTGACTCGCGTACCGAAACCTTTGTGGCCATGAAATTAATGATAGATAACTGGCGCTGGGCCGACGTGCCTTTTTATTTGCGAACGGGAAAGCGATTAGCGACGCGGACCACGGAAATAGTTATCCAGTTTCGGCAGGCCCCTTTAGTTCTTTTCCGTGACACTGCGATTGAACAACTCAGAACTAACCGTCTCGTGATGAGGTTACAGCCCAATGAAGGTATTTCCCTTCGATTTGGCGCTAAGGTTCCGGGGCCGGTCATGAAGTTAGGAACCGTCAAAATGGATTTTGATTACGATGATTATTTTGGCGCCACGCCCAACACGGGGTATGAGCGGTTGATGCTGGATTGTATGATGGGTGATGCCACTCTGTTCCAAAGGGCTGATATGGTAGAGGCAGGATGGAGTCTGATTCAGCCGGTACTGGATGTGTGGAAGGCGTTGCCGCCGAGAAGTTTCCCGAATTACGAAGCAGGTTCATGGGGCCCCAAGGAGGCGGACGAGCTGCTAGAGCGGGATGGCCGGCACTGGATGAATGGCACGTGAGTGCTGCCAAACTGAAACGGCTAGTCGAATGATCTAGAGTCACACTTATGACACATTTTTGGCAGACGAAGTCACTTGCAGAGATGGATGAGCAGGAATGGGACTCGCTCTGTGACCGCTGTGGCCGTTGCTGCCTAAGCAAACTTGAGGACGAAGATACGGGTGAGATTCTGTATACACAGGTGGCCTGTCGTCTGCTTGATATCGAACATTGCCGTTGTACTCATTATCAGCAGCGACAGGAGCTAGTGCCGGAATGCATGAACCTCAGGCACGACTTCAGGCATTACCATTGGCTGCCAACGACATGCGCCTATCGCCTATTGTACGAAGGCAAACCATTATTCGACTGGCATCCGCTTCTGTCGGGGAATCCTGAATCAGTCCATGATGCGGGAATATCGGTGCGCGATCTTGCCATAAGCGAAAATGACGTGGAAGGAGTAGAAGACTACGTGATGGAGGGTTTTGGCTGAGATTCAGCCCAACCAGCAGCGGTTTTGTTAACCTTTCACATACCTGCCAGATGACGCCGATATTAATACTTCAGAGTGATCCGCAACAGCTATGAAAAATGAGGAACAAGAGCTTTTTCGTAGAGAGGTGGCAGATGTGCGTCCGTTGGATGAAGCGATAAAAGACAGGGTACTCGAGCCTCGGAAAACGACACCAGGCCATCTTTATCGGCGCGAGGCGGCGCAGCGCTCTCGGAATCTGGATGAAAGTCGGCTTCCAACGACTTTTGTGGAGCCGGTTCGCCCCGAAGCTATTATTAGTTTCCAGCGGGAAGGTATCCAGCATGGTGTATTTCGTAAACTGCAGAGAGGGGCTTATGAAATTGAGGCAATGCTTGATCTGCATGGATTGACGGTTGAACAGGCCCGTTATGAGGTTCATCGATTCATTGGGGATTGTTTGCACTATAACGTACGCTCGGCGCTCATCAGTCATGGTAAAGGTCAGCGCAACAAGGACCAGATACCATTACTTAAAAGCTTTCTGGTGCGTTGGTTACCCATGTTTCCGGAAGTGATGGCATTTCATAGCGCTCAAAAGTGGCATGGCGGAGCCGGGGCTGTTTATCTTTTGCTACGGAAAAGTGAAAAAGCGAAGGCTGCTACCCGCGAGAAACTCGGGCTAAGTTCCGGAAAGCCTGAGTGATAGGTTCAGTATGAGTGTAAATCGTGCCGCAGTCCGCGCGGCTGAGCGGTTTGCTGCCGAGACTGATCGGATGCGGCTCGAAACTCTAGGTCGTGGCCTGATCAACGATACCTACCTTGTGACCACGACTGCCCACCGCTTTGTATTGCAGCGGATTAACACTCACGTCTTTCCCGATCCCGTCGCTGTTATGGCGAATATGCGCAGGGTAACGGATCATATCTCTCAACTGGATGGCGGGACCGGTTTTCCTCGTTGGCAGTTGCCGAGAGTCATCCCGACTCTGGCGGGGGGTGATGTTCACTGTGATGAAAAGGGTAAGTACTGGCGGGCTATCAGCTATATCGAGAACACCCGGGGACTTGATTCCGTGCGGAACCCCGTTCATGCCGCTGAGGTTGGCAGAGTGCTGGGACGTTTCCATGTTCTTTCATCCCAAATTCCGCCTGAGACACTGCATGACACCCTGCCTGGATTTCATGAAACACCCCGCTATCTCGCAAACCTAGATGCAGCGGTTGCCGAATGTGACCGTTCCAGACTCAACCCGGACACTGTGCCGAGGGCGCTCGAATACGTGGAGTCACGAAGGGCCAGCGCAAATGTGCTGGAAGCAGGACGGCTTCGTGGGGAACTCCTTTTGAGGGTGATCCATGGTGATCCCAAGCTGGATAATGTCTTGTTCGATATCGGCAGCGATGACGCAGTCAGCCTGATTGACCTTGATACCGTCAAGCCGGGATTGATCCATTACGATATTGGTGACTGCCTCAGGTCATGTTGCAATATGGCCGTCAAGGAGAATTGCGAGGGGAAGGCAGCATTCGATCTCGACTGTTGCAGGGCTATCCTGAAGGGTTACCTCACTGAAACACGGGAGGCATTGTCGCCAGCAGATCAGGCCTACCTCTACGATGCCATCCGCCTTCTGCCATTTGAATTGGGACTGAGATTTCTGACGGATCACCTCATGGGTGATGTCTACTTCAAGGTTGACTGGGCTGGGCAAAATCTGGGCAGGGCCCTATCTCAATTCCAGCTGGCAAGGAGTGTCGAGGCGCAGGCGGATGCGATCAGGCGTATGCTCGACCAGGTTCTGAAATAAGGGTGAAGACAACTTTGTGCCGGTAATTTGAGGTCATTGTCGTTATACTGTTCGACTAATCTCAACTTATCGGAACAGTGGGTCCAACGGCCTCAGTGATCAAGAATCTCGTCAAAACACGAATCCCCACCGGCTACGGGGAATTTAACCTCTATCTGTATTCGGAACATGGCAAGGAACACCTGGCCATGGTCAGCGGCGAGGTCGCAGGCCATTCCAATGTGCCGGTTAGAGTCCATTCAGAATGTCTTACTGGCGATGTCTTTGGCTCACGCCGGTGTGATTGCGGCGATCAGCTACGGCATACCCTGCAATACCTCGGGCGCGCTGATTGTGGCGTACTCATTTATCTGCGGCAGGAGGGTCGCGGGATCGGCCTTTTGAAGAAAATGGAAGCCTATAATCTTCAGGACCAGGGGTTGGATACCGTAGAGGCCAATATCCATCTGGGCCATCAGCCAGACGAGCGCGATTACAGCGTCGCCGCCCATATATTGGCAGACCTTGATGTCCGTTCGATCCGTTTGATCACCAATAATCCTCATAAAGTCGAGGAACTGCAGGCTCACGGGGTAAATGTCGAAGCGCGGATCCCCATTGAGGTAGGTCAGCACAGCGACAATCTGGGATATCTGCGTTCGAAAGCCGAAAAAATGGCCCATCTGCTAAGCTTCCGTGAACGCATGCCCGAGCATCACGAATTGGCCTTTATTGAACCTCTGATTGATCAGTTGAGTTTGGCCCGTAGTTCCGATGCCGCCAGTGGACCTTTTATTACCCTCACCTATGCCCAAAGCATGGATGGCAGCATTGCCATTGATGCCGGGACACCGTTTGCGCTGAGTTCGCAACAGGCACTGACTCTGACCCACTACCTCCGAGCCCATCACGATGGCCTACTGGTGGGTGTCAACACAATTTTGGCTGACGACCCCCAATTGACCGTGCGGTATTGTCAGGGCGTGAGTCCGCGGCCGATTATTCTGGATAGCCTGCTGCGCACACCGCCCGATTGCCGTTTGATGCGGCGTGTCGATGCTCGCCCCATTATTCTGACAACGGCAGAATCTGATCCGTCACAACGGGAGGTATTGGCCGAACGGGGAGCAAAGGTCATCCTGGTCGGCCGCGATGCTGAAGGCTGTGTTGATCTCGGTTTGGCGCTCTCCGTGTTGCGAGAGGAGGGTATACGGACCCTGATGGTTGAGGGCGGAGGCAAAATTATTTCAACTTTTCTTAGATTACATCTCGTGAATTACTGCGTTATTACCATTACCCCCAAAATCATTGGCGGACTTAAAGCTATTGATGGCTTGTGCTCTGCCAGTCAGGCACCGATGACCCTGTCTGATTGCCGCTTCCAGCCGTTGGGCTCGGATATCATTGCCTATGGCCCGCTTACTTACGAATAAGCTATGGCAGCACAGGCAATTTTTCATGTGGCCCCCCATACACTTTCTGTGCGGGAGACTCAAACACCGGTTCCACGTCCTGGAGAGCTGTTAATACAAGCTCTGTGTTCAGCTATCAGTCCAGGGACGGAATCGCTGATATTCCGAGGTGGAATGCCTGATAACTGGGCAATGGATGAACAGTTAAAAAGCCTTGGGGGGGAGTTTCGTTACCCCTTCAAATATGGCTACGCCCTGGTCGGTGAGATCGTTGGGGCGGGTCACCGTGATGACCGGCAATGGTTGGGTAGGCGAGTATTCGCATTTCATCCGCACCAGACTCAGGCCGTGATCGACAAGTCGGATTGTTATTTGCTGCCTGAGGGTATGCCAGCTGAACGGGCATTGTTTCTCGCCAATATGGAAACAGCCCTCAACCTGGCTATGGATGCCGCGCCGTTGGTAGGTGAGCGGGGCATGGTTTTTGGGCAGGGCATTGTCGGTCTGTTGACTACGGCCGTTCTGCGGGAATATCCGCTGACTGAGCTTATATGCGCCGAACCGATAGCCTCACGTCGGAGGCACTCGCTAGAACTGGGAGCAACCCTCGCGGTAGATGCGGGGAAAGGGCGAGAGATGGCGGTTTTGGAAGAGTGTCTATTCGATGCTGACGGTCAGGGGCTGGATTTTGCGATTGAGGTTTCAGGGCAGATGGATGCCCTGAACCAGGCCATACGGTTGACCGGTTTCGATGGCCGTATCGTGGTCGGTTCCTGGTATGGCCGTAATGCCGGTATGCTGGATTTGGGCGGCCATTTTCATCGACGCAGGATCCGATTGATTTCAAGTCAGGTCAGTTCGGTAAGCCCTGCCCTGGCTGGACGTTGGAGCAAGGATAGGCGTATGAACCTGGCAATGGATTGGCTAAATCGGGTTTGCCCTGAGCGCTTCATTACCCACCTGTTCCCCTTAGGGCAGGCTCAAGAGGCATTTGAGTTATCGGCAGACAGAAACGCCGGAGCTTTGCAGGTCATATTCCAGTATTAAGCTGACAAAAAATAAGAGCATCTACCGAAAACTCAACAGGACGGCAGCCCGATTATGTATCAGTTAGCCATAAGTCGCGACTTCATCGCCCGCCATTTTCTAATTGGCGGTGATTGGGGTGCGGAGAACGAGGAGCATAGTCATCATTACCGGGCCGAAATCATCATTGAGGGAGCGGCCCTTGATCATCATGGCTATCTCATTGATATCGTAGCTTTGGAGCGGGTGTTGCAACGTGTTATTGCGCTGTACGCTGACAAGGTTCTTAACGAACAGCCGACATTCGCCGGCTTGAATCCCAGCATTGAGCACTTCTCCCGCATTATTTGGCGGCATCTTCATGATGGATTAGAACTGTCAGCCCACAAGATGACGGTACGGCTGTGGGAGAATGACACGGACTGGGCGGCATTTAGTGCAGAATTTGCAGGGGCGTGACCCGATCAGAAGGGGCTAAGAGCCTCGTGCAACCATTGAATAACCGGTTATCGCTTGGCTTGACAATTGGACACACTTTCCCGCAGGTCAAAATCTACAGACCAATCTGATGCGGGAAGTGCGATCATGACGAAGGGTTGCCCCATCATCGCACTCACTACGCAATCCTCCCCGGGCTTCAACAGGCGCAGCGAAACTACAATCCTGTTTTTGGTGTGGGTGACGCCGGTCATCTCAAGCCGGTAACCACCATTTGGCTGGCTACCTGCGAACGCCCATATAAGCATTTTCTTGCTGAAATCAAGGGCCGGTGCCGTGGGTGTTGGTGATAGTCCGGCTGTATGCGCTTGCCATAGGGCTGCAAAGTCGGCGTCATGCCGGATGACATGAAAGCCGCGGGTTGTAATGCCGCTTTGTGTGCCATTCTCGATTGGCGTGTAGGTCAGGCTGGGTTGGGCACTTGGACCGGATATGGTGAGTAATAAAGTGATCGCAGCGATGCATAATTGGGTACGCATTTATAGAGGCCTCTATTGATTGCATGGGTCCAGATGGGCTCCCTCGCACAGGCGGGCCTATCCGCTTGAGTTGGACAGGCCCGCTCCCGCTTACTGAGTGATGTTGAGCACGGTATCGTCAACCAGGAACGATGTTGCAAAACTGACATCCTCATTGCTAATCATTTCAAGCCGTACAGTTTTGCCTCTATAAGCTAGCAGATCAAAATTGATCAACCTATAGGTGGCAGACTTATTGAGGTTGGAATAATTGCCTAGGGTCTTTATCACCCTGCCGGAGGCTGGATTTACCACGCGGATGGTGAAGGTATCGTACGCGCGAGTCTTTGTGGTTTCCGTGGTGCTTATCTTGAGGTACAGGCTCAGGCTGGCACTACACGCATCAACCGGTATGCCAACGATTTGCGACAGTTTGTGGGTGGTGGTCTTGCCCATACCACCAAGTTTGGCTTTCCAGGTGCCACTATAGGCCTCATCAGTGGCTGAATTATTGATGACACCAGACGTGGCAGTCCAGTTAACCGCACCTAACTCAAATCCATTATTGGCTATTAACTGGCTGGATTTGCCACAGGCGGGAATAGCGATATTGTTTGCCACGGTCACTTGCAAGGGATTTGTAATGGCAGTCAGGCCAGAACTGTCGGTCGCTTTGGCAGAAAACTGGTGGGCGCCATCAGGTACAGAGGCAGAATTCCAACTGGCAGAGTAGGGTGAAGATGTGCTGCTCGCAACTAAAATCGAATCAACGTAGAAATCAACTTTACTGACACCGACATTATCACTCGCATTAGCGGAAACAATCGTGGTTCCGGTGAGGCTTTGACCGAGTGAAGGGCTGGTGAGTGTAATGGTGGGTGGTGTTGAGTCAGGTGCGGGGGCAATGCTACCGTCACCGGAGAAAAGCAAGCGATTTGGGGAGCCGTTGCCAGGATTCTGAACTTTTCCAACACTGGCAGATGACGTTATGGCGGTTGAAACTGTGGATGGGGTAGCTCCCGGTTGATTGGCGAGGAAAAGTGCTGCCGCGCCGGCAACGTGAGGCGAAGCCATTGAGGTACCACTTAATGATGTGCTAGCGGTAGTGGAGGTGAACCAGCTTGATTTGATGTTGACACCGGGCGCAAATAAATCGACACAGCTACCATAATTTGAAAAGCTGGCGCGGTTGTCTGAGACATCGGTCGCGCCAACGGTAATGGCTTCCGGCACATGGGCGGGCGAAGAATTACAGGCAAGAGTATTTTCGTTGCCAGCAGCAACGACATACGTAACACCGGAGGCGATGGAATTCTGAACGGCAAGATCCAGGGCAGGAGAGAGGCCGCCGCCCAAACTCATGTTGGCGACAGCAGGAAGGGTACGGTTCTGCGTCACCCAGTTGACCCCAGAAATAACGCCGGACGTTGTCCCGCTGCCCGTGCAATCAAGCACCCTGATATTGACCAGTTTTACCCCTTTCGCAACGCCGTAAGTGGAGCCACCAATCGTGCCAGCGACATGAGTGCCGTGGCCATTACAGTCTTCAAATGAGGGTGAACCGTCAGCGGCAAGAAAGGCGCTATAGCCATTGATGACTCGTCCGAAAAGGTCCGAATGAGAGGTTGCTATCCCGGTGTCAATCACGTAAGCCGTGACATTGTCAGCCAAGGTGTTGAAGGTGTAACCCGCATCTAGGGGAAGATTAATTTGGTCGATTCTGTCTAGCCCCCATACCGGAGTGGATTGAAGGGTGTTAATGGTGATGCGAGAGTCTTCTTCGACCAAGGCAACATCTGTATCGTGTGCCAACGAGCGGGCTTGAGCTGCAGACATCTGTACAGTAAGACCCCTGACAGCTCGGTTCCAGGTGCTGTGAATACGAGAACCACGAAATCTACTGCGAATCTGATTAGCTTTAACGGAAATTTCGGCAGTTGGTGAACGCTCAGACGAGGTAGTAGGGCTCCTCATGATAACAATGTACTGATTCGGGATAGGCCGATAGGATTGTCGGAATTCTCCGGCCTCGGCAATACCGACACAAAGAGCAGGGATCATAAGTGTAGCCAAAAGGAGAGTGCCAACGGTGTTCAAGTGGCGAGCGTAGCGTTGGGCAGGAGTCATGTTTACCTCTGGTTGGAAGAGTGAAATGGCAACAATTTTTAAGCGGATCTGACAGTGTAATGTGTGTATGTAGTTGTTTTAATTCGAATAAAAAAAAGTAATGAAGCGGTATGAATTTTATCACCGCGTCCACAGTTTACATGTTACGCTCATGTTGGAACTGTTTCATAACAGACTCTAACAGCGCTTCGTTATGTATTGCCATGCCTAAGGTTGGTGCCTTGGTTCTACGCATGTTTTACCGACATAGATCAAGGGCCGAGTGGGGTGGATACGTTGATAAGGCAGGTTGGATTTGGATGGGGCAGGCGGATTACAAGGGGGTGCCATGCTCGTTCTGGCGCGCATGTTTCGATGGTATAGAGAGTGTGATGGGCGTCTTATGGG
>JBKCCF010000214.1:0-17912 GCA_046305255.1 Methylococcaceae bacterium
AGCAAAACCACCCCGGAACAGATCGACATTTTCAAAGCGTTGGGCGTGCCGACGCCTTAAAAAGCGTTTGTTGTGTCATTTTTTAAAGAGCGGCCTCTGCTATATCAAAGGCCTGCGTCGCTAACTGGTGAACCCGGGGGGTCATGCGTTGATTGATCTGCCCAACGTTCAGCTCGGCGCCCTATTCATCGAATACGCGGAAACGTACCTCGAACGACTCGGCAAGGCAGGGCTGGAAGCAACCGACCACACCCATCAGAGCCAGTAATCCGGCCGTAGCCGAAGCACATAGGACATGGTTCACGCTTCCCCCCCAATAAACACTACTCGAACACGATAATGGGCGGTTGGCTGCCCTGTCGATAGTCAAAACTGCGTAGCGCAACACCACCTGTTGCAGTCATCGGTCTTTCGCAAAAAAAACCACCGGAGCGGGTACTCCGGTGGGGCGATGAAAGCATCAGGCTAAAACCTCATAGGGTGCCTATTTATACTGCCTCATATTGGTAAAAAGGTAGCTAATGTACCCGGTTGCGGCCGGATTTTGTGCTAACCCTGCCACCATTGATGGCGTCACCTCTTTCAGTTGCAGCCCTTGCGCCATAATTTCGGCCATGGCACCAGCACAAAGCGTACTGACCGGACCGGTAGCATTGCTGACCGAATAGGACAGCACGGTATCGCCGGTAGCCGTCGGTGCCGAAACCTGACACTGCAGATTGACGATCTTCGGCGCTGAATACAGGCCATTCCGGCCTTCACCCGCGCTAGCCGTATAAGCAAATGTCAACGCCAGCGCCGTTGCCAGAACAGCCTTGAAAAATAAGCCGGATATTCTATTGCTCATAACTCTTACCTCTCTAACATGATGTGTAATAGCTCAAGCCTGATCATGTTCAGGAAAGACCCTGAACCCACCCTGAACTACAAGCGGCACGGCCACTTAATAACCAGGATAACCAGGCCATAATCGGTTGTGATCGGATATCACCACCGGCCACCATGCTGCCAGATGAGGTTGTTTAAAATAAGCAGAAGAAGCGCGTACGCCCGCAGATAACATATCAGTAATACTATAGCCATATTCCGATTAAAGTTATCGATCAGACGATAGATAATCGAATAGCTACATGGGCTTAAGGCACGTCTTTCAGCAGAAGGATCACTCTACGACCGATAACATAATACCCACTGAAGAAGAGCCTTTATATTACCGATATCGGGGCTACTCCCCCATCTGGAGCAGTAAGCCTTTCTTGCGGGAAACCCAGAAGGCCAGCGCATAAAGGCACAGTCCGGCCCCGAGAAATACGGTATTGAGTTCGACTGCGGCGATGAAGTGGTCCATTCGGAATACCCCCTCACTCAACAGCGCCCGCATCCCCTCAAAGGCATGACTGGATGGCAGCGCCCGGGCAAACGGCTGCAACCACTCAGGCAGGACGCTGATGGGGTAGTACACCCCACTCAACGGCGCAAAGGCGAAGATGATGGCCCAGGCAAAGCCTTCCATGCCCAAACCGTAACGCAGCACCATGGCAACAACCATCAGACCAATAGCCCAGCCCATGACCAGCAAGTTGCAGAAGAACGCCACCAGCGGCAGCCCCATGTCAAAGATGGAATAGTGATAGAGCAGGATGGCCAGCCCCGATGCCACGCCCACCCCGAACAGTGTGCGCAAAAAACTTACGGCCAACAGGGAGAGCGCCAATTCGTAGGGTCGCAACGGGCTTACAAAGAGATTCCCCAGATTGCGGGAGTACATTTCCTCGAAAAAGACGATGGAAACGCCCAACTGAGCCCGGTACAACACGTCCCAAAGCAAAGCAGCCGCGATTAGCATTCCCGCCGTTTGCGCAATGCCTTCACTCTGCCCTACCAGAAAACGGTTGATCAAACCCCATAACACCATCTGCACCGTAGGCCAGTACGCCAGCTCAATCAGCCGCGGCCAGGAGGCCAGCATCAGGTAACGGTATCGTACGACCATCGCCAGTACGCGATTCAGGCTGCCACCCAGCGGTAATAAGCACTTCATAGTTGTGTATTCCGGGCAATATCAATAAATACCTGCTCCAGCGAGGCGCCTCCGTATTTGGCAATCAACGCGGCAGGAGCGCCACGGTCAACGATACGGCCCTGCTTCATCATCAGCACTTCCTGACAGAGCCGCTCGACTTCCTGCATATTGTGGGAGGCCAGCAATATCGTGGCACCAGTTTGCTGCTGATAGTCGGCGAGATAGCTGCGCACCTGATCCGCCGTGTAAGGATCAAGAGCAGCGGTAGGCTCGTCCATCAACAAAACTTTTGGCTCATTCAGCAGCGATTTGACCAGCGAAACGCGCGTGCGCTGACCGGCTGACAATGACCCGTAACTGCGCTGCAACAGTCCGGACAACTCAAAATGCTCAGCCAACTGCTTTACCCGTGCCGCACGCTGTCGCACGCCATATAAACGGGCATAGACATCAAGGTTCTGCCAGACAGTCAGGCGATGCGGCAGATCGACATACGGCGACGTGAAGTTCATCCGCGGCAAGGCGGCAAACCGATTGCCTACGATATCGACACCGAGAATCCGAATAGCGCCCGAGGTCGGGAGCAACAGGCCCAGCAACATTGACAGAGTCGTGGTTTTACCTGCGCCGTTGCCACCCAGCAGCGCATAGGTCGCGCCCTCGGGCACCTCGAAACTGATACCATCGACAGCGGCTAACCGGCCGTAGTGTTTGCGCAGTTGGGAGACTTCAATCGCTGGGTCATTCATGATGGTGTGGCCTGGTAGCAGACTGGGTTAGGACAACTGGCCTGAGATCAGGCTACGGACTGCCCTTTAAGAAAATTGAGCATCAAGGCATTAACGCGGTCAGGCACTTCAGCATGCACCCAGTGGCTGGCGTCAGCCACGCGCTCCACACTGAGATTGGGAACCCAGTCTGCCAGCCCCTCAGCCAGTTGCGGCCCGAGGTAACGGTCTTGTTCACCCCATATCAGCAGTGTCGGCGTATCAATGCGCCGAATGGATCGCTGCAGTTCAGCCCGGTTGCAACGGAGGGCAGCCCGGTAGTAATTGAGTGCGGCGGTGAGCGCACCGGGCTGGGCAAGCGCCTGCTTGTACTGCTTTAGCGTAGCCTCATCGAAGGCGCCGGGGCGGAGCGGATCGTTACGGAGCATATGCTCCAGGCGGGCGTAGTCACCGGCCCGAATCAGCCACTCGGGGAGCCAGGGTAACTGAAACAGAGCGATGTACCAGGACCGCCTGAGTTGATCAAAACTCGACAGTGCATCCAGGAATCGCCGAGGATGCGGCGCATTGAGAATCACCAGCTTGTGGACCCACTCCGGGTATCGCATCGCGAAACTCCAGGCAATTGCACCACCCCAGTCATGACCGACCACGACCGCACGACTCTCCCCCGCCGCCGCTATCAGGCCCCGCACATCCTCCACGAGCAGTTCCAACCGATAATGGCTGACGCCGATGGGCTTGTCCGAGGTGTTGTAGCCCCGTTGATCAAGCGCTATGACGCGGTACCCCGCCTCGGCCAGAGCCGGTATCTGGTAGCGCCATGCGTACCAGAACTCGGGAAAACCGTGCAGCAGAACCACCAGCGGACCGCTACCATAGTCGACATAGTGCAGCCGGACCCCATTGATCAGGGCATGCCGATGAACCATGGGTCGCCCTCCTCGGGCGTGCGGATCGGCTGTCTGGCTGTGCTGTTCGGGCGTCATTTGAGAATACCTCCTGCTTGCGCGCTGGCCTTTTGAAGCACTTGAGGGACGTTGGTTCAACCCTTGCGGTCTCCTGGCGAACGGGCGCATACCGACTTAACCGCACCACCTTGACGCTGGCCAGCCCAAATGGATACCGCAAAAACCCTGCCCCACAGCAACGACAAAGACATGACCGCAGAAGATGACTTCGCGCTGCTCGCCGCTGCGACCGCCCGCCGTTACCACTCTGCCGGGCGATTTGCCAGGGGCTTTGTGACAGGCAAACTGCGTCACGATCCGGTCTACCGTCACCTGATGGCCACCCTGGCGGCCTGGTGCCCTGCCGCTGGTAACGTGCTGGATATCGGCTGCGGACGCGGCATACTGCTGAATCTGCTGGCGGATGCGCTCGGCGCGGCCTTCATGAATGGTTGCGGCCCGGTACTTGCCGGAATCGACCTTCGGCCCGAAGAGGTGAGACGTGCCCGGCAGACTCTGGCCGACCGAGCCCGGATTGATCAAGCCGACGTGCGCCAGCTTGAAATTCCCCGCTGCGAGGTCATCATTATGCTGGATGTCCTGCTGTACCTCAGCCGGATCGAACAGGACAGGGTGCTGGAGAACATAGTCGCCCACCTGCCCGCAGGGGGTATTTTCATTTTGCGTGAAGCCGACGCCGACGCCGGCTGGCGCTTCCGGGTGACACAGCTCGCCGAAAGACTTTGCGCCCTCGGCAGGGGCCACTGGCGGCAACCCTACCACTATCGGAGTGCGCGGGCGTGGCGGTTACAACTCGAAACACTGGGTTTTGCAGTGGAAACCATCGCCATGAGTCAGGGCACGCCCTTCTCGAACATCCTGTTCACTGCGCGTAAAATCCGCGACTGCCCTGTTATCCGCAATCCACATCACGGTTCATAGCCATGACTACCCTGACTTTGACTCGCCCCGACGACTGGCATTTGCATCTGCGTGATGGCACCGCCCTGAACGCTGTGGCAGGTGATACCGCAAGGCAATTCGGGCGGGCATTGATCATGCCCAACCTCAAGCCCCCCATCACCACCGTTGCTGCGGCCCTCGACTATCGGACACGGATACTGGCCGCCCTGCCGCCTGGAACTGATTTCGAACCCCTGATGTCGCTATACCTCACGGATCAGACCACAACCGATGAGGTGCAGCGGGTAGCAGAGGAACCGGGTGTCCTCGCCTTCAAGCTCTATCCGGCGGGCGCCACCACCCACTCCGATGCTGGCGTCAAAAACCTCGCCGGCCTTGACCCGGTGCTGGCAGCGATGGAGCGGCTGGATGTGCCGCTGCTGGTGCATGGCGAAGTAACCGATGCCGACATCGATATTTTCGACCGGGAACGCGTATTCATTGACCGCCACCTGTCGCCGATCGCCAGTCGCTTTCCGGCGCTTCGCATCGTACTGGAGCACATCACCACCCGCGACGGGGTCGAGTTTGTCCGCGACAGCCGCCCGGGTATCGCCGCCACCATCACCGCCCATCATCTGCTCTATAACCGCAACGCAATGCTGGCAGGCGGCATACGGCCACATTTTTACTGTCTGCCGTTACTCAAGCGAGAAAGCCATCGGCGGGCCCTGCTGACAGCGGCCACCAGTGGCAATCCCAGGTTTTTCCTCGGCACCGATAGCGCCCCGCATCCACGCCACCAGAAGGAATCGGCCTGTGGCTGCGCCGGCTGCTACACCGCCCATACCGCACTGGAGCTTTACGCCAGCGCATTCGAAGCGGAGGGCGCGCTGGCCGCACTGGACGACTTTGCAGCTCGTCACGGTGCCGAGTTCTACCGTCTGCCCCGCAATCACGGCCGCATCACCCTGGAACGGCGGGAGTGGCAGGTACCGACCCGCTTGCCCTACCGTGACAGTGAACTGCTGCCTCTGATGGCGGGCGAAACGCTGCAATGGCGCCTTGCCGGCACAAGCTGAGACGGGCATCTGCATTTACAGACCCAGCCCGGCTCCGGGCCTCGGCGAGTAAACCTTGACGCCCGCTATGATAATATCGGCGGTCAATCGAGCCTTTGCCCACCCACAGCCCACGCGTCTGCCACCACGATTTTTTCCGATGAACGAGCACAAACTGACCCATCTCAAGCAGCTCGAAGCCGAGAGCATCCACATCATTCGCGAAGTCGCCGCCGAGTTTGACCGGCCCGTAATGCTGTACTCGATCGGCAAGGACTCTGCCGTCATGCTGCATCTGGCCATGAAAGCCTTCTACCCCGGCAAGCCGCCGTTCCCTCTGTTGCATGTTGATACCACATGGAAATTCTGGGAGATGATCTCTTTTCGGGATCGCATGGCCAATGAACTGGGCCTTGAGCTTATCGTGCACATTAACCGGGAGGGCGTCGCCCAGGGCATAGGCCCCTTCACCCATGGCAGCGAGAAACATACCGACGTCATGAAAACTGAAGCACTCAAACAAGCGCTTAATCACTATCAGTTTGATGCCGCTTTTGGTGGCGCGCGCCGCGACGAGGAGAAATCCCGCGCCAAGGAACGGGTCTACTCCTTCCGCGACAAAAATCATCGCTGGGATCCCAAGAACCAGCGGCCCGAACTGTGGAACATCTACAACGGCAAGGTCAACAAAGGCGAAAGCATCCGGGTATTCCCTCTGTCCAACTGGACCGAACTGGACATATGGCAGTACATCTACCTCGAAAACATCCCGATTGTTCCGCTTTACTACGCAGCGGAACGGCCAGTGGTCCGCCGCGATGGCACTTGGATCATGGTCGACGACGATCGTATGCCGCTGGAAAAGGGGGAAACACCGGAAATGAAAATGGTCAGGTTCCGGACCCTCGGCTGCTACCCGCTGACCGGTGCAGTCGAATCTACCGCCACCACGCTACCGGACATCATCCAGGAGATGCTGCTGACCACCACATCGGAACGACAGGGGCGACTGATTGATCACGATCAGTCCGGCTCAATGGAGAAAAAGAAAAAGGAGGGGTATTTCTGATGTCGCACCAATCGGACCTGATCGCCTCGGACATCCACGAATATCTGGCCCAGCATGAGCGCAAGGAACTACTGCGTTTTCTGACCTGCGGCAATGTGGACGACGGCAAAAGCACCCTGATCGGCAGGCTGCTGCATGACTCGAAAATGATCTATGAAGACCAGCTCGCCGCCATCCGCAAGGACAGCGCCAAGTTTGGCACCACCGGTGATGATTTCGACCCGGCACTGCTCTTGGACGGACTGCAGGCCGAGCGCGAACAGGGCATCACCATTGACGTAGCCTATCGCTATTTCTCGACCACGCGCCGCAAGTTCATTATTGCCGACACACCCGGCCACGAGCAGTACACCCGGAACATGGCAACAGGCGCATCCACCTGCGATCTGGCCATCATCCTGATCGACGCGCGCCACGGGGTTCAAACCCAGACCCGGAGACACAGCTATATCGTCTCGCTGCTGGGTATTCGCCACGTCATTATCGCCGTCAACAAGATGGACCTGATGGACTACAGCGAGGGCGTATTCGAGCAGATCCGCAACAATTACCTGACTTTCGTCGAACCACTGGGTCTGCATGACGTGCACTTCATACCGCTGTCAGCCCTCAAGGGCGACAACGTCGTCAACCCCAGCGCTCACATGCCCTGGTATCAGGGACCTGCACTGATGACCTTGCTCGACAGCATTGAGATTGCCGAAGACCAGAACTTCGTTAATCCGCGCTTCCCGGTGCAGTACGTCAACCGCCCCAATCTCAATTTCCGCGGCTACAGCGGGACTGTTGCCGCCGGCATTTTCCGCAAGGGCGACCCGATCATGGCACTGCCATCACGCAAGACGAGCCGTATCGCCTCAATAGTCAACTACGATGGTGAGCAGGCCGAAGCATTTCCGCCACAGTCCGTGACGTTCACACTGGAAGACGAAATAGACATCAGCCGTGGCGACATGCTGGTCCGTTCCGATGACCTGCCACAGCTGGAATCCCGTGTCCTGGCGCATATCGTCTGGATGACAGAAGCGCCACTCCTGCCAGGGCGGCAGTACACCATCAAGCACAACACCCGCGTCGTGACGGGCTCGGTGGCCGATATCCGCTACCGGATTGACGTCAATACACAGGATCATCACCCCTCGGGCCAGCTCAACCTGAATGAGATCGGGCTCTGCGAAATGGCCCTGAACGCCCCCATCGCCTTCGACCCCTACACGGTCTGCAAGAGCACTGGATCGTTCATCATCATTGACCGGCTGACGAATGTCACCATAGGCGCGGGCATTATTCTGGGCCCGGTTGATGGCGCTGCCAGCCGCGGCAAGGTAACCGACAAGGAACGCAGCGCCCGGTTTGGCCAGAAACCTGTAACCCTTTGGCTGAGCGGTGCCACGCGCAGCTCGCTCGCCTACGCACTGGAACGCAGTCTGTTCGACCTCGGCCACGCCGCCATGGTGCTCGACGATCCCCACTGCCAACCGCAGGTTGATACCATGGCCAAACAAATCTGCCGCACAGGTCTCATCTGCATCTGTACGCTCGGCAACAGCGGCACCGGGGACGCGGCCAGCAACATTGAGGTCGCGGCGGACAGCATCACCGTCGAAGCGCTGCTGCAACAACTGCGCAATGACCACATCCTGCTGGCTTGAGCTGCCTAGCGGCCAGACCAATAGCGTCTGTGAGACTGTCGGTATGATTCTGGTCGCAGATCGGCGGGGCGGTTAGCAAAATCCATGCTAATGGCACCCGCTTCACCGATCGTCATCACCTCTGCCCCCAACTGCCGGTAGCGCTCCAGCACCGGCGGATGGGGAAACCCCGAAACTATTCAAATGGCCTGCCGGTATCAGAGCAAACCGTGGCCGCACGCGCGCCAAAAACTCTGCCGCCGATGAGGTCTTGCTGCCATGATGCGGCACGACCAGCACATCGCTGGCCAGATCATCGCCATGACGGGCTAGCAGAGCCGACTCCCCCGCCCGCTCAATATCGCCGGTCAGCAGACTGCTGCCACCCACGCCACTCACCCGCATCACGCAGGATGCGTCATTACCGGTCAGGTCACCCGATGCCGTCGGCCCCAGCATGGCAAAATCCACACCATCCCATTGCCAGTGCTGGCCATCCACACAGGGAATGACGGCATGTTGCGGTGCTAAAGAAGACACGCTGCTATACAGCACCAGCACCTCAAACGAGGCCAACAATGTGGTCGCTCCGCCGCTATGATCATTGTCGCCATGACTGACGATGAGCGCGTCAATCCGATCAATACCCCGCTCCCGCAAGTAGGGGCCGACCACGGCACTGCCCATGTCAAAGGCTTCGCTCAGGCGAGCGCCCGTATCAAACACCAGACTGTGATGGCGGGTCTCAATCACTGCTGATAATCCCTGCCCCACATCCAACAGGTTCAACCGGTAGGCACCGGGGGCGAGATGTTCGGGTGTTATGAGCACCGCTGGCAGCAGCATGACCAGACCCAGCCAGCGGGCCGGTATCCCGCGCGGTGCCAGCAGCAACAGCAGGCCGAGTAAAGACAGACACAAGGCCCCTGGCGGCGCGGGTGGGCGCGACCACTGCGCCCATGACCATTCGGATAACCAGGTCAAGGCCGGCCAGACGGTTTCAAGAATCCACTCGGCCAGATGCAACAGGCTCAGCCCTACCGCCGGTAACAGCGGCAGCAGCAGGGTTCCCCCCAGACAGATGGGTAGTAACAATGTCCCCAACAGCGGCACGGCCAGCAGATTGGCCAGTGGAGACACCACCGGAACCTGCCGGAAGAACAGCAACAGCAGGGGCGCCAGTCCCAGCGCCGTAGCCATGTTGATCGTGAGCAGGGCCCGCCAGCCGCGCGACGGACGATAGCGCCCGGTAAGCACATAGAGCATGAGCGCGACAGCACCAAAGGATAACCAGAAGCCTGCCGCCAGCACCGCGAACGGGTCATACAGCATCACCAGCAAGGCTGTCAGGGCCAGCACATGCGGCAGATTCAGCCGGCGCTGCCAGCTCACAGCGGCCATGGCGACGGCGGTCATGATCAGGGCACGCTGGGTGGGTATGGCAAAGTCGGCCAGTGCCGAGTACAGCAAGGCGGCAATAAATGCGACATGGGCGGCGAGTTTCGGCGGGGACCAGCGCATCAGGCCCACCCCGGCCGATAGCCGGCGCGTCAAAACGAACACGAAGCCCGCGATCAAACCGATATGGGAACCGGAGATCGCAATGAGATGGGCGGTCCCGGTTCGCCGCAATACCTGCCACTGTGCCGGCGTGATATCGTCATCGGCACCAAGGGTCAGTGCCTTGATCAGTCCCGCCACGGGACTGTCTTTCAGTGCGACGTCCAGCCGGTCATAAACCATCTGCCGCCATCCCTGAACCGACATCAGGCTGGCGTTCCCGAGTTTCCTGGTATCAGGCGAATCCCGTACGTAGCCCAGCGCTCGAATCCCCTCGGCAAACAGCCATTGCTCATAGTCAAAGCTGCCGGGATTCATCATCCCGTGCGGCCGCCTCAGCTTGACACGGAAACGCCATACCTCCCCCGCCCTCACGACCCGATCAGTATCGTACCAACTGAGCCTGAGGTGATCCGGCAGCTGCACGCCGTCGGCCTCCAATGACATATCAGGGGCAAAATCGAAACGCAGTCCCCGCCCTTGCCGAACGGGAATGGTCAGAACCCGGCCTTGCACCAGCGCATCCAGCCGCCCCGCCTCAATCGGCAATGCATTCTGCAGGCGAATCGCGCCAAAGCCTAACGCCCAAACCAGCCCGGCCAGAGTCGCTGCGATCATTAACCGCCGAAAGAACAGGGCAGCAACCAGCGCAAGAACAAGGCTGACTGACAACCATAAAGGCGGAAACGCCGGCAGAGACTGCACCGCAACATCCCCAACGCCGAAGGCAACGACCAACCCCAGAGATCGAAAGCCCGAAAAACGTAAATATTCTTTCACCTTAAATTTTCAGTTCGTACAATACGCGCGTCCCGTATCACGCCCCATAACTCAAAAGAGCACACTCTGCCCATGCCCAAAAAACTACTCAAGCGTTGGTTGCCCGATCCCGCCCGGATCAAGAACATAAAAGCGCTGGAATTCCTTGGGGATAAACTGCACGCCCCCAACCTGTGGCACCTCAACCGCCGCTCGGTCTCGCGCGCATTCGCGGTCGGCCTCTGGTGTATGTATACCCCACCCCTGCCCTGGCAACAGGTACTGGCTGCGGTCGGTGCAATCTACTTCAACGCCAACCTACCCATCGCGGTGGCGCTGGTGTGGATCACCAACCCCCTGACCTGGGCGCCCATGTACTACTTCGCCTATCAGGTGGGTGCTCTGGCCATGGGTTCTCCAAGCTTCAGCTTTGATCAGTTCGCTGAACTGTTCAGCATAGAAAAGGCACTGGAACTGGGCACCCCGTTGCTGGTGGGCTGTTTCATTCTGATGAACATTGGCGGGATTGTGGGTTATTTCGGCATACAGTGGCTGTGGTACCGATCGGTACGGCAGGCCCAGGCCGCTCGCAGGTACCGTGGCGAGCCTCTCAGCAGTCGCCTGATGGTCAGCGAAAGCTACGCGACATACAAAAAACTGCTGGAACGGCGGGCCGTGACCCAAAAATCTACTACCGCCGCCCAGGACTCATGATAATCCGCCACGCCAAACAGACTCCGCTAGTTAAGCGCTGCAAAAAGGCGGGACAGACCACTCACGACAGCATAAACGGCAGATTGGAACCCAGGGTGATGTTAACGACAGTGGCTCTCAGTCTGCTGACGGCTTGTGCAACACCCGATACACCATCAGGCCATTATGTCTGGACGCCTAGCGGACCCGCCCGGGAATCACAGGATACAAGCGGAACCACCGAGCCCCTGCAGGTGGCCAAAAATCACTGTATCGGCATCATGCAGACAATCACCATTCCGCCAAACGCCTGCGTCCTTCCGCCAGGCCGGACCTGCACAGGGAGTGAGTACGCCACTGGCGCCTGCCCCCCCTTGCAGCCCCCCGATCCCGAGTGCAATAACCAGGATCAGGAAGCCGCTTTCGACAAAAGGGAACAAGCCTTCATCCAGTGCATGAAAGGCAGGGGATGGGCCAGTCAGTGGGTGGCAGAGGACTGAAACGACTTACCAGATTCGCTCACCGGTTTAATGAGAATAGCGTCCGGTCAGCATTGCTTTGCCCAGAAGCCTGATCGCGCTGCGATTGCCCAGGTTTTCAAGAAACTGACTGAGATCCTTTGTTTGAATCTGGTCGTCCAGGTTCAGCGATTGATCAAGCGCATAAATCGTAAAGCGGTACCGGTGGCTACCCGCCGGTGGGCAAATGGGAGCATAGCCAATGATTTCAGTGTCGTTAACGCTGGTGCGAACCGCATCCGGCAGATCATCACTTGCATCCTCAGCCAACCCTGCCATCGCGGGCGGCAGGTTGTATATCCCCCAATGAAAGAACGTGCCGTTCCCCGCATGCCCTTCGCCGTAGGGTGCATCCGGATCAGTGACGACTAACGCGATTGATCGGGTTCCGGCGGGTACAGAAGACCAAACGAGAGGGGGCGACTGACTTGAACCATAACAGGTGTACTCGATAGGTACATTAGCCTGGTCCTCAAACGCGGGCGAGGTTAGCTGAAATCGGGCGGGCCCGGCCTGTAGGTTCGATGCCCCCACTAACAGGACAAGCGCAGACAATAATCGCATCTTATTCATTTTGCCTTCCGGGTTCGCTCCCGACAATTTGTGCCTCTCCAGTTTCCTGGCTGTCCACCCCGTGAGCCAACGTCTGCTGATGACTGAGGTGGCCTACAGGTTCCGGTAACCTGAAAACGGCCCCAGCCCGTTCCTAGTTCTCATCCTGTGGACTCATGACAGACTTGGCGGGCGCCGCTTCACCACTATGCAAATGATGCTGATGCTCCGACTGTTCCTGCAGATCGTGCACCCCAACGCCGTGTTTGTAGACCATCATGCCCCCCAGATCGGCACCAATGACCATGACGACCGACATGATGGTGATCAGGAAGAAGTTCAGCGCCAGACCCATGGCCGTCGAGGCAACTCCGGCAAAGGCACGCCACAAGGCCAGGATAACCGCCACACTCGACACAGTGATGCCGGCGTATTCATGCCACTCCATGATTTCGTGTACAGCGGCACCATGGGGGACGATTTCCGCGGCAACCAGACCCGCAATAACCGTAGCCACTGAGGCCGCGGCGCCCAGATACAACATGCCACTGGCAAAGCGCCGCAGCTCGGCACGTTTGAACACCACACCGTATAGCTCGAATAAGGCAAAGGCACTCAGAAAGGCGACCGGGAAATGAACGAGCAATGGATGTATGTTGGCACCCATGACCTCAATACCACCGAGGAGACCCCACGATGCCGGACTTTCGGCACTGTCGGTCAAGGCCGCCAAAAGATGATCAACCACGGCAACCTGACCCCCTCCACCGTCATGGCCAGCGTGAACCGAGGGGGAGATGCCGGTACCTGCGAAAGCGCCGAAGTCGCTCAAAAAACTGTTCATAGTTTAATTCTTGTCGTTGTTGAATCAGGGTTTTCCAACCCGCCTGTTTGATACAGCCTTTTTTAGTCCCGCTGGGGCGGGGCAAGTTCGCAGAGGCAAGGATTTTATCGCCTCAGAGCGGTGCAGGGACAAACAACCAAGGCAAGGGATGAGTCGCCCTAAGGCCGGCGCCTGCATTTACAGTCCCGGCATGGACTGCAGCATCAATCACAGCGGCCACCCCCTCAACCAGAGGGTAGTTAGCCAGTTGGGACGGATGCACCCACCGCGCATCAGCTGCATCTGTTGCGGGCAGCGGCTCGGTGCCGTCGGGGCTCAGCAACTGCGCCATAAAATCGACAATAACGTAATGGAAACCCTCAATCATCCGGTCAGCCAGGGCCAAAATACCCATGGGTCGTACCGCCAAACCGGTTTCCTCCATCACTTCGCGCTGGCAACACGCTTCAAGGGTTTCGCCCGCTTCAAGCCGTCCTCCCGGAATGTGCCAAAGTCCCGCCTGTGGAGGCTTTGACCTGCAGACCAGCAGGACCCGCCCGCCCGAGTCAAACACCAGACAGCCTACACCCACCACGGGCGTGGCGGGTTTTATATCACTCATCGTTTATAACCCCTCGAACCGCTTACAGCCCGGCGCGTAGTAAAATAATCACCATGACGCTTGAAAAAGCTGCCTCTCGCCCTACATTGCAGCATAGTCTGATTGATTTTACTCCGGAGAATCCGATGCCCATTTACGAATATCAATGCAAATCCTGTGGCCACGAACTGGAAGCCTTCCAGAAACTCTCGGATGACCCGCTGAAAGAGTGTCCCGCCTGCGGCGATCTCGAATTGTCCAAATTGGTTTCAGCGGCGGGATTTCGACTCAAAGGCGGTGGCTGGTACGAAACCGACTTCAAAAGCGGTTCTGACAAGAAGAAAAACCTGGCAGGTAGTGAGTCATCGACCAGTCCAGCCACCTCCGAGGCCAAACCTGCCAGCAGCGATAGTTGAGCAGCACCATCAGGGTCGATCGAAATCATTCAAACTCCCTCGCCCATCACCTCGGCGATATCCTCCACCAGCGCGTCAATACACTCGCGCCGACTGTCCCAGGCACACATGAAGCGGGCGGCATTCACGCCCGCAAACAGCGCAAACAACCAGCCCCTTTGCCGTAGACTTAGGGCCTGCCGCTCTGACAGTCTGAGGAACACCGCATTGGCCTGACGCGGAAACAGGGGCGACAACCCGGTAAGCGCCAACAGCCGGTCTTCCATGTAGGCGGCACAGTCATTGGCGTGACGGGCGTTGTGCAGAAATGCGCCGGTTTCCAGCATGCCCCGCCATGGGGCTGTCAGCAGCCGCATTTTGGAAGCCAACTGACCCGCCTGTTTGCAGCGGTAGTCAAAACCACGCGCCAGGGCGTGATCAAAAAACACCACCGCTTCGCCAAGACCCCCGCCGATCTTGGTCGCCCCAAGGCTGAGCACACTCACGCCACGCCGCCAACTAAGATCTGCCGGGCTGACATCCAGCGCGGCGACCGCATTGGCGAAGCGGGCACCATCCATGTGGACGCTGAGACCATGCTCCCTTGCCAGTTGGCAGAGGGTTTCCAGTTCATGAGGTGTGTACACTGTCCCCAGCTCGGTGCACTGGGTCAGACTGAGTGCCGCCACCTGAGGAAAATGCAGATCTCTACGGCCCTTGATCAGTCCCTCCAGGGCCGACCGATTCAGCTTGCCGTCATCACCCGCTCCCGTCAGCAGCCTGACGCCATGACTGAAAAAGCCGGGCGCACTGCACTCGTCAGTCTCAATGTGAGCCTGTTCATGACAGATGACCGCCTGGTAGGGTTGGCAAAGACTGGCAATCGCAAGACTGTTGGCCGCCGTACCGTTAAACACGAAAAAGACTTCGCAATCACACTCAAACAGATCGCGGATAGCCGAGGCTGCACCCGCAGTCCACTCATCCTGACCGTAGGCGGGTGCACTGCCAACGTTGGCTCTCAGTAGGTAACCGAGAGCATCCGGGCACAGACCGGCGCAGTTATCGCTGGCAAATTCGGCACGTTGTGACATAGGCTTGATTAGGATTGATACCCCACTTTAGGGGGTCCCCGCGTGATTAAGGTTCCATAACCCATCCGCAACAGCAATCCACTCGGCCATCCGCCAGAGCCATACACTTGTGTCACCCCACCCAAGCCCCTAAAATTCGGCCTTTTACAACGGATCAGATAATCAGCCATGCGTAGCCACCGATGCGGAGAAATAACGGAAAGTCATTTGGATCAGGAAGTCGATCTCTGTGGCTGGGTTCATCGTCGTCGCGACCATGGGGGCGTGATTTTCATTGATCTCCGCGACCGTGAAGGGCTGGTTCAGGTGGTATTCGATCCTGACTACGCCGACGCCTTCAAACTCGCGGAAAGTGTCCGCAGCGAATTTGTACTCAAGACCCGCGGAAGGGTGCGCCGCCGTCCAACCGGCACTGAAAATGCCAATCTTGTCACCGGCAAGGTTGAGGTACTGGCAACCCAACTGGAAATCCTCAACCGGTCGGAGACGCCACCCTTCCCGCTGGAAAGCGATATCGAAGTCAGCGAGGAAACCCGCCTCCGCTATCGTTACATAGACCTGCGCAGGCCGCTGATGCAGCAGCGTATGCGACTGCGGCGGGATATCACCCGCCAGTTGCGCAATTTCATGGACGACAACGGCTTCTACGAAATCGAAACCCCGTTCCTGACCAAGGCCACGCCCGAGGGCGCACGCGATTATCTGGTACCCAGCCGTACCCACCCAAACCACTTCTTCGCCCTGCCCCAATCCCCCCAGCTCTATAAACAGCTGCTGATGATTTCCGGCATGGACCGCTACTATCAGGTGGTTCGCTGCTTCCGTGATGAGGATCTGCGTGCTGACCGCCAGCCGGAGTTTACCCAGCTGGATATCGAAACCTCATTCATGGACGAACAGGCCATCACCGACCTGATGGAAGAAATGATCCGCCGCCTGTTCGCGGAAACCCTCAAGGTCGAACTACCGAACCCGTTTCCACGGCTGACCCATGCCGAAGCCATGCGCCGCTTCGGCTCCGACAAACCTGATCTGCGAATCCCGATGGAACTGGTAGATATCGCTGACCTGCTCAGCGACATCGAATTCAAGGTCTTTGCAGGTCCCGCCAAGGATCCCGCTGGCCGGGTGGTCGCCCTGAGACTACCCAAGGGAAGTGATCTGTCGCGCAAGGACATTGACGAGCTGACCCAGTTCGTCGGCATCTATGGTGCCAAGGGGCTGGCTTACATCAAGATTACCGACCGTGCCGCCGGCATTGAAGGCCTGCAGTCGCCAATCATCAAGTTTCTGCCGGCGGATGCCGTACTGGCCATACTGGATCGAGTCGGTGCCGAAACCGGCGATCTGGTCTTTTTTGGGGCCGACAAAGCCAGGATCGTCAACGAGGCGCTGGGTGCCCTGCGCGTCAAGCTCGGCCACGACCGCAATCTGATTGCAGGGCCGTGGGCTCCGTTATGGGTCGTCGACTTCCCGATGTTCGAGTGGGACGAGAAAGATAACCGCTGGTTTGCCCTGCATCACCCCTTCACTGCACCCAAGTGTGGCCTTGATGAACTCAAGGCCAATCCCGGCGAGGCCATTTCGCGGGCCTATGACATGGTACTTAACGGAACCGAAATCGGCGGCGGCTCGGTGCGTATTCACCAGACCGACATGCAGGATCAGGTATTCAAGCTGCTAGGCATAGGCGACGAAGAAGCCCAGCAAAAATTTGGCTTCCTGCTCAATGCCCTCAAATACGGCGCCCCCCCCCACGGCGGTATCGCCTTCGGCATGGACCGACTGGTAATGCTCATGAGTGGCGCACACTCCATTCGCGAAGTCATGGCCTTCCCCAAAACCCAGTCGGCCTGGTGTCCGATGATTGATGCTCCGGCCGAAGTCACCGACCTGCAACTGCGGGAACTGGGTATCCGTCTGCGCAAGCCGCCGGAAGCTCCAAAAACCGAGTCATAACCCCTGTCATATCAGGCCGAGGCCTCCTTCGGGGGGCTTTGAGCCACCCACACTTTGCCAATCCCCCGCCGGAGTGCCATCCCCGACCACCCTATCGGGATGGACTGAACGTCACCAGGAGGATTGTCAATGCGTCCACCGCATCAATACGTCCCTGTGCTAGTGCCGTGATAAGCGGGTTATGGTCACATATGGAACTGTGGTCGACCGCTGCCACTTCTAGGAACCTCGAAAAACCCACCTTTTCACTCAAAAAATGTACCTAACGCACTGATTTATAATGCGTCGATTGCAAAATTTTGAGGTTAATCGAGGTGCCCTTCTACCGATTCCTCGCTGAAAAACAAAGGTCAGCCGCGTAGCGGCGAGACCGGGATGTTTTTCATGCCCCGCAGAAGGGCCAGGGCCGGGCGGGCCACCGAAGGGTGGCGCGAAGCGCCGTCCATAGGGGAAATGCAAGGCTTCCCGAAAGCCCGTAGAGTCATACATGGTCGCCCCGTTTTGCCAAGCGGTCAGGATCAATTTTGATAAGGTAGAGGATGCTGCCATACATTCGGACTTTTGCTGAGGAAGTTTCCTCGGTCCCTGATGGA
>JBKCCF010000215.1:0-9145 GCA_046305255.1 Methylococcaceae bacterium
GGAATAGATGAATACGCAGATGAGCCTCATCAACCACGGAGAGCCATAGCCTTGGTTGACAGTGTTGGACCTGCAGAATGTTGGGGGGTAGATTGCTCCCCACGTTCTTCAATCGTCAAAGAGCCCAGATCGACAGCCTGACAGCGCCAGCAGGCTGCATCGCCAGTCCTGAGAGGTTCTTTGCTACCGGGTAATGATTGACTCAGTGCCCTCCCGGCCCGCCCGGAAGCGGCTGCAACTGAAAGTCAGAGCGCGGTACTTGTTCGTTTTTTTACGCCGCTTCTCCATTTTGACGGGCGCATGTTCGCGATGTCCCCACCCAATCACACCAAGCCCTAACCACTTCGGGTTTAACGTCCAGCCTAAGGATTGACAGGCCTATCCCCGCCAATCCGGTAAAATCCCGTGAACACTCTTAATCCCCACTCTTTCAGTACCATGTCAACTCCTTCGGATCTCGCTCTCTCTGGTCTTATCATGCGACTCTGGCGCTGGACCGATCGTAATTTTTTCGCTTTAGGCCGCGAGCTGAGGCTCAGTTACCTGCCGCCTCTGATGGTCTATCTGGCTGCCGGAATATCGGGGCTCACGGCAATCGTAGGCACCTTTTTCGTCAAGGACTACCTTGGGCTTTCGGCCGAATTTCTTGCTGCATTGAGCTTTTGGGCCATGCTGCCATGGACGCTGAAGTTGCCTGTAGGTCATTTAGTGGATCTGATCTGGCGGTTCAAGGGAGGGCTGGTATTTTTTGGCGCCGGGCTGGTCGCAGCGAGTCTCCTCATCATGTTTGGGCTGCTCCATGATCGTGCTGTCATGGATGCGATCCTGCCGGCAGAGAACTGGTTTGTGATAAGCACACTCCTCGCGCCCATCGGTTATGTGCTACAGGATGTCGTTGCCGATGCCATGACGGTAGAAGCTGTGCCCAAGATTAGTGCCGAGGGTCAGCCGCTGAATGAGTCGGAGCAGCGCCTCATGCATTCGACCATGCAGACCCTTGGCAGGGTCGCCATCATTGCGGGCACCTTATTAGTCGCCTTGGTGAACGTGTTCATGTTTAGCGGGGTTGAAACCATGGCAGAGGGCGAGAAGGTCGCTATTTATGAAGACCTTTACCTGATGGCGCTGGCCATTCCGGCGATTTCCTGCTCCGGTGTAATTTTCGCTCTTTACCTGCAGAGAAAACTGCAGCGTTCACTAAAGACACTGGGCTATACCCGCTCAGAAATTGTTACCATGACCCGGATCCAGACAGAACCCACCCGACCGAACTGGCTGATACTGGGAGGCGGTATCGCTTTTGCGCTAGCATCAATATCGGTAGGGATTGCCGATTTTCGCTATGGTCAGGAGATCATCTTTGTGATTTCAATGGCCATTGTCCTGTTTCTGATGCGACGCCTAACCGATGAAATGGAACCCGGGGCACGCTCGGTACTGGTCGGGACCGCGTTACTCATCTTTTTCTTTCGGGCCACGCCGACACCGGGCCCTGGTTCCAGTTGGTGGATGATTGATGAACTGGGTTTCGATCAGTCTTTCATGGCAAGACTCTCCCTAATCGGCAGCGTTCTGAGCCTCGCCGGTCTATTTATCTTCCGTCGCTACATGGCAGAAAAGTCGATCGCCCAGGTGGTGGGTCTCTTGACCATAATCGCCACAGTGCTTTCCATGCCCACTATTGGCATGTATTACGGCCTGCACCACTGGACCGCCTCACTCACTGGCGGGATAGTGGACGCCCGCTTTATAGCGATCATCGACACGGCGCTGGAGTCACCGCTCGGCCATATCGCCATGGTCCCGATGCTGGCCTGGATCGCCCACTCGGCTCCCAGCCACCTTAAGGCGACTTTTTTCGCGGTCATGGCCTCATTCACTAACCTGTCCCTGGCCTTCGCGCAATTGGCCACCAAATATCTCAACGAGATTTATCATGTAACCCGCGCAGTAAAGGATCCCAGCAATGGACACATTACCGTCGCAGCGGATTACAGCCAACTGGGGCACCTGCTGATTGCTGTCACGATCATCGGATGGGTTCTTCCATTTGGGGCTATTGCTGTTGTCAGACTGCTACGCTGGCGCAGTGTATAAACAGGTTCCAGGTAGACTTCACCTCGCGCTTGCCCCGAAACCTCGCTGATGAATTCAGGTGCACGCATCAACCCCACTGGAAGCCGGTCCAACGCCAGGCTGCGCAATGCCATCGTGTACAATCCGACACCCCAGGACGTGAATGATAACCCCATCGGCATGCTCGACTTCCTTCGTCTGCTTCAACACCGCTACAGTATAGTCCTGGGTCAATTACCGAGCGGGGACAGCCTGAGACGGCAGTCATTTCGCCGACTACAAAAATCGCTGGCCTTCAGTGAAGCCGTTCTTGAGAAGGGCGAACTCATTGGGCGACATCCCGATCACCCCTGTCACATCGCCATACTAGGCCCTACCCAGGCCGGCAAGAGTTCAGTCGTCAACTGGCTACTGGGCAACAACCTCGCTGAGGTCAGTCCCCTTGCGGGGTATACCGTCCACCCTCAAGGCTTCGCACTAATCGCCGATACGGCAAAACTGGACGAATTGTCGGGTTATTTCCGAGGCTACCTGCGGACTCATCGGGGGGAGCTGAACCATGGACAGCTGGATTGTTATAGCCTCGATACCCTCGCTTCCGAGGAAAGCACGAGCCTTTTGCAGGACTGCATCGTTTGGGATACCCCGGACTTCGATTCAGTACATGCAGACGACTACCGCGATGCGGTGTTGCGAGTGGCGGCTCTGGCGGACATCATCGTTCTGGTAGTCAGCAAAGATAAATATGCCGATCTATCGGTGTGGGAATTTATGACGCTGCTGACGCCGCTGACTCAACCCACCCTTATCGTGCTCAACAAAACTGACGCGGAATCGGCAGAACTACTGCCGCCCTCGCTACGCGAGAAGTGGCGTACCAATCGGAAGGATGAGCCCGCTTACATTGAGGTACTGCCCTACCTGCCGGCCGGCCGACGGATAGGCGATCTTGAGGGCGAACGCATGCGGTTGCTGCATCATCTGCAAAAGCTCAGAATGCAGGTGAAACGCCAGGGTTATCCTCAACGGGCACGCTCACTCATCAAACGCCACTGGCAAAGCTGGACCTACGCCATACACGAGGAACACCGGCTGTCTGCGGACTGGGATCAACGGGTACGCCTTGCCTTGCACGACAGCGTGCATCGTTACCAACGTGACTACCTAAACCATCCCCTGCATTACGAGACCTTCCAGCGCGCGTTGGCGGAATTGCTGACGTTGCTCGAAATTCCGGGCCTCGGTGGAACGTTGCTGGCCGCCCGCAAGGCCGTGACCTGGCCGGTCCGTCAACTCACCCGGTTGGGTCGCCGCCACCGACAGGAGGCCGACCGACAGGCAGGGGAAGCCGCCGTCCTCAATCAACTGGCAGACCACGCCCTGACCCGGATTAACGAAAGTATTCTGCTCAATACTGGCGACACGATTCACGAGCAAATCTGGTGGAAACACCTGAATGGTCAGTTGCTGAAGGAAAAACCAATCTTGCTATCGGCATTTGGGACGGCAACCCAGGCATACATGACGAACTTTCAGCCCGAAATCGAAAAAACCGCACAAAGCCTCTATAAGCATCTCAAGAAAAGCCCGGCGGTGCTGAATACTCTGCGCGCCACCCGCGTCACCACCGATGCCGCTGCACTTGCGATAGCCCTCCACACCGGCGGAATCGGTGTGCAGGATCTGGTGATTGCCCCTGCGATGCTCTCCTTGACGACCCTGCTGACCGAAAGCGCTTTGGGTCGCTACATGCACCGGGCATCAGAACAACTCAAACGCGCTCAGTTGACGACCGTTGAAGCCCTGTTCGAAAGTCATATCCGACAACCTCTCGCCAACCTGCCTCGCAATCTTGATCCCGATTCACGGCTGGATATTTCTCCCGACACCCTCGCAGCAGCCGAATCCCGGTTGCTCCAATAGCATCCACAGTTGCCATGTCACAAATACCCACCTCCCTACTGTTGGACGATCTCCTTCAGGATGCCCTGAGTTGGACTCAGGGGGCGATTACCGAACATTGGCTGACACCTGCCGCTTTGCGGGAACTGGAAAACGTGGATACCCGTAGACCCGCAGCCTTATTCGAGGCTGGTAGTCATCGCCCTCTGGTTACAGCCTTCTTCGGCGGCACTGGTGTAGGTAAGAGCACGCTACTCAACCGGCTAGCGGGGCAGTCCATCGCCAAAACCGGGATCGTTCGCCCAACATCGCGTGAAGTTACAGTCTTTCTCCACGAAGCCATCCATATCAGCAGCCTGCCCCAAAACTTCCCTTTGGATAAGGTGCATATTGCCAGACACAGCAATGAGCAGGCTCGTCAACTGATGTGGATAGACATGCCGGACATTGATAGTGTCGAGCAGCACAACCGGGCGTTGGTGATAGATTGGGTGCCACATATTGATGTCCTGATCTATGTGGTGAGCCCGGAACGCTATCGGGATGACCAGGGATGGCGTCTGCTCAGGTCCCATGGCGGAGACCATGCCTGGATTTTCGTCATCAACCAATGGGACAGGGGCGATATCCTGCAGTACCAGGATTTCAGATCGTTGCTGGCCGAGGCCGGTTTTGCAGATCCCATAGTCCTGCGAACCGATTGCCGGCCCGAGGGACCTGGCAGACAGGAGCCCGACTTCATTCAGTTGCAGTCAGTGCTGACTGAAGTCTCAAACCACCATACTATGACTCAGCTGACCAACCGAATGGAGTCTGCCCGTTTTACGGTTCTGTGCGAGGCGCTAAGCCACCTGCTCGCAGAGTTAGACAAAGGGCCAGGCTATGCCAGCCTGAAACCGGTCTGGGAAACCCTATGGGCTCAAACACAAAGCGATTTGCTCGCGGGACTGGAGTGGCCTATGCAGTCGGTCGCAACCGTTTATACCCGCCAGGAAGCCAACCCGCTGGCACGTTCCCTAAAAATCGGCTCGCCTGCCGACGGCGAAACCAGCCCGGCTACCCCACGGCTTGATGCTGTATTCTGGGACGAATGGGCCGAGGGGCGCCTACGCGATGGACTGGACCGGCTGCTGGTTGAAGCGGGCAACCGGGGTTTGCCGATGGTGCCGCTGAGACATGGGTTGGATAGGACGTCATCCGAGTGCAGTCGGCTGGTATTGACGTGCAGCCAGCTCGAACTTCGGCGAGCACTGGTCAACCCTGGCAACGGTCTGCAAAGAGCCAGCTTGAAACTATGCGGATTGATGGCGATATTTCTACCACTCGGGTCAATGGGTTGGGCGGCTTATCAGGTTGTAAAAGGCTATTACGACAGCGCGACGCTACACCTCGACTACCTCGGCACCGATTTTGCCGTCCACAGCCTGTTGCTGATCGGCTTATCGTGGCTTTTGCCCTATTTCGCCTATACGCGGCTAAAGCCTTCGCTCGAGAAAGCCGCTCGCAAGGGATTGCGAGTCGGTATTGAGCAGGCGTTTTCTGCTATAGACACCCAGGTTATTGAACTGCTGGAGGCCTCTGAGCGCGAGAGGTCTGCCCTCATCAATGCGGGTCGGCTGCTGCTGGAACGCTCCAGAACGCTAGCCCAGGCGCAGGAAGAATCATTGCCCACAGGAGACGTGCTGCGCCGCATGCTGCCTGATGACTGTTGAGTTGCTCATGGGGCGATCAGCACAGCCCTAGACCCGCGACTGTCGGCTGATCTTTCAGCTGCAATCGGCATGAAAGTGTGGCGCCTTCCATGCCTGGCTTGTGGCATCACTCCATGAGGTCGAAGTAGGATTTATCGACGCCACACTCCGGACAAACCCAGTCATCGGGGATGTCTTCCAGAAGAGTGCCGGGCGCAAGGCCAGAATCCGGATCGCCGAGTGCCTCGTCATAAACATACCCGCAAGCGGAACAAATATATTTTTTATAGTCAGCCATGTTGACTCCTTGGTTGCTGATTGAGTGATTAAGCCTGATCTAGGCCAGTGCATCCAGATATTTATCGGCATCCAGTGCCGCCATGCAACCGGAACCTGCCGAGGTGATCGCCTGTCGGTAGACCGAGTCAGCGACATCACCAGCGGCAAACACACCGGCTACGCTCGTGGCGGTGGCATTGCCTTCAAGACCGGTTTTGACCGTGATGTAGCCATTACGCATGTCGAGCTGATCGGTGAAAATCTCGGTGTTAGGACTATGCCCGATGGCAATAAATACCCCCTCAAGCGCGAGGTCACTGGTTTCACCCGTATCGACATGCTTGATGCGAATACCCGTGACGCCCATGTCATCGCCGAGCACTTCATCGAGGGTGTTGTGCCACGCGATGCTGACATTGCCGTTACGCGCGCGCTCCATAAGCTTGTCTGCCAAAATCTTTTCCGAACGAAAGCTTCCCCGCCGGTGCACGACTGTGACGTGCGCTGCGATGTTGGACAGGTAAAGCGCCTCCTCTACCGCCGTATTGCCACCACCGATCACCGCTACCCGCTTGTTGCGGTAAAAGAAGCCATCACAGGTCGCACACGCTGACACCCCCTTACCCTTGAAGGCTTCCTCTGAAGGCAACCCTAGATACCGGGCGGATGCCCCAGTTGCGATAATCAGCGCATCAGCACTATAGATGCCGGAATCGCCGGTCAGCTTGAACGGCCTTTCCGAAAGCTCCGCTGTATGAATGTGATCAAAAACAATCTCGGTTTCAAACCGCTCGGCATGCCGCCGCATCCGCTCCATCAACTCAGGTCCCTGCACACCTTCAGCGTCCCCGGGCCAGTTATCGACTTCGGTAGTAGTGGTGAGTTGCCCGCCCATGGCAATCCCCGTGATCAAGACCGGCTTGAGGTTGGCGCGCGCGGCGTATACCGCCGCTGAGTAACCAGCAGGCCCGGAGCCCAGAATCAACAATCGACAATGCTTGGTCTCTGCCATGATCTCCTCGGTCTGGTTAATGAAGTATCTCGGCCCGGCCAGCGGACCCCTGGGTGATTTTGCACACGCCGCAAGCCACTGTCGACGAATAATCCGGAAAGAATAACTATAGTTTTTACTGCGGTCGAGTCCCCATGACCTATGATGGCGGTCAGGGCATGACCATTGCTGGCTGCTAAGGCAAAATAGGCCCACAGGGTGAGGGATCGGATGGGTTAGCCCCCTTAAATTTTATGCTCGGGAGAGTGCTGTGTTGGGTGCCTGCTTTGTTTGATTTTCATAAAAAACTGACTGAAGGTCAGGATCTGGGTGAAGTGCTGGTAAGAGGGTTGCGGGAGTCTGCCTTTCTGGTCTACGTCGCAACGTCACTCCTGCTGCTGATTTCACTGATGACCTTCAATCTCGACGACCCGGGCTGGAGTCATGGTGGAGAGAGCAAATCACTGGCCAACGCTGCCGGTTCCGTCGGCGCGTGGCTGGCCGATTTTTTCTTGTCTCTGTTCGGTATTACCGCCTACAGCTTGCCCTTCATGCTGGCCGCCTACGGCTATGCCATTTACAAAAATGCCGCTGCTGATCGCATCTCCCCGCTTGACACCGCGCTACGCTGGTTGGGCCTGGCCGTTGCCTTGGGTGCTGCGACGGGTATCACCGATCGCTTTATGGTTCGCCCCAAAATTAATCTTCCCGAGGGCTACGGCGGCATTTTTGGTCGGGAAGTTGCGGATTCTCTCGCCCATGCCTTTGGAACCACAGGTATGACCATCGTCCTGGTCACCCTGTTTCTAGCGGGCATCTCCCTGTTTTCCGGCCTCTCATGGCTTGCTGTGCTTGACGCCGCCGGCCACTGGGGCCTCAAGGCGCTGGATGCACTCGCGAGGCTGGCGCAAAGAGTACGGCAGGCGACGTCCGAACACGACGCTGACGTGAGTACCGATACAGCAGTAGTAAGGTCAAAAACGCAAATCCAGAACCCAGCCAAACCTGCCACCGCATTAATTCGGAAGCACGCTGCAGATCCGGTTCGCCCGACAGAACCCGAACCAGCTGCACCACCCTGCCCCATCAGCATCAAACCCCGAAAAGCGGACACAGCGCCCACCTTACCCGCTGTTAATGCCGGTCAACTGCCTTCACTTGAACTTCTGAATGATAAGGCACCGCGTATCCGTGGCTATTCCAATGTTCAACTGGAGGAGATGTCACGGCAACTCGAGACCATCCTGGATGATTTTGGGGTCGAAGTTCAGGTGATGGAAGTCCACCCAGGACCGGTCATTACCCGCTTCGAAGTTCAACCCGCACCGGGCGTCAAGGTGAGTCGAATTAGTGGACTGGCCAAGGATCTGGCCCGGACATTATCGGTAACGAGTGTGCGGGTGGTAGAGATCATACCCGGCAAAACCGTCGTGGGACTGGAGATCCCGAACGAGGAACGCGAGATGGTATTGCTCCATTCCGTGCTGGCATCAGACGCTTACCAAAACAGCCATTCACCGCTAACCATGGTGTTGGGCAAGGATATCAGCGGCAACCCCGTGGTCGCTAATCTTGCCCGCATGCCGCATTTGCTTGTGGCCGGCACCACCGGTTCTGGCAAGTCGGTCGCCGTTAACGTGATGATCCTGAGCATGCTGTTCAAGGCCAAACCCGAGGACGTCCGACTGATCATGATTGACCCCAAAATGCTGGAATTGTCGATTTATGAAGGCATTCCACACCTGCTGACACCCGTCGTCACTGATATGCGCGAGGCGGCTAACGCCCTGCGTTGGTGTGTCGCTGAAATGGAACGGCGCTACAAACTGATGTCGCTGATGGGCGTGCGCAATCTGGCAGGCTTCAATCAAAAAATCAGCGAGGCCAATGAAGCCGGTGAACCCATCCCGGATCCGACCTGGGCCCCTGACGTCACAACCGAGCACGATGCGGCACCCTTCCTCGAACCCCTACCCTTCATCGTCATTGTGATTGACGAGCTGGCTGACATGATGATGATCGTCGGCAAGAAAGTGGAGGAACTGATCGCACGACTGGCCCAGAAGGCTCGCGCGGCGGGTCTGCACCTGATTCTGGCCACGCAACGACCATCGGTCGACGTGATAACCGGTCTTATAAAAGCGAACATTCCGACCCGAATCGGCTTTCAGGTATCGTCCAAAATCGACTCCAGGACTATTCTGGA
>JBKCCF010000216.1:0-9377 GCA_046305255.1 Methylococcaceae bacterium
GTGATCGCCCGGTCTATTTCCGAGGCAAGGCCGATGCGAACCTTGACCGGGCGGTAGAAACCCAGCTCGGTGCCGGAAAATCACTGATGGGTGAGATCGTTGATACCTTCGGCAGCGATGACGACATCAATCAGGCCGACGTTGAGCATCTCAAGGACCTGGCATCGGAAGCACCGGTGATCCGGATGGTCAACCTCATCATGCAGCGTGCGGTCGAGATGCGGGCATCGGACATTCATGTCGAACCCTTCGAAAGCCGCCTCAAGGTGCGATTCCGCATTGACGGCGTGCTGCGAGAAGTGGAAGCCCCCCCGGTGCGCTCCACCGCCGCGGTCATTTCCCGTATCAAGATCATGGCGAAGCTGAATATCGCCGAACGCCGCCTACCGCAGGATGGGCGTATCAAACTGCAGGTACAGGGCAAGGAACTGGATTTGCGCGTATCAACGGTACCGACCATGTTCGGCGAGAGCGTGGTCATCCGCCTGCTGCACAAGGAAAGCATCAAGTTTGACTTTGGCACACTGGGCTTTGATGGCGATGCCTTGAAGCGCTTTCTCGACGTACTGGAACTGCCCCATGGCATCATTCTGATTACCGGCCCCACCGGCAGCGGCAAGAGCACCTCGCTCTATACTGCACTGAACAAGATCAACACGCCCGACCGCAAGATCATTACCGTCGAAGACCCGGTGGAATACCAGCTGGAAGGCGTTAACCAAATCCAGACCAAGCCGCAGATCGGGCTGACGTTCGCCAGCGCCCTGCGCTCCATCGTGCGGCAGGACCCGGACGTGATCATGATCGGCGAGATGCGTGATCTCGAAACCGCGCGGATCGCCGTGCAATCGGCCCTCACCGGCCATCTGGTGCTCTCCACTCTTCACACCAACGATGCCGCTGGCGGCGTGACCCGGCTGATGGACATGGGTCTTGAAGATTACCTGATCACCTCAACGGTAAACGGCATACTCGGTCAGCGCCTGGTTCGGCGGCTCTGCCAGCACTGTCACGAACCGTTCGAGGCTCTGCCGGAAATGGTGGCGGAAATGAACCTGTGGAAATTCACCGATGGTGCAGACGTGCAGCTTTACCGGCCCGGGGGCTGCGAAGCCTGTGATGGCACCGGCTATCGGGGCCGACTCGCCATCACCGAGTTTCTGGTGATGAGCGACGATATCCGACGCCTGGTGATGACCCATGCCCAGGCCCGCCAGATTGAGGCTCAGGCGCTACTGGAGGGCATGCACACCATGTATGACGACGGCCTGCGCAAGGCGTTGCAGGGCCTCACCACCATTGAGGAAGTCCTGCGCGTCACCTCGGACAGCTAACCCCAGACCCCTATCATTCTGCATAAAATGCCGCTCTATACCTTCAAGGCCGTGAATCGTGAGGGCGCCACCGTTGAGGAAGAACGGGAGGCCACCGATGAAACCAGCCTGTTACTCAGCCTGCAGGCGGAAGGCCTGCTCCCGATCCGCATCCAACCCGCCGGCAGCAACCCCTTCGCTTTTTTGCGACCAGGTCGTAAGGCCAGCAGGATTTCGCACAAGCAGATCAGCCTGTTCACCCGGGAACTGCTGACCCTGCTGCAAGCCGGCCTGCCACTGGATCGGGCGCTTGGCGTGCTGCTTGAATTGACGGCAGAGGAACCGGCATTCAACGCGATGATCGGCAAGATTCTCGACAAGGTGAAAGGCGGGGCCCAGCTGTCAGATGCGCTCTCCGCACAAGGCCCGGTCTTTTCCCGTTTTTATCTCAATCTGATCCGTGCCGGCGAAGCCGGTGGAGCGCTGGATGTGGTGCTGGATCGGCTGACCCAGTACCTCGACAACGCCAAGGAACTGCGCGATACCGTCACCACCGCCATGATCTACCCCGCCATACTGGTGGTGATGGCGGTGGGCTCATTGCTGCTGCTACTGACCTTCGTCGTGCCGCAATTCACCGAAATGTTTGACAGTGCCGGCAAGGAACTGCCGGTACCGACCCAGATTGTGGTCGGCGCTGCCGATGCCGTTCGCGCCTACTGGTGGGCCATGGTGCCCCTGGTCATGGGCGTCAGCGCCTGGATCCGTTACCAGCGCGGAGATCCGGTCCGACGACTGGTCTGGGACGGCTGGATGCTGAAACTGCCGTTGTTCGGAGACTTGATTCTGAAGTTTCAGGTTGCCAGCTTCAGCCGTACCCTTGCCACCCTGCTGGCCAATGGCGTGCCTTTGCTGGCTGCACTCTCCATCGTCAAGGAAACCCTGGATAACCGGCTTGTGGCGCAGAAACTCGATCATGCCATCAACAGCCTGAAGGAGGGCGGCGGGCTGACGGCACCGCTCATGGAAGCTCAACTGTTTCCGACCCTCGCCATGCAGATGATCAAACTGGGCGAGGAATCCGCCCAGTTACCGGAAATGCTGGACAGAGTCGCCACCACCTGCGACAAGGAGATCAAAATCTCGATCCAGCGGCTACTGGCCCTGCTGGAGCCGGTATTGATCGTGGGGCTGGGTCTTATGATCGGAGGGATCATCATTTCGATCCTGATGGCCATTCTCAGCGTCAATGATCTGGCCTTCTAACGTCCTCCGGGACTTTGCCATTGGCAGCATTACCTATGGTTCACTTTTCTGACACCTCTACAATAAGCTCTACAATAACGATGCTTTTGGATGCCGAGCGGCATGCCACCCCGTCATGACGGCGCGGAGTGACAGAAGCAACGGCCGGCACCCTCAACCTGACCCCATCCATCACTACCGACTTAATTACATCCCGACCTCAAGTACACCTATGAAAGATAATATCCAAGTCTATTCCATCCCGAATGGCCCTCTGCGCAATCAGCGGGGCTTCACCCTTATCGAGCTGTTGGTCGTACTGGCCATCATCGGTCTGCTGGCCGGACTGGTTGGCCCCCAGGTCATCAAGCACCTCGGCGAATCGAAAATCAAGACTGCCCGCCTGCAAATCGAGGAACTGTCCTCAGCACTTGATATGTACCGGCTGGATGCTGGCCGCTACCCCAGCGGTGACGAGGGACTTGCTGCGCTGGTGGAACAGCCCTCCACCGCCAAATTCTGGAATGGTCCCTACCTGCGCAAAAAGAAGCTGCCGGTCGATCCCTGGAACAACCCCTATCACTATGCCTTCCCCGGTCAGCACGGCAAATTCGACATCTTCACCCTGGGAGCCGATAACGCCGAAGGGGGCGAGGGCGAAGATCAGGACGTGAAGAGCTGGGAATAGCAGGTACCGTCTATCCTTTTTCCCACATCAACACCGATTGCCGGCTGCGCCATGCGTTCTGAAGGGCCCATGGCGCGGGGGGGCACGGTTGGCGCTGCCGGCTACCCGGTAATGGCGGGCTTCACCCTGCTGGAGATGCTGGTAGTCATGGTGATCGCCGGTATGCTGATGGCCACCATCGTGCCTGACTTCGGTCCCGCTATCGCGCGCGCCAAACTGTACTCATCCGTGCGGGATATCGCTTCGGCCCTGCGCCACACCCGGGGACAGGCCCTGATCAACGGCAAGGAAGCCGTGTTCGAGCTTGACATTGACCATCACCACTACCGACTGACCGGGCGGCCCAAAACCTACCCTCTCCCGCCCGAGATCAAACTCAGTCTCTACACCTCTGCCAGTGAAACGGTTGATGAAGGCACTGGCCGCATTCGTTTTTTTGCCGATGGCTCGGCCACAGGAGGGCGGGTGACCCTCAGCGGTGGCGGCCAAACCCGTGTGGTCGACATCAACTGGCTGACCGGCGACGTCAGGCTGGGCGAAGGTAACGGCGATGACGAGTAGGCCATTCCCCCATCAAACCGGTTTTTCCCTGCTCGAAATTCTGGTGGCTTTCTCCATCATGGCGCTATCGCTGGGTGTTCTGCTGCGCATTTTTGGCGGATCAGGCCACATTGCCAGCACCGCCGACGACTACTCCCGCGCCATCATCACGGCAGAGTCCCTGATGGCTGGGGTCGGCGTTGAGACACCGCTGGAACCCGGCGACAGTCAGGGCGAGACCGGCGACGGCTATCGCTGGCGTCTCAGTGTCTACCCCTACCCTTTCGACGAATCACTACTCGGCAAGCAGCAAACCGGTGGTTACAAGCCTTATTGGGTGGAACTGGAGGTGGAATGGGGCGAGCTTGACGATCCGCGCGCCTTCAGCCTGACCACGCTGCGGCTCCTGCCGGATAAGCCCCTGGGTGGGCTAAAATGACAGCAGCCCGTCATCGCGGATTTACCCTCATCGAGGTTCTGCTGGCTACCGTTCTGCTGAGCGTCATGATGCTCCTGCTGACCGGCAGCCTGCGGATAGGCGCAGAAAGCTGGGAGGCAGGCGAAAAGCGCCTGGCCGAAGCCAGCCGACTGTTCGTGGTGGAAAATTTTCTGCGGCATCATATTGGCAGTCTGCTACCGGTCGCCGGTACGGTCGTGTCGGGCGAGATGCGGCCCGCCTTTTACGGCAGCAGCGATACGCTGTCCTACGTCGCCCCCATGCCGGAGCAGATCGACGTCGGCGGCCTTTACCGCTTCGACGTTTATTGGGCGAGGGCAGACGACAACCACAGGGATTTGCGGGTCTCGATAACCCCCTACAGTGCGGTGTCCAGTGAAACAAAGCCCCCGGAACCTGTCGACGACCTGTCTATCGTCGAGGATGTCGAAAAATTCACCGTGTCCTATTTCCCGCAACCCCCACCGGCCACCAACCCCAATGGCATCAACCCGCTGCAGCCCGGCCCGCAATGGCAGGACGAATGGCACGATCCCCAATTGCCAGCGCTGATCAGGATCAGCATTACGCCGGCCGGCGAAAAAACCTGGCCGGAACTGCTGATTGCCCCCAAAACCAGGGTTTTGCGCTGACCATGCGGCACTGCCTGCACCTGAAACAAGACGGTGTCGCCATGATCATGGTGTTGTGGGTCGTTAGTCTGATGACCATCATGGCCGCCAGCTACGCGCTGTCAACCCAGCGCGAAGCGGCCATACTGAGCCACGCCCATGAACGGGCCAAGGCCACGGCGCTTGCCGAGGGTGCCATTCACTACGCCATGCTGATGCTGACACTCCCCGATCAAAAAACCCGCTGGAAAGCAGATGGCACACCCTATGTCTGGGAGGTCGAGGGCGCCAGAGTACACATCGCTGTGATGGACGAGGGTGGTAAAATCGACCTCAATGGCGCACAGGAACCAACCTTGCGCGCCATTCTGAATTTAATCCTTCATAATGATGAAGCGTCCGTAAAGCTTACAGATGCCATTCTGGACTGGCGCGATGGGGATGATATTAAACGCCTGCACGGCGCCGAGTCAGCGGAGTACAAGGCAGCCGACACCCGGCAAGGCCCGCAGAACCGCAATTTCCTGGTGGTCGATGAACTGCGGAGCGTGCTTGGCATGACACCTGAGATCTTCCGGCAATTGCTGCCCTGGTTCACCGTGTACACGGGACAGGATGGTCTCAATCCGGCCAAAGCGCCGCGCGACATTCTGTTGAAACTGGCCAGGGGCGATGTTGCCGCCGTTGATAACTACCTGTTGCAGCGCAGCCTCGGGAATCCAGCGCCCTTTGCCCCGGTTCCGGGGATCAACTACCAGGCCTCTGCAGATCTGGCCTATACGGTTGAAGCGAGGGCGGCGATCGGCGGGCAACTGGTTGCAGGCATCAGATCGACCCTCAAGCGCAGCCAGGGAATGTCAGGAGGTGCCCCCTTCATCTACCTGACCTGGCGCGAACAGGGCTACGCCAAAAATAAAACCGAGTAGCAGAGCCATTCCAGAGCCCCCCATGCCAGGACAGTGCCCTAACCCATGTTGAAACTGGACACCCCGATCATGCCTCAAGTGCAGCAGTTCCTCCGCTGGTGGAAGCAGGAACTAAGCGCCATGCTGCCTGCCGGCCTGAATGCCTTGCTGGGCAATTCCGGCGAACACCTGCTGCTATACCCGGAAGCGGAGGGCCTGCGGATTTCTCACCTGACGGCGGCAGGCGAACACCTCATCGGCCAATACAGCCTTGATGACAGCGGACGGGAACAACGTGAACGTTTGTTTGCGGCACAACCCGCACTGGCGGAGATTCCGCTGGCGCTTCAACTCCCCCCGCAGCAGGCCCTGCGTAAACGCATCAAACTGCCAATGGCAGCGGAAGAAAATCTGACCCAGGTTCTGAGTTTCGAAATGGATCGCCTGACGCCCTTCAAGCAGGACCAGGTTTATTTCGACGCCCGGATCGCCGAGCGCCTGAGCGACAGCCGACAGGTAGTGGTTGAACTGATTCTTACCCCGCGTCGCAAACTCGACACGCTGCTGGACGCCCTGGCACAGACGGGCTGGCAGCCTCGGACAGTGTATCTGGCCGATGACGCCCGACCCGGCGACTACAATCTGCTGCCCGGCCACTATCTCCCCGCCCGTGCCCGCTGGCCCCGCATCGCGAATATTGCCGCCGCCAGCCTCATCGCTCTGCTGCTGATCGCCATCGGTCTGCTGCCCCTGCTGTCAGCACGTTCCGAGGCATCGCGCCTTGAGGAGCAGGTCGCCAAACTGGGAAAAACCGCGAGGGAGGTTGAGAGCCTCAAACAGGAATCCGACAGCCTGCTGCATCAGGCCCGTTTCCTCGAAGAACGGAAACGCAGCGAGCCGGTCATCATCGACATGCTGGAAGAGCTCAGCCGCATCATCCCCGACAACACCTGGCTGAACGGCCTGCAGTACAAGGACAAGCGGATCATCATTCAGGGGCAATCCCCTTCGGCCTCCAGCCTCATCGAACAGATTGAAACATCGAACTTCTTCACCGACACCAGCTTTGTCTCACCGGTGACCAAGGACACCAGCAATGGCCTGGAACGTTTTCAGATCGCCAGCGGCGTCATCAACGGGAGGTTTTCTGAAACACCTCATTGAACGCTTCAACCAGCCCATCACCCTGGACCGCTCTCGCGGTCTGGCGTTGGGCCTGCTGTTTGGCATTGCGGTTCTCATCGTCGTCATCGTCGTCATGCCCCTGATCAGCATGACCCGCGAATATCAGGATCATGTCGAGGACCTCGAATTCCGTTTGCAACGTCTGCAGAGAGTCTCGGCTGAGAAAAAACAGCTGGTCGCTCGCCTTGAGCAACAGAAATCCGGCGACAAGAGCGATGAAACCTTCCTGCCGACCGAAGCCGCCTCACTGGCCTCGGCCGATCTGCAAAGCAAAATCAAGGATGCCATCAGTAATGCCGGCGGCGAACTGACCAGCACCCAGGTGATCCCTGAACATGACGAGGAGCAGTTCACCCGCATTGGTGTCAAGGTGCGCATGAACGGCAGTTCGCCGATCCTGAAGCAGGTACTCTATCGCTTCGAGTCAGCCAAGCCCTACCTGTTTGTTGAAAACCTCAACATCCGGCCGATTCGGGTACCCAGAAACCCCAACCAGAAAAATCAGGTAATGCCGGACAAACTGAGCATCGATTTTGACGTGGTGGCTTACATGAGGCGGGCACCCTGACATGAAAACGCTGCCGCGCGCCTACTGGCTCAGCGCCATTCTCGGACTCATCGCCTGGGCCCTGCTGCTGGCCCTTGCCCTGGAGTGGGTGGTGCTGAAGCGCCATCGTCCCACTGGCCCTCCCCAGGCAGCAGCGACTGCAACCCCGACAGACGCCGGCGGCAACAGCCCGTTTGTCATACCCGAGGAAAGCAAGTACGAACAGATCACCCAGCGGCCCCTGTTCATGGAAAACCGCCAACCGGGCAAGGAGCCCTCTGCAGCCGAACAAGTGGTGGAAAAAGCGCCTCCGGGCCCCATGCAGTTCAAGTTGATGGGGATCATCCAAACCCCCCGGGGAACCGCCGTATTGCTGGTTGATGGCAAGGGCAAGTACAAGCGAATCAGGGCCAGGGACAGCCTGGATGGCTGGCAGCTGATGGACGTTAAAGAGGACAGGGTGATCCTGCAGCAGGGCGAGCGACATGAAGAATTGGCCCTGCTTAAAAAACGCCCCAAATCGCCCACGCCAGTCGCGCCGGCCCTGACCCAAAGCCCGAATGCGTCACCGGCTCAGGCCCCTCCCCCCGGCCATCCTGTCGGCAGACCCATCCCGGTTGCCGCACCGCCCAGCAGCCCGGCGCCCGATGAAATGCCGGATGAGGCACCCGTTGATGAAGATGCCGAACCTGACGGCGGGGAGTATCAATAGATATCATCCAGTCGGGGATCGGTGCCGCACCTGACCGCCACCCGCAAATGATCGGCGCCATAATCGAATCACACCTGTAATTTAAAGATAACGCTCCATGCTTACGATGAAACCGCGATTCCTGGCCCTTCCGGCAGCCATCCTGATGGCGTTGTCCGGCTGCGAGTCACTCGGTCCTGAGTCAATCAAGAGAACACCGATTCCCAGCAATCTCTCCATAGAGTCGGTCAAAGGGCTCAAGGAAATACCCCCCATCCAGAGTGAGCCGCTCACGGCCCGGAAAGTAAGACCCCCGGAATACTACCCCGCCACCGGCAATCTGCTGGGCCGCAAGGGTACGACTCTGGCCGGCACCTCCAGCCAGCAATCGCGCAAGGAAGGTAAATACACCCTCAACTTTGACGATGCGGATCTCGGCGAGGTAGCCAAAACCATTCTCGACGAAACCCTCAAGGTTAACTACATCATCAACCCCAAGGTCAGCGGCAAGGTCACCTTACAGACCACCCGCGCACTGACCGATGACGAACTCATACCCACCCTGGAAATGCTGTTGCGCGTCAATGGCGCGGTACTGATCAAAGACAACGGCACCTATCGCATTGAACCGGAAGCGGCCGGCGTCACCAGTGCGCCCGGTGCGCAACTCGGCGTCCCGGGCCAGCGCATGCCGCCCGGCTATCAGGTGCGGGTGGCACCCTTGCGCTATGTGGGCGCGCAGGAAATGCAGAAGGTGCTGGAACCGCTGATGCCGCCAAAATCCATCGTGCGGGTGGATAACGTTCGCAACATGCTGATGCTTGCAGGCACGGCCGACGAGTTGCAAAGTGCACTGGACACCATCCAGATGTTCGATGTTGATTTCATGCGTGGCATGTCCGTCGGCCTCTATCCTCTGGCCAACGTTGAGGCCGGGCTGATTGCGGAAGAACTGGAAAAGGTCATGGGCGACACCAACAAGGGCCCGCTCGCAGGGCTGCTGCGCATCCTGCCGATCGAACGACTGAGCGCCATCCTTGCCGTCACCTCTCAACCGCGTTACCTGGAAGAAATCAGCGCCTGGATTGGGCGACTGGACCGCTATAACTCCACCCGTACCGGCGGGGTTCATGTTTATCGGGTGCAGAACGTTGATGCCGTGGAGCTGGCCAAAACCCTCAGCAATATCTTTGGC
>JBKCCF010000217.1:0-6551 GCA_046305255.1 Methylococcaceae bacterium
GTTCCGGCCAGGGCTGCCGCGCCCAAAGGCATGACGTTGACCCGTCTGCGACAGTCGCGGATACGATCGTGATCCCTTTCCAGCATCTCGAACCAGGCCATCATGTGGTGGCCGAAACTGATGGGTTGGGCCACCTGCAGGTGGGTGAAGCCAGGCATGATGGTGTCTGCTTCGCGCTCGGCGAGATCCAGCAGGGCGTATTGCAGTCGACGAAGGGCGGCGCTGATATGGTCGAGTTCGTCGCGCAGGTACAGTCGTATGTCCGTCGCGACTTGGTCGTTGCGGGAACGGCCCGTGTGCAGTTTCTTGCCGACATCGCCGATGCGGTGAGTCAGACGCGACTCAATGTTCATGTGGACATCTTCCAGCGCTACCGACCACAGGAAGTCACCCTGTTCGATTTCGGCGCGAATGGTTTCGAGCCCGGTTACGATCGCATCGCGCTCTGCCGTCGTCAGCACGCCGATGCGAGACAGCATGGTGGCGTGGGCGATGGAACCCTGTATGTCATGCAGGGCAAGCCGCTGGTCGAAGCTTACCGACGCGGTAAACGCCTCGACAAAGGCATCGGTGGCCTCGGTGAATCGCCCTGCCCAGGGTTTTTGTTCGCTACTCATGGCTGTGGATGGAGGCTCGTCATTTTAAGTGGGATAACGTCATTATAACCCGATACATCTGCACAAGACCCTGCGCCGCGCGCGGAACAGGCTGTTGCCGCCCGGATGGGGTGCTGCACATTCCGCCTGGGGCGGGGCTTTTGGCCCCGATGGTTCCTAAGCATCGCGGCGTTTGGTAGCATCCGCACTAACTAAAACCTCGGTGAATCCCCGCGATGACTCAACCCACCCAACTTCCGGCTTGGCGAGCGCTCGAAAAACACCGTCAGGAAATTTCCGGTGTCCATATGCGGGATTTGTTTGCCGCTGACCCGCAGCGTTTTGATCGGTTTTCGCTGACTTTTGGCGATATCCTGTTCGACTACTCGAAGAACCGCATCACCGAGAAAACCTTGAGCCTGCTGGAGCAACTGGCCGAGGACTGCAAGCTATCGGCCAAAATTGAGGCAATGTTCCGGGGAGCCCGTATCAATGTCACGGAAAACCGTGCCGTGTTGCATGTGGCGCTGCGTAACCGTTCCAATCGACCGATTCTGCTGGATGGCGACGATGTCATGCCGGATGTTAACCGGGTGCTTGGCCTGATGCGTCGCTTCACCGAGGCGGTCCGTTCGGGGCGCTGGAAGGGCTGTACCGGCAAGTCCATTACCGATGTCGTCAATATCGGTATCGGCGGTTCTGATCTCGGGTCTCGCATGGTGGTGAAGGCGTTATCGCCTTATGTTGACCCCAGCCTGCGGGTACATTTCATTTCCAATGTCGATGAAGCGGATCTGGTCCAGACCCTGTTTGGGCTTAATCCCGAAACCACGCTGTTCTGTGTCGCCTCCAAGACCTTCACCACGCTGGAAACCATGGCTAACGCCAGATCGGCCCGCGCCTGGTTGCTGGACAAGGTGAAGGATCCGGCCGCCGTGGCCAAGCACTTTGTCGCCATCTCGACCAACTCCGAAAAAGTGGCAGAGTTCGGCATTGATACCGCCAACATGTTCGAGTTCTGGGACTGGGTCGGTGGTCGCTACTCAATCTGGGCAGCGATAGGTCTGCCGATTGCGCTCGCGGTGGGGATGGATCGCTTTGAGGCCATGCTGGACGGCGCTCACAAGATTGACGAACATTTTCGGACTGCGCCCTTCAATCGCAATATTCCGGTCATCATGGCCCTTTTGGGCATCTGGTACGACAACTTCTTTGCCGCCGACGCCTACGCCATTCTGCCCTACGACCAGTATCTGGAGTTTTTGCCCGCCTATTTGCAGCAGGGCGACATGGAAAGCAACGGCAAGACTGTTGATCTTGAGGGTGATCCTGTCAATTACAGCACGGGCCCTATTATTTTCGGCCAGCCCGGTACCAATGGTCAGCACGCCTTTTATCAGTTGATGCATCAGGGCAGTGCCCTGATTCCCTGCGATTTCATCGCAGCCGCCCAGAGTCACCACAATCTGGGCCAGCATCACGAATTGCTGATTTCCAATTTTATCGCCCAGACCGAGGCGCTGATGCTGGGCAAGACGTTTGAGGACGCCCGGCGCGAATTAAGGGCGGAAGGACTGACCGGCGAGCGGCTCGAAGATCTGGCCGCAGCCAAGACCTTCAAGGGAAACCGGCCCTCCAACTCCATCTTCTACCGCAAACTGACGCCCGAGACCCTCGGCAGCCTGATTGCTCTCTACGAGCACAAAATTTTTGTCCAGGGCGCCATCTGGAATATCAACTCCTTCGATCAGATGGGGGTTGAGCTCGGCAAGCAACTGGCCAAGACTATCCTGGTTGATATGGCCGGCGACCAGACCATCACTAGCCATGACAGTTCGACCAACGGACTGATCAACCGCTACAAGGCACTACGATGAACAGGCCACGCGAACTTTTTATCGCGGGGAGCGCCGATGATGTCGCCCGTGAAGCTGCCAGTCGCCTCGTTGAGGCTGCCAGCCTGGCTATCGCCCAGCGTGGTCGCTGCGCGGTGGCCCTGTCCGGCGGGAGCACGCCGCGTCGTCTCTATACGCTGCTGACTCAGCCGCCCTATTGCCAGTCGGTCGACTGGTCACGGGTACATCTGTTTTTTGCCGATGAGCGCTATGTGCCGCACGATCATGCCGACAGCACTGTTCTGCTGGTGCGCGAGACCCTGTTGGCGGGCGTGCCGGTGCCGACAGATAATTTCCATTCCATGCCAACCTCGTCTGCCGATCCGGCTCAGTCTGCAGCCGAGTATGCGGCCACGCTGGCCGATTTCTTTGGCGCCGAACCGCCGCGATTCGATCTGATCCTGCTGGGTATGGGGCCGGATGGCCACACGGCATCGCTGTTTCCCGGTCGACCCTACGACGCTGGCAGCGTTGCGGTGGTGCAGCGTTCGCCCAAGCCGCCCCCCACCCGGCTGACCCTCACGCTGGATGCGATTAATGCGGCCCGAAGTATCCTGTTTCTGGTTACGGGTGCGGACAAGGCGGCGACCCTCGCAACAGTGTTCGGCAGCACCGCCGACGATACGGCCGCTCTGCCCGCTGCCAGGGTCATGGCCCATGGGGGCGCTACTGTCTGGCTGGTCGATCGCGAGGCTGGCGCAGAGGTTCTGCAGCATGCCGGTTGATCGGCCCTATCGACCGCGGTTCTCCGGTTAGCGGGGCCGCTATACCACTCATTCGCCGTTTTCCTTTATCCTTACCGGCTTTTCAACCTACCCAGTAAGGATGTCCATGAGCAAGCCCAAGAAAGTTGCCATACTCACGGCCGGTGGCCTGGCCCCCTGCCTTAGTTCAGCTGTTGGAAGCCTGATCGAGCGCTACACCGAAATCGACCCGTCTATCGAAATCATCGCCTATCGCAGTGGCTACAAAGGCTTGCTGCTGGGGGATTCCTACACGATCACCCCGGAAGTGCGGGCAAATGCCGCCGTGTTGCATCGGTTTGGTGGTTCACCGATCGGCAACAGCCGGGTCAAGCTCACTAACGTCAAGGATTGCGTCAAGCGTGGACTGGTCAAGGAGGGCGAGGATCCCCAAAAAGTGGCGGCTGACCAACTCGTGAAGGATGGCGTGGATATTCTCCACACCATCGGCGGTGACGATACCAACACGGCGGCAGCTGATCTCGCGGCCTTCCTTGCAAAAAACAACTATGGTCTGACCGTTATTGGTCTGCCCAAGACCGTCGATAACGACGTGTTCCCGATCAAGCAGTCGCTGGGTGCATGGACTGCCGCCGAGCAGGGTGCCCGTTACTTCTGGAATGTGGTGGCCGAGTCCGGTGCCAATCCAAGAATGCTGATCGTGCATGAGGTCATGGGGCGCAACTGCGGTTGGCTAACCGCAGCCACCGCGCAGGAATATCGCAAGTTACTCGACCGTGCCGAATGGGTGCCGGGTATTGGTCTTGACCGCGCCAGTTACGAGGTTCACGGCGTGTTCATTCCCGAAATGGAAATCGACCTGGCCGCTGAAGCTCAGCGCTTGCGTGCCGTGATGGACAAGGTGGATTGCGTCAACATCTTTATTTCTGAAGGTGCCGGTGTTGAGGCCATCATTGCCGAAATGCAGGCCAAAGGGCAGGAAGTACCGCGTGATGCCTTTGGCCACGTCAAGCTGGATGCAGTCAATCCCGGGAAATGGTTCGGTGAGCAATTTGCCGCCATGATCGGCGCTGAAAAGACGCTGGTGCAGAAGTCAGGCTACTTCGCCCGCGCCGCAGCCTCTAATGTAGACGATATCCGCCTGATCAAGTCATGCGCTGATCTCGCCGTCGAATGTGCCTTCCGCCGCGAGTCCGGCGTCATTGGCCATGACGAGGACAACGGCAATGTCCTGCGCGCGATAGAGTTTCCTCGCATCAAGGGCGGTAAGCCGTTTGATATCGAGACTCCCTGGTTCGTGGAGACTCTCAAGGCCATTGGTCAGACCAAGGGCAAAAAGGTGGACGTCGCACACTAAGCGCCACGCGACCGCGTAAAAAAAGGCCGACACTGTCGGCCTTTTTTGTATCTGCTTCGAGGTCAGTCTTACGAGTCGTCAGAGTGTCCCGCTGATAACGAGATGGCGATCACTGACGACATCAACCGCAAGATGAGCCAGTCCGGCGATGGCCAGTTGCTGGCGGATCTCATCCGGCCGGTAGGCGGCACACAGCGAATGACTGAAATCACGCTGCAAAATCTCCGGTGCGGCGCCGGCATAGGTCTCGACCAGCCGTGCCACTTCGGCGGCAGTGCTGGGCCGCATCAAATCCATGACGAAGATCGCTGCGCCAGGTTCACTCCAGCAGAGGATCGACTGCCAAAGCACGGCGGGGTCGGCCAGATGGTGCAGCAGTGAGTTCGAGATGACGGCACCATAACGGGACTCCGGCGCCTTCGCACCCGGCAGATAACCCTGAACCAGCCGGATGCGGTGCTGAAGTCCTGCGGCTCGGATGGCCTTGATACCCAGTTCCAGCATGGCCGGAGCGCCATCAATGCCGTCGATGGGACAGTCAGGAAACGCACGGGCAAAACGCAGGGTGATATCCGCAGGGCCACAGCCGAGGTCAAGTACCGCGCCTGAACCTGGCCCATGGGGGAAGCGGCTTTTAAACAGGGCGACGAAGTGATTATGCGGGGCTGAAAAATCCGCTTCGGCATAGGCGCGGGCCTGTTCCGCATCATTCATCAGTTCGGGTTCCGGAATACGCTGCAGGGTAGGGTTAAGGTCCATCAGATCAGGCCATGTTCGGCAAAAGAGTAGGGGGTGTCGCCGTCGCCAACGATGAAATGATCAAGCACTCTGATGTCGATCAGATTCAAGGCCTGCTTCAGTCGCTGAGTGAGATTGCGGTCGGCCTCGCTGGGTTCGCTCAGGCCGGAGGGATGGTTGTGGGCGAAAATGACCGCAGAGGCATTGACGCCGAGGGCGCTCTTCACCACCTCGCGCGGGTAGACGCTGGCGCTATCGATGGTGCCCCTGAACAGTTCCTGGAAGGCGATCATGCGGTTCTGGCTGTCGAGAAAGATACAGGCAAAGACCTCGTGGGCATGTCCGCGCAATTGCGCAGCCAGGAAGCGGCGGGTCAACTCCGGACTGGTCAGGGCATCCTCACGGGTCAGTGTTTCCTTCAGATGGCGGCGTGCCATTTCCAGCACCGCCTGTAGCTGGGCACATTTGGCCCTGCCCAAGCCGTGGCTCTGGCTAAAGCGCTTAAAATCGCAGTCCAGCAGCGCGCGCAATGAGCCATGTTCGGTGAGCAGTTCACGCGCCAGATCAACAGCCGTTTTGCCCCGGCTGCCGACGCGCAGGAAAATCGCCAGCAACTCGGCGTCGGACAGGGCGCTGGCGCCCTTGTCCATCAGTTTTTCGCGGGGTCGTTCGGCGATTGGCCAGTCAGTGATACGCATAGATTCCACTCCGCGCTGCCGGATCAGGGATTGAACGATCATAAGCATAGAAGCAGATGGCCAAACTTGCCATAATTCGACCCCAAATTAACCTCAGCAGGAGCTGCGATTGAGCGTTTTGGCAGGCAAAAAGATTCTACTGGGCGTCACCGGCGGGATCGCGGCCTACAAGTCAGCAGAGCTATTACGCCAACTCCGCGCGGAGGGCGCTCAGGTACGGGTGGTCATGACCCGGGCTGCTACTGCCTTCGTCACGCCACTGACCTTTCAGGCACTGTCGGGACAGCCCGTTCATCTCGAGTTGCTGGATGCCGCCGAGGAATCGGCCATGGGGCATATCAGCCTGGCCCGCTGGGCTGATCTCATCATCGTGGCACCCGCTTCGGCTGACGTCATGGCCCGGTTGCGGGTGGGTAGCGCGGATGATCTGCTGAGCACTCTCTGTCTCGCCGCAACAGTACCGCTGGTGCTGGCGCCGGCCATGAACCGCGCCATGTGGGCGCATCCGGCCACGGTCGATAATGCCCGCTGTCTGGTTCAGCGAGGGGTACGGCTGCTCGGAC
>JBKCCF010000218.1:0-2528 GCA_046305255.1 Methylococcaceae bacterium
GCTTTATACTATGGAGACAACACTTCTGATCGTCCTCGGAGGATTGGTCTCGTCGATTATCGCATCTGGGCTGGACGAGAGCAAGGTGGCGAGCAACGGTAAATCAAAGCTAAGCGGATTGATTGCTAGAATTGCGGATCCCTATGCGATGGCTCTCGTCGTCGCAGGCGGTGCCAGTCTCGCCTATTGGATCTGGTTGGGCCGCTACCAGCTTCTCTTCAAAGAAAACTTTGAAGACATGACTGAAGACTCAGGGCGAGGCGCTGAGTATGTCGATGTGGTGGGTCTGTTCTCCTACAAGAACGCTTATACGGTGGAGGCCTTCGCCGTAGTCCTCCTGACTTTGGGGGTTCTTTACTTGATGGTCGCCTCCCGCCAGAAGAATAGTGGCGGGCGCATAACTGGTCAGGCGCTGGCCACAGTTCTGATTGTACCTATTGCTATCGACTTGTCATTCCGAACGGTTGTGGCGGCACGCGACTACTTCTTCGTTCTGCCAAATGAACCTGAAATTCAATTACCGTACATTCAGGCACACATTGATGCAACTCGGTTTGCGTTTGATCTCGAGCGGATTGAAGAACGTACGTTCAAGCCTCGATCTGGCTCGGAATCCCTTCCTGAGTTCGAAAGGGTTGTGTCTGATCCGGCCATCGAATCTGCGCCTCTGTGGCCAGGTAGTGCGCTGAGATATGGAAGACGAGTAACGCCTCAGTATGTTCAGCGAATATTAGAAGCTGAAGGAGACATGACTGTCTACGCACCTACTCTCGAAATTCTTGCGGCTCAGGAGGGTATACGACCCTACTATGGATTCCTCGACGTCGACACAATCGGAGTACCTGTAAACGGTAAGCCGACTATGGTCGCATCTGCAGTACGTGAGTTGCCGCAGAACATACGACAGAGACCTTGGCTGCGAAACTGGGGCCAGAGGAGTTTTGTGCTTACATCAGGTCATGGTCTTGTCACGATGACTACTGCGGGCGGTACAGCGGATGGTAGCCCGAATTATCTTTCAAAAGGGTTGCCCTCAACCAGTGACAATCCGCTGCTGGCAACAACGCAGAACTCCATCTACTACGGAGAGGGATTTGTATCCCCGGCTTTTTCAAACGCGATCGGTGTGAAAGAGAACGGTGTTGCATCTGGACAGGAACGTGCCGAATTTGAATATCCGCCGGATATAAAGTCAGGCATCGTAGTTGATAGCTTCCTGAAGAGGTTGGTTATCGGATACGAAACGGGTGAGTTCATCAACACCGTTTCCTCTGAGATGATCGGGGAAGGCACACGTGTCCACATTCTTCGCCGGCCTTTGGAGCGTGTTCAGGCAGTAGCGCCGTTTCTGGCTGTGGATCTTGATCCCTATGCGATACCGGCAGATGGCGGTATCAAATGGATGGTCAATTCGGTCACGAGCTCTCAGTATTATCCCTACAGCGGAACTCATTGGTTTGGCACTTGGTCAGATATGGCCAATACCGAGATGAGGCATCATGTAGAAATGAACTACGTTAGAGACTCGGTTAAAGTAGAAATTGATGCCATGACTGGTCAGATGACTTTCTACAAGTGGTTGGATGAACCGGTTGTTAACACGTGGGCGTCGATCTATCCTGATCTGTTCCGCGACGCCTCGGAAATGTCGGCGGATGTTCGATCAAACGTTCAGTATCCGGTTGAACTGATGAATCTGCAGTTCAACGAGGTCTACCCGTACTATCATCAGAAGGATGCTCTGACGTTCTTTAGCGGTGAAGATCTCCTTGACGATGCAGATGAAATCGTTGGGCCTATTCGTGGCATCAGCAACGCGATCACCTTCACACAGTCATTGACACCCTGGATGGCAACACCAGGTGGAGCAATGCCTGATGCACAGGAGGATGTTCAGTTTGTTCTTTCAAAGACTTTTACTCCGCAAGATCCGTTGAACTTGCGAGCCATTGCGATGGTCTATCAGTACGGGAAAGACTATGGCAAACTGTCGGTACTCAAGTTGCCGAAGGATTTCTTTTTTGAGGGGCCCGAACAGGCAGATGCTATTATCGATCAGGATCCTGTTATCGCGCAGGAGTTCGGTCTGTGGAATAGGATGGGCACTGAAGTCATTCGTGGACGGACATCCAACCTAATCGTCGACGGTGAGTTAATCTATGTCGAGCCGATCTTCATTCGCTCTCGGCAGAATCCCGTTCCTAAGCTTGAGAAGGTGGCTGTTGTTGTTCGCGGTCGTGCCTACTTGAGCACGACACTGGAGGGTGCGCTTAAGGCAGCGTATGATTTCCAGAAGACCTTTCAAGCGGCTGCAAATTAACGACTGAAGACGCGGGGCTGGGGAGGAGTTTGTGCTTCCCCAGTCTTTTTGTTTGTAGAAGTTTTATCGTTTCAGTTCGTTGTCAACCGCAAAATCACGTCTTTCCAGGCGTTTCGAGAATATTTCGTGGCAGGAATAAAGTCAACAAGACACTGTAATGCTCACATGAACAGGGCAATCCCGCCCAGCATGGAGCAGAAGATGAAGT
>JBKCCF010000219.1:0-5252 GCA_046305255.1 Methylococcaceae bacterium
GTACACTGCCCGAACGTGCTCTGACGACCAGGGACGACTTACGGGCTCAGGATGTGTTCCTGCAATCAGCGGTCTATGCCTACCTTTACCTGCTTGGTAATGGCAGCGAACCCCCGCCCAGTGCCTATGATGGCCGCTTCAGGCAGGCCTGCGAATTTTATAACCGGGCGCTGGATCATGCCTTTCGGGCTGGAAAAGGCGAGGGCCTGCAGTTCGCCTCCGGTCGCCGGAATTTGGGCGTGACGACCCTGCCTGTCCGTCTGGTCAGCGATGATCTCGGCTGGAAAGTGGCGGATTTCGATTCATTTGTCGCGGCCGACTCCTACGATGTGTTCGGTTTCACGGTTCGCAACCGCACGCCAGGTCTCGGCCTGCCGGCGATTGGCGTCACCCGCAAGTCGGCCGAGGCGCCCAATGGCGGTGCATTGCCGATCACTGCGTTTCTGAGAGTCAATGGTGACTTGGCGGATATCCAGAACGGTCGTGGCAGTGCCAGTCTGGAACTGTATTCAGCCTATGACGACAATCAGGTAACGGTGAACGGTCAGCCTGTGCCCCTGCAGTCTGATGCCACCGCGCCGCTGGCCTACCGGCTGAATGACCCCGAGCTCTGGAATGTCGGGCTCAAACGCTTCATCACTGGCGAACAGGTGCCCAACCACATGCTGCTGATTCAGCCCTATGAACCGGGCCGCATACCGGTAGTGTTGGTACACGGCACCGGCAGCAGTCCGGTGTGGTGGGCGGAAATGGTCAACACCCTGCGCAACGACCCGGTCATGCGCAAGCGCTATCAGTTCTGGTTCTATCAATACACCAGTAATAGCGTGGTTCTGGCCTCCGCCGCTGATCTGCGTGAAACCCTGACAACGATGGTCAACCAGCTGGATCCGCAACACAAGGATCCGGCGCTGAATCAGATGGTGGTCATCGGCCATAGTCAGGGCGGGCTGTTGACCCACCTGACAGCGGTGGACCCCGGTGATCGGTTATTCCGCAGTATCAGCGATGTGCCATTCGAGTCACTGCAGGCCGACCCCCTGCTCAAGAAAGGGCTGTCGCGCTCCATGTTCTTCCAGCATCTGCCCTTCGTAAAACGGGTTGTCTATATTTCAACCCCACACCGGGGCAGTTTCCTGACCAAGGACTGGGTGCGCAATCTGGCGAGAAACGTCCTGACCTTACCCGCCGATCTGATCCTGGGCGGTGCCGAGAAATTTGCGCAACTGTCGGGGCAGTTGAAATTACCGCCGGGTATGCGCGAAAAAATCCCCACCAGCATTGATGGTATGGCGGCCAATAATCCCGTACTGCAGACCCTGGCCAAGCTATCGCTGGCGCCCGGCATTACCGCCCATTCGATCATCGCCGTCCTGCCTGACCAGGACATCAAGACCGGCAACGACGGCGTGGTGGAGTACAGCAGCGCCCACGTTGATGGCGTGGCATCGGAATACATTGTCCGTACCGGCCATTCCGCCCAGGGTCATCCACTGGCCATTGAAGAGGTGCGGCGGATTCTCTATACCCATCTGGGCCAACAGCAACAGGCTGCACCGGCGGCGGCAAAAATGGCCAGCGCTCCCGACTGCTCCGCTGTGGACTGTGGGGGAAGAGCAGCCCCACCGACCCCACACTAAAGACGAGACGCCATTGCCTGTGATCCTGAAACCTGTGCGCAGTAGATTACGAATCCACCGAGCGACATCTTTCGCACTGTCCGCCCTGCTGGTGGCCGGCTGCCATTCATTCGGCCCGGACGAACTGAAGGGGACCCATCCCCTCTACAACGAGGCCATCAACAGCAGCATTAACGAGCAGTTTGTCCAGAACCTGGTGCGTCTGCACTATCACGATCCGACCTTTTTTCTGGACGTCACCAACGTCGCCGCCACCCTGAAGCTGGAGTTGAGCGGTGGTCTGGACCAGTCCACCGTGGGCCTGAGCGGCAGCGCCGATAACATTCTCAAGTTCAGTGCCGGCGGTGCCTATACCACCCAGCCGACCATCTCCTATTCCCCGCTGCAGGGCGAGTCTTTCGTCAAAAGCCTGTTGAATCCGATTGCGATAGAGTCGATTCTGGAACTGACCTATTCCGGCTGGAGCGAACGTCGGGTTTACGGACTATGCGTCGAGCGTATCAATGATCTGGAGAACGTACCCTCGGGTTCCGGTCCAAAGCCGGACGAAGCACCCGAGCATAGTGGCGACTTCGCGCGCTTCCTCGAGCTGGTACAAAAGGTCAGGGGGTCGCGACTGATCACCCCCCACATTGATCCGGTCACCAAACAGGCTATCGTGCAGATTCACAGCAACGCGAGACATCAGGGCGACATCGCCGAAATCAAGCATCTGCTAGGTCTGGATCCACATCGCGAAACCTACATCCTGACCGGCAATGTGCTGCAGCGCGGCGGTGATACCATCTCCATCAGCACCCGCTCGTTGATGAGTATCTTTTTCTATCTGTCCCACAACATCGAAACGCCCACCGAGCACAAGCAGGAAGGTCTGATCAAGATCACCCGCAACAAGGATGGCTCCGTCTTTGACTGGGCCACCACCCCGGCGGGCCAACTGTTCCGGATCAATGTCAGCGAGAGCAAACCCGATCACGGGTTTCTGGCCATTCCCTATCGGGATCATTGGTTCTATGTGAGGGACAACGATCTGGAGTCCAAGTCTACCTTCATGTTGCTGACCCAGTTGTTCCGGCTTCAGGCAGGGGCCTCAAAAGCGGCGCCGCCTACCTTGACCATACCGGTACGCTAGCCCCTCAAGCGGCTGAACGGATCGCCCACAGTTCTCCCTTGCCCAGGATATTAGCCATGTCACGATGTCTGCCTGTACTCATCAGTCTCTGGATACTTCTGGCCGGCCCGGCTCAGGCCGATGCACAAAACCCCCTGAAGCCCATTGATACCTCCAGCCCCCGGGCCACGCTCATGAGTTTCATCGAAACCATGGAGAGAGCTTATGAGGGAGGCGTCGGGCTCGTCCCGAGTTACATCGCCTCCTCTCGGGCCTACCTCACTGCAGAGGAAATAGCGTCCATCCTTAATAGCAGAAACGTACTGAAAACCGCTAAACGCTGCCTGGACCTCTCCCTGGTGCCGCCAGCCATGATTGATGCGTCGTCACGCAGCTACATGATTGAGCTCAAGGAAATTCTGGATCGGCTACATTTGCCCGACCCCGAAACCATCCCCGATGCCAAAGCGGCGCAGAGTACCGAACTCAAGCGCTGGTCCATCCCGAACACCGAGATCCACATCGTGCGGATGGAATCCGGGCCACATACAGGGGAATACCTGTTCAGCGCCGACACGGTAGAGCGGATCGGCGAGATATACGAGACAGCCAGGCATTTGCCCTATGTCACCACCGCTACTGCGGGCTGGTACGAGTTCCAGAAGGGAAGGCCCATAGCCCTGGCCGTAGCGTTGAACGGCTGGGTACCGCCGCGCTGGGTGGCCACTGAAAGCCCCCTGACACGTCACTACGTCCTCGATCAACCACTCTGGCGCTGGCTGGCCATGGCGGTAGTCTCCCTGATTTACTTTTTACTGAACCGGTTATCGTTCAAGATCGCCCGTCATCTGATCAAGAAGAACGATTCCGCACTGTGTTTCTGGGCCCCCTTGCTGCGGCCTGCCGTTCTGGCTGCCAGCACCGCGATGCTGGGTCAAAACTTCGTTAATTTCCTCAGAATCTCGGACAGTGTCTATGCGATCGTGACACCCATGCTGCTGGTCATGTTCTATCTGGCGTTGACATGGCTGACCTGGGTGATGGGAACCCTTCTGGCCGAAAAAATGATCTACATGGAACGGTTGAAGGCGAGCAGTATCGACAGTCAATTGATCCGGCTGATGATGCGTCTGGTGACCCTCTGCGTGACCGTTTTCATCCTGGTGACCGGGGCCGACAGACTCGGGCTGCCCGCCTATTCGATTCTGGCCGGTCTCGGCGTCAGCGGTTTCGCGGTGGCGCTGGCTGCCCAGCAGACACTGGCCAATCTTTTAGGCTCGCTCATCATCATGTTCGAGAAGCCCGTTTTCCATCGGCGATGAGGTGAAGGTGAAAGGGGCGGAGGGTGTCGTCGAGTCGGTCGGCTTCCGTAGCACCCGCATTCGCACCGCCAACAAATCGTTAGTGACCATACCCAGCAGTCAACTGGTCAACGGTGCTGTGGACAATCAGGGTTCGCGCAAATACCGGGAAGTCCGCACCACACTCAGCCTCAGTTTCGACACCCCGAGCCAGGTACTCACCGACTTCATCAGCGAGATCAGCGATATGCTGGCGCAACATCCATTGGTACACAAGAAATTCATCCGGGTCGGGCTGGTCGATGTGGCGTCCCGCAAGCTCGATATCGCCCTCAGTTTTCTGCTGAAAACACCGGACGATGCCGGCGAAATTCGCGAACGGCAGGCAATTTTCATCAAGATACTCAAACTGGCGGAAGAAAAGTCGATCGACTTCGCCTGAGCTCACGGCCCTTGAACAGTGCGATATTCCACCCGAAGATAATGGTTTTTCGCTGACGGTCAGACCGCTACAATCGACCTGAGGCATCTGCCGGATGGCCGACGTTGATGTCCCCGCGTGTGCAGGAGGCACGCGCGACCGTCTCTTAAACAATCGCTACAGGAGAAAAAATCATGAAAAAAGTCATGTTGTTGTTGATCGAATCCCTGGCCCGGTATGGCCTCGACAAACTGGAACGCGCACTCATGTTCGGTGGCGCCCTGGTCGTTGTACTCGCCTTTGCGACCGGAAGCGTCACATTCGGGCATAACTGGTTCAGCTTTATGTTCCGTTGGCTGCACGTCATATCCGGCATCATGTGGATCGGTCTCCTGTGGTATTTCAACTTCGTGCAGATTCCCTCCATGCCCAAGATCCCCGATGAACAAAAGCCCGCGATCGGCAAGGTCATCGCACCGACCGCGCTGTTCTGGTTCCGCTGGGCGGCCCTGTCGACCGTGGTCACCGGCCTGATTGTCGCCGGCATGAAGGGTTATCTGTTATCCGCAATGGCGCTGGGCTTCTTCAAGGGCGGCATGGATACCTACATTGGGCTTGGCATGTGGTTGGGCCTGATCATGGCATTCAATGTCTGGAACATCATCTGGCCCAACCAGAAAATCGCCCTGGGCATGGTTGACGCGACGGCGGATGAGAAGAAGGCCGCCGCCCGTACCGCGATGTTGACCAGCCGCTTTAACACCATGTTCTCCATCCCC
>JBKCCF010000220.1:0-14319 GCA_046305255.1 Methylococcaceae bacterium
TGGCGGCCGAGTATCGAAAACGGGTCGTGATGTCGGGCCTGCTGAATGCGATCAAGTTCAATGTCGAGGTCCGATCCGATACCACCACCGGTGGCTTTGCGTGTGTCGGTCGAGTTCACTTTATGCGGCCTCTGATAGTAGAATGTGGACACTGCGGATGCCCTGGACGAAGGGTAGATGTTAACAAATCTGCATCGCCGTTGTGCGTCATGGCTTTCATTCAGGAGTTGTCCCATGCCCGAATCCCTGCATAAGACCCGATTCGTCAGTCGCCTGACCCGGCAGACCCTGGCCTTGGTGCTAGCCGGAGGGCGAGGGTCAAGATTGCAGTCATTGACCGAGTGGCGAGCCAAGCCTGCAGTGCCGTTCGGCGGCAAGTTCCGCATCATCGATTTTCCCCTGTCCAACTGCCTCAATTCCGGCATCCGCCAGATTGGCGTGCTGACCCAGTACAAGGCTGACTCCCTGATTCGGCACATCCAGCAGGGTTGGGGCTTCCTGCGCGCTGAACTCGGCGAATTTGTCGATGTGATGCCGGCTCAGCAGCGGATGCAGGAATCCTGGTATGCGGGGACCGCCGATGCGGTCTATCAGAATCTCGATATCCTGAGGCAGCGTGACCCCGAGTACATCGTCATTCTGGCGGGTGATCACGTCTACAAGATGGACTACGGCTTGATGCTGGCCTACCACGTCGAGCGCGAGGCAGATCTGACAATCGGCTGCATGGAGGTCCCTCTGGATGAGGCCAAAGGTTTCGGTGTCATGCACATTGATGAGGCCAAGCGGATCATCGACTTCGTCGAGAAACCGGCCAGTCCGCCGCCCATGCCGAACAGGCCCGACCATGCGCTGGCATCAATGGGCATTTATATTTTCAGCACGGCCTTCCTGTTCGAGCAGCTTATAAAGGATGCCGACAATCCCGATTCCAGCCACGATTTCGGCCATGACATCATCCCGAATGTCATCAATGGCAGCCGGGTCTTTGCCTATCCATTCCGGGATGCGCAGAGTGGAGTCCAGGCGTATTGGCGAGATGTAGGAACAGTGGATTCCTATTGGGCTGCAAATATGGAACTGATCGGGGTAGACCCCGAGCTCAACCTTTATGACCGCGAGTGGCCGATCTGGACCTATCAGGCCCAGACTCCGCCGGCGAAATTCATATTCGATGACGATGATCGTCGAGGTATGGCTGTGGATTCAATGGTTTCGGGAGGCTGCATCATTTCCGGTTCAGAGGTCCGTAATTCATTGCTGTTCAGTAATGTCAGGGTCAATTCCTACTCCACAGTGGAGGACTCGGTCGTCTTACCAGAGGTGAATATAGGTCGCCATTGCCGCATCAGTAAGGCCGTAATTGACCGGGGTTGCCATATTCCGCCTAATACGGTCATCGGTGAAAACCTTGAGGAAGACCGTAAACGGTTTTATGTGAGTCCGGGTGGCGTGGTGTTGGTGACCCCGGATGATCTCGGTCAGCGTCTGCATTTCGCTCGCTAGTGTCTTCATGGTGCGCGTTGTCGACCGGTGCCGATTATTCTGATCGCATTACGGTTTGCGATGCGTCCACGTTCTGATCTGAAGCGTTTTTTTGATTTTATCCGGATAGCGAGGTCGGCCAATCGGTGGGCCCGGACCGCTCCTATTCGTATCGTTGGATTATTGGTGGAGTCAAAAAGTGACGCAAGCGCACAGTATTCTGGATCGCCGCAGGGCGGGCATTCTCCTTCATATCACCTCATTGCCAAATGCGATTGGTAATGGCGATCTGGGGCGTGAGGCATATCGTTTTGTCGATTTTCTGGTCAGTTGCAACATCAGCGTCTGGCAGACGCTGCCAATAAATCCTACCCACGGGGACGGCTCACCCTACCAATGCCTCTCGGCTCACGCGGGTAACCCATTACTGATTGATTTGCAGTGGTTGCTGGACAGCGGCTTGCTGGATGACACCGACGCGCGCCCGGATGAGTCTACCCCGACAGCCCAACGTGTGGGCTGTCTGGATAGGGCTTTTGAGCGTTTCAACGTGGTTGATTCGCCCATGAAGGCGGATTACCGGCTATTCGTTGAGCAGCAAAAAGACTGGCTTGATGATTATGCGTTATTCATTGCCTTGAGGCAGGAGTTTGCCTCCCGTTCATGGCAGCATTGGCCCGTACCTATTCGGGAGAGGCAGGCATTTGCACTGGGCGCAGCCAGGGTTCGGCTTGAGTCCAGCATACTGCGAGTCAAATTTGAGCAGTTTGTGTTTTTCCGACAGTGGCAGGCGCTACGGCAGTACGCTAACAGCCGCGGGATTATTTTATTTGGTGATATTCCGATTTTTGTGGCCGGTGATAGCGCCGATGTCTGGGCCAGACAGTCGGAATTTGATCTCAACGATGATGGTCAGCCTCGAGTGGTTGCTGGTGTCCCGCCTGATTATTTTTCTGCCACGGGGCAGCGCTGGGGAAATCCTCATTATCGGTGGGATCGTATGGCTACCAACGGATTCAGTTGGTGGCTGGAGCGTTTTCATGGGCAGTTGGGCCTTTATGATTGGGTACGGATTGATCATTTTCGTGGTTTTGAGGCTTACTGGGAAATTCCCGCTGGCTCCGACACGGCGATGGAGGGGCATTGGGTGCAGGCGCCCGGTGATGCGCTGCTATCTTCCCTGTTTGAATCCGTAAATGGGGGGCGTCTTCCCTTGGTGGCGGAAAATCTTGGCATCATTACACCTGAGGTCGAGGCCTTGAGAGAGCGTTTCGATATTCCCGGGATGCTTATTTTGCAGTTTGCGTTTGACGGTGGGGCGGGAAACCCTTATTTGCCGCACAATCACACGCCTAATAATGTGGTTTATACGGGAACACACGATAACGACACCACTGCTTCCTGGTTTGAAGAATTGAGTGACGTGCAGCGAGAGCATATTTATCGTTATCTGGGGCGGCCCGCTGTATCCATGCCTGATGCATTGATTACCAGCGCGCTCGCATCAGTCGCCAGATTGGCGATTATCCCGATGCAGGATCTCTTGTCGTTGGGGAAAGGGCACCGGATGAACACCCCAGGTACGACCCAAGGGAACTGGAACTGGCGCTTCAGTTGGGATCAGGTGTCCGACGATGCGATGGCAAAATTAGCCGATGAAATTGTGTTGTACGGGCGACAGCCATTGTAGCTGTATTGGGAAGACTTCAGTCCTGACCTCTGCTAGCGGAGTAGAGGGTCGGGTTTAAGGCGACTGATTCACAGATCAAAAAACCCCACCGCCAACAAACAATGTTTGAATTAGACCGCGTGGTCTAGCGGCGGGATTTCAGTTTGGGTGCACAAGTCAAGACTTGTTGCTGGAGGTCGTTATTGTTTTTTTTAGTGGCACTCTTAAGTGCTAAAACCCAAGAGTGCCTTGCTCAGCCTTACTTCTGCTTAGAGATCTGCTTGTTCACTTCACTTTTTGATTCTTGAATAGCGCCATTGTCCCAGCCGCTGACTTCGTTTTCTCTCGCCTTCAGCAGGAAAACGCCGACGATGACTGCAACGATCAAAGCACCAATCCAGACCCAAAAGTTATCTTTTTCCTGTTCCATGATTTATACCTCAACAGACTTCAGTGTTTTTTTTTCGATTGTTGTCATTGTCGACACAATCGCCTTATGGAAGTAACCAGAGTTACAGATCTCGGCGGGAAAGTTTGAATATCTCCCTGTCCTGCCTCGAGGGCCTATTCTATGTAGGTTAACAATCATGTTCAAGCATTAAGCTTGCTTTTTTTCGCCGGAAAACGGAATTCTTTTCCTTCAACGGTGTCACCTTTTGCTTCGGCGAGCCGCCTATCATGGCCGTTGAGGTGGCGTTTTCGACGCCATGCTTCTGTATCCAATAGGAAAAGTGAAGGGGACTCTGTTTGCCCGAATATCTGCATCCTACGATTTAGATGAGGCTTGATCTCGCTACATCTGCGAAAACATCAATCGACTGACCACTGATAGAGGCGGCACTAGAGCCAGGCAGCACACACCAGTACAAGGCCGATACTCCCTGCAAGTGCAGCAGGGATCATGAGGTTGGCGGCCGCCGATAAAATTGCGCCGCTGATGAGCAGGGCGCCACCAGTGCTGGCCAGCAGGTTGCGACGATGATGTTGTCGCAGTTCGTGCTGGATGCCGGCCAACTCTGTGGAGCGAAGCGAGAGGCTGAGTTTGCCTCGCGCAGCATCGCTCAGGGTCTTGTGGATCATCATTGGCATTTCCGGCCAGGCCTGAGCCCATTCCGGCATTTCCTCGCGTAGCTTGGTCAGACTGGCAGTGGGCCCCAGTTCGGCCTTGAACCAGCGCTCAAGGAAAGGTTTTGCGGTTTTCCAGAGATCAAGTTCGGGATAGAGTTCCCGACCCAGCCCCTCAATATTCAGCAGCGTTTTCTGAAGCAGCACCAGTTGCGGCTGAACCTCCATCTCGTAGCGGCGGGCCACTTGAAACAGTCTAAGCAGCAAATGACCGTAAGAAATATCCTTGAGCGGTTTTTCGAAGATCGGCTCGCACACGGCGCGGATGGCACCCTCAAACTCCACCACTCGGGTGTCCTTGGGAATCCAACCAGATTCAACATGCATTTCCGCCACGCGGCGGTAGTCGCGATTGAAAAATGCCCGGAAATTTTCAGCGATATAGCGCTTGTCTTCATGTGAGATACTTCCGACGATGCCGAAATCTACAGCGATGTAGCGGGCATCCCGGGTGGCAAAAATGTTGCCGGGGTGCATGTCGGCATGGAACAGGCTGTCTCGCAAAACCTGGGTGAAGAAAATTTCGACGCCCCGCTCGGCCAGCAGCTTAAGGTCTACCCCCGCTTGCCGGAGTTGTTCGATATCGCCGATGGGAATGCCCGAAATCCGCTCCATGACCATCACATCCTGGCGGGTCAGATCGAAATAGACCTTCGGGATGTACAGTATCTCGGAGCCCTCGAACCGTCGCCTGATCTCCGCCGCATTGGCGGCCTCCCTGACCAGGTCCAGTTCATCCAGGATGGTTTTCTCGAATTCAGCGATAACTTCGACAGGGCGCAGGCGCTTGGCACCGCTCCAAAACCTGTCAGCAAGCCGCGCGGCCTCATAGAGCAGGGCCAAATCGGCCTCAATCTGGCGGTCGATGCCTGGCCGCAGTACTTTGACGACTACCGACTCACCTGATGGTAGGAGGGCTGCATGGACTTGCGCGACCGAGGCCGATGCCAGCGGAGTTTCGTCGAATGCCAGGAACAACTCTGTAACGGGCTTGCCAAGTGCCTGCTCAACTCTAAGACGGGCTTGCTCACTGGGGAAAGGCGGCACCCTGTCCTGCAGCTTGACCAATTCTTCCGCGATGTCATCCGGCAGCAAATCGCGGCGAGTTGATAGGGTCTGACCGAACTTTACGAAAATCGGCCCCAATTCCTCCAGCGCACAGCGAATACGCAGCCCGCGAGGCTCCTCTGCGGAGCGCAGGCGGCGAACCGGCGCAGCGGTGGCGACAAACCGCAGCGGGCCGGGTAGGGGCATGGCTTTGACCATATCATCAAGGCCATTGCGCAGCAGAACACGCTGGATATGCAGCAAGCGCTGAAGATTGCGAGGTTTGATCACGGGATTTGGGAGGGCGGTGTCAGGGCAGGCATTAGGCTCTGCTCGAGCCGGGCGATACGCAAGCTCAGCCGGTCATGGTCGGCCCGCAGGGTATCCACCAGAGTCAGAAAGCCATCGGTCTCGTCAGATGTGGGTAACACTAATGCCTCTTCCTGGAGAAATTCGGTCAGATCTGCCCGTAAAGCTCGGGCTGTATCCTGAATCCAACCGTTGCCAGCATGGGCCAGACCACCCAGTTTACGGGCGATCGCAGGCCCGGTATGTCGCGCCAGCAGGGCGATCCAATCAATGTCGAGTTCCCTGAACAATGCCTGAACACGACGTGCGACATCGGTATCGCCAATGACCTCGATAGACCCCCCCGACGGTAGCCTGGATTCTTTGCCGCCAAGTCCCATGCCGATCAGCGCTTGCGGGCTACCGGCAATCGTCACGTCGGCCTCGCCGTTGATTTCGGTCAGTAACAGAACGTCCCTGTCAGTGGGACAAAGATAGAGGGTCGCGCCCGAGGGACGCAGTTGTACGGCGATTACCCGACCCGCGACCCGCCCTAAAAGCTCAGGGCCGTTGGCCGATGCGGCCAGGTAGTGGCCCAGTGCCGATTGCAGTCCGGCAGTCAGGCCAGCCATCAACAGGGGAGACGCGCTCGCCACGGTCAGGCTTTATAGCCGCGGTGGATGGCAACGACGCCGTGAGTCAGGTTGAAGAATTCACAGCGCATGAACCCGGCATCCTCCATCATCTGTTTCAACGATTGCTGATTGGGGTGCATGCGGATGGATTCGGCCAGGTACTGGTAGCTTTCGGCATCATTGGCGACCAGCTTACCCATCATCGGCAGCAGCTTAAAAGAGTAGAGGTCGTAGGTTTTTTTGAGCAGCGAACCCTGGACTTCGGAGAACTCCAGAATAATGGCGCGCCCGCCCGGTTTCAGGACCCGCAGCATTGACTTTAAGGCCTCATCCTTATGTGTCACATTACGCAGGCCAAAAGCGATGCAAACGCAATCGAAAGAGTTATCCGGGAAGGGTAATTTTTCAGCATCAATCTGGGCATAGCTGATACCCTCGGCGGCGCCCTCATCAATCAGGCGATCACGACCCCGCTTGAGCATTTCGGCGTTGATGTCCGATAAAATAACGCGGCCTGTCCCACCCACGCGGTTGCGGAACAAGGCCGTCATATCACCGGTGCCACCGGCCAGGTCGAGCACTTTTTCACCGTAGCGGACGTGGCTGAGCTGGATCGCGATGCGTTTCCAGATCCGGTGGATGCCCAGCGACATCAGGTCATTCATCAGGTCATATTTGCCAGCGACAGAGTCAAATACGGATCTGACCATGCGGGCCTTGTCGCCTTCGGGGACTTCGCGGAAGCCGAAATGGGTGGTTTGATCGCTCATGGGATTTTCTCGTGGTTGGTCGCAGGACAGCGTTTGCTGATCGTTGCGGGACTATGGCTCAGACCTGACGAACATGGCCGGCAGCCGCCAGTTTTGTCAGGTAATCGTTCCACAGTTGTGACTGGTGCGCGCCCAATTCGTGCAGGTAATCCCAGGTAAAGATGCCGCTGTCGTGGCCATCGCTGAAACTGGGGCAGATGCCGTAATTACCGACGGGGCGTATGCGGGTGATAGCCACGCGTTCCTTGCCGACCTGAAGGATTTCCTGGCCTGGCCCATGCCCCCGGACTTCGGCCGAGGGTGAATGAACCCGAAGAAACTCGCAGGGCAGATGGAAACGGGTGCCATCATCGAAGGCGATTTCCAGAGTGCGGGACTTTTGATGTAGCGTGATCTCGGTCGGGCTGGGTGTGTTCATGGGGGTGCGAAGTGGGCAGCTGGCCTTGGCCCCGGCAAGCCGGTCACCAAGAGTGGCTTACAGGATATACCGGCTCAGGTCCTGGTCCTTGGCAATTTCGCCGAGTTGCCGCTCAACGTAGGCGGGATCGACACAAAGGACCTCACCATTGCGTTCCGGCGCCTCGAAGGACACGGTTTCCAGTAGTCGCTCAAGCACCGTATGCAGGCGGCGCGCGCCGATATTTTCGGTACGCTCATTCACCTCCCAGCTGATCTCGGCGATGCGCGTAATGCCCGCACTGGTAAATTCGAGTTGAACGCCCTCGGTTGCCAGCAGGGCGATGTACTGCTCTGTCAATGCGGCATCCGGCTCCGTCAGGATCCGAACAAAATCAGCGGTCTCAAGCGCCTGCAACTCGACGCGGATCGGGAAGCGGCCCTGCATTTCGGGTATCAGATCGGACGGTTTCGACAGGTGGAATGCACCCGATGCGATGAACAGGATATGATCGGTCTTGATCATGCCGTATTTGGTGCTAATCGTGCAGCCTTCGACCAGAGGCAGCAGGTCCCGCTGAACGCCTTCACGCGAGACATCCGGTCCGCCGCCGCCATGCTCGCCGCGTTTGCAAATCTTGTCGAACTCGTCAATGAACACAATGCCGTTCTGCTCGACCGATTTCACAGCGCTCAGTTTGATTTCCTCCTCATCAATCATCTTGTCGGATTCTTCCTCCTGAAGCGCCTTCAGCGCATCCCTGATGCGCAGTTTGCGGGTCCGGGTCCGCTCCGAATGCAGACTTTGGAACATGTTCTGGAGTTGCCCGCTCATTTCCTCCATGCCCGGGGGTGCCATGATTTCAACGCCGACCTGGGCAGCGCTGAGTTCGACATCAATCTCCTTGTCATCCAACTCACCGTTGCGCAACTTCTGGCGGAACTTCTGGCGAGTGGGTGATTCTTCCTGGCCGGAGTCGTCACCTGTCCAGCCCGGTACACCCGGCAGCAGGGCATCAAGAACCCGCTCTTCAGCAGCAATTTCAGCGCGTGACTTCACATCCTCCATGGCTTGCTGACGGCTCATTTTGATGGCCGCATCAATCAGGTCTCGGATAATGGATTCGACATCACGGCCCACATAACCGACTTCGGTGAACTTGGTGGCCTCTACCTTGATGAAGGGTGCATTGGCCAGGCGCGCGAGTCGGCGGGCAATCTCGGTCTTACCCACGCCGGTCGGCCCGATCATCAGAATGTTCTTGGGCGTAATTTCGTCGCGCAGATGTTCATCGACCTGGGTCCGGCGCCAGCGGTTACGCAGGGCTATAGCCACCGCACGCTTGGCATCGGCTTGGCCAATGATGTGTTTGTCCAATTCCTGGACGATCTCTCTAGGCGTCATGGACGTCATGGTTCAGAGCGTCTCCGATGGCAGGTGCAGTTCTTCTATGGTGAGGTTGCGGTTGGTATAGATGCAGATGTCAGCCGCAATGTTCAGTGATTTTTCGACGATCTCGCGAGCACCGAGTTCGGTGTTATCGAGCAGGGCGCGGGCGGCGGACTGCGCAAAGGGGCCGCCCGAGCCAATGGCGATCAGGCCGTGCTCCGGCTCAATGACGTCGCCGTTGCCGGAAATGATCAGCGAGGCCTTCTCGTCGGCTACAGCCAGCAGGGCCTCAAGGCGCTGCAGCATACGGTTGGTGCGCCAGTCCTTGACCAGTTCCACCGCTGCCCGGGTGAGGTTGCCGCGCTGCTTTTCCAGTTCACCCTCGAAGCGCTCGAACAAGGTGAAGGCATCGGCTGTAGAGCCGGCAAACCCCGCCAGCACCCGGCCATGGTAAAGCCTCCGGACCTTGCGGGCATTACCCTTCATGACGGTATTGCCGAGGGTCACCTGGCCATCGCCGCCGATGACTACTGTGTTGCCGCGACGAACGGAAACGATGGTTGTGCCGTGAAAGGTATCCACTGGATGGTCTGTCTGAGAGTGGGTGAGTGAAGATTTAATCCGGAATTGTACATCATCACCAAGGCCGCATGGGTCACACGGGATGGCATGGACCCGGGCAGGTGCCATAATGCGACCCCTGTATCGCCCTATCCCTTAAGATCGCCATGACCGAAATTCCCGTCCTCCGGCTAAAAAAGAACGAAGACCGCCGCCTGCGCAGTGGTCATGTGTGGATATTCAGCAATGAAGTTGACACCGTCGCCACCCCGCTCAAGGCCTTTAACGCCGGTGATCTGGTCAAGGTTGAGAGTTCGCGTGGTGAATCGCTGGGCACGGCTTATCTCAATCCCGATTCGCTTATCGCGGCCCGCATCCTTTGCCGTAGCGGCAAGACAGCAATAGGCCCCGGTTTTTTCGCCAAGCGATTACAGCGGGCGCTGGCGCTTAGAGAATGGCTCTACGGCAAACCCTACTACCGGCTGATCCATGGCGAAAGCGACGGACTGCCCGGCGTCATCGTGGATCGTCTGGGGGACGTGTTTGTGGTGCAGACCAACACCGCCGGCATGGAGCGGCTGCAGGAGGCTCTGATCGCGGCGTTGGACAGCGTGTTCTCGCCACGCGCGGTCATCATTAAAAATACCTCCGGGCTACGTGGCCTCGAAGGGCTTGAGTCCTACACCCGGGTGGCGCAGGGTGAACTGCAAGGCCTTGTGGAAATTGAGGAAAATGGCGCCCGCTTCCGGATTGATCCGCTTGAGGGTCAGAAAACGGGCTGGTTTTTTGATCATCGGGACAACCGTGCCCGTCTGGCGAAGTTGTGTGCTGGCAAGACAGTACTTGATTTGTTTGCCTACACCGGCGCCTGGGGTATCCCGGCGGCGCTGGCCGGTGCCAGTCAGGTGGTTGCCGTCGATGGCTCAGCCGCTGCAGTGGATCTGGCCCGCCAGAACGCGGTGCTCAATGGGGTCGAAGGCAGGATGGAGATGATCTGCGAGGATGTTTTCGACTTTCTCCGGCATGCTCGCGAGGAGCGTCGTCACTACGATATCGTCGTCCTTGACCCGCCCGCCTTTATTAAGCGCAAGAAGGATGTGGCCAGAGGGCTTGAGGCATACCGGCGAGTTAACCAGGCCGCCCTGCAGGTTCTGGGCGAGGGTGGGCTGCTGGTATCGGCATCATGCTCCTTCCACCTGAGCCGCGACAGCCTCCACGATCTGCTGAGGGCCTCGGCCCGCCACCTTGATCGGCACCTCGTCTTCACCGCGCAGGGTGGGCAGGCAGCGGATCACCCGGTTCATCCTGCCATTCCGGAGACCGACTATCTCAAAGCCTTTTTCTGCCATGTCGGGCCCAGCCTCTGAACCATTGGCCGGCGCTCATCGCCGGTAGTGCCGTACGGCGGAAGCACTATTGAAACCATGAGGGCTAACCCCATATCCTGAGCAAAAGCCCGACTAGGGGCTGATTTCCCACGCCTAAACACCGACTACATCTCAAAAGGTATGCCCATGTCGAAGCGCCCCAAGTTGCTCATCAGTCTTGCGCTGGCCGGACTGATGTCATTGCCCATCACCGCGGTAGCGGCATTGCCTCTGACGGTGGAAGGGCAGCCCATGCCCAGTCTTTCGTCGATGCTGAAACGCGTCACACCGGGCGTCGTCAATATCTCGACCAAGACCCAGATTCAGCAGGCCGAGCACCCGCTGATGCGGGATCCGGTGTTCCGGCATTTTTTCGATATCCCCAACCAGCCTCGTCGGCGGGAAAGTTCCAGTCTGGGGTCTGGCGTGATTGTTGATGCGCGGCGTGGCTATGTGTTGACCAATAACCATGTGGTAGACAAGGCGGACGAGATTACTGTCACCCTGACCGATGGTCGCAAACTGACCGCAAAACTGGTGGGCGCTGACCGCGAGTCCGATATTGCGGTCATCAAGGTGTCTGGCGACCATCTGACCGAAGTGGCGGTGGCCAACTCCGACCGGCTGCAAGTTGGGGATTTTGTGGTAGCGGTCGGTAACCCTTTCGGTTTGGGGCAGACCGTGACTTCAGGTATCGTCAGTGCGCTGAGCCGGTCCGGTCTTGGTATCGAAGGCTATGAGGATTTCATCCAGACTGATGCGTCCATCAATCCCGGTAACTCCGGTGGTGCGCTGGTTGACCTCAGTGGTCAACTGGTGGGTATCAATACCGCCATCCTCGCGCCCAATGGCGGCAACGTGGGTATCGGTTTCGCCATCCCGGTCAACATGGCCATGAGCATCATGAACACCCTGGTAGAGCATGGCGAGGTGAAGCGCGGATTGCTGGGTGTGAGCGTCCAGGACATGACGCATGAACTGGCCCAGGCTTTCAATCTGCAGGAGACTCAGGGCGCCGTGATTACCTCGGTCCAGCCCGGCTCGCCGGCTGAGCAAGCCGATCTTGAGCCCGGTGATGTGGTGCTGGCAATCAATGATCGAAAAGTCAAAAACAGCGCCGATGTTCGCAATATGATCGGCTTGCTACAGGTGGGCGAGGATGTGCGGGTCGAAGTCCTGCACCAGCGCGAACGTTTGGTCAGGGAGGCCACGATCGCCGCGCCGCGCATCATTACCGCAGAAGGACAGTCCGTAAGCCCCAAATTGGCAGGCATCGTGCTGCGCGATGTGAATAGCGGATCGGGCGGGCAGGGCGTGCTGATCGACAAAATCCATACGGCGTCCTACGCCTACCAGTCCGGTTTGCAGCCGGGGGATATCATCGTTGGCGCCAACCGCCGGCCGGTGCAGAACATCGCGGCCCTGAAGCAGGTTACCCAGGGGTCGCGCGAGTTGCTGCTCAACATTCAGCGCGGCGACGAAGGCTTCGTCCTGCTGCTGCGGTAAGCCTTGTGGGGGAAGTGCTGGCGACCGCACTCAGACAGGATCAGGGTCAATGTCGTGATAGGCGTCCGGTCTGAATCCTGGGGTGCAAAGGGCCAAAAACAACAGATCCCCGGAGCCTGTGTTGGCAATGCGCTGGCGGCAACCCGGGGGTATTCGCACCACATCACCGGGGCCCACTGGCTGAGGTGGCAGGTCGCCGATTTCGACCCGCCCCTCTCCCTCCATGATCAGGTAACGCTCGGCAATGCCGTCCAGCCTGTGCCAGCGGGTCGTGACGCCGGGCCGCACACGGGCGCGCGCGATTGACAGTTCCGGGTCATCCGCCGTGTTCGACAACTCGGTGATGGCGCACAATTCGGCGGTCTGAAATTCTGCTGACCCACCGGCGGCGATGATGGCAGCTCGCATCAGGGCTGAGTCGATGGGCTGCTGATTCTGACGCCGCTGCGTTCCGCACCATAGGTCTTCACCAGATAGTCAACCATCGGTGCGATATCCTCATCTGCAAACAGGGCTCCGAACGGATGCTTCATTTTTTTTACTACAGACGCCCAGTATTCACGCGGCGACGATGGGGGTTGGTAAAGGACGTAGTGAGCTGAATGGCAGATCAGACAGTTCTGCTGCACCTTTTGGTAACCCGGCAGAGGACTGGGCGTATATGTCGCAGTGTCCTGCGGGAGTTGGATGTCCTGGGCGCAGACTGTCGACGCAAGGGTGAGTGCCAGAGTGATGGCAAGGCACTTAAGAGGCTGTGAGGTCATGGTTCGCTCCTAGACGACGGTGACGCGTGTGGTTTCGACCGCATTGCGCTGGTAGCCCGAGGGATTCCACGATGACTGCATGGGCTGAACCTCGCCTGACCCGCTGGTGGCGCGCACCATGATGTCGAGCGGTCCGGTCTGGCGGGGCGTGAAGCGGGTGGTCCACTCGCGGAAGGAATATCTGCCGGGATCCTGCCCCAGGCGGGTATCCTGCCAGGTTTTACCGCCATCTACCGAAACCGCGACCTGGCGAATGCCATAGCCACCGTCGAAGGCAATGCCGCGCAGTCCCAGTTCCCGGCCTGCGGCGATTTGAGCGCCCTGACCGAGGCTGGTCAGGAATGATCTGACCTTGAGTCTGCTGATGTGCCTTAAGCCATCCGCCGTGTTGCCGGGTGGCAGGCACTCGCAGGCGTTGTCCGGGACGCGGTAGGCCGTGCTCAGCCAGAACCCGTCAAAGGGATGGTCCAGTACGGTGATCTCACTCACATGCTTGACCCAGTACGTGCCGAAATAGCCCGGTACCACCAGGCGCAGCGGATAGCCGTTGAGCATCGGCAGGTCTGCGCCATTCATAGCCCAGGCCAGCATCACTTCGCCATCCAGCGCGTGCTCCAGCGGGAGGGCTTTCATGAAGTCTGGGCCATCGCCGAGCGGAGGGGTGTCCAGTCCGTTGAAACTGACCTGAAGCGCACCCGGTGCCAGTCCGGCCTTTTTAAGCAGGGTTTTCAGTGTCACGCCCGTCCAGCGGGCGTTTCCCATGGCGCCATTGCCGAGTTGTCCGCCATTGGTGCGGGGGGAGGCAAAGCCTCGGCTGTTGCCTGAACATTGGTTGACGGCAACCAGTTCAACGGGGTCAGCCAGTTTTTTTAAGTCGTCCAGCGATAGATTCAGCGGTGTAGAGACCTTGCCTCCGACGGTCAGGCGAAAGCGGGTCGGATCAACCGAGGTCGGGATGCCGCTCCAGTGGTAGCGCACGAAAAAGGCATCGTTCGGGGTGATGAGTCCGTCATTGAAGACGCCGAAAGGTGTTTCCAGTTGCGGTGGCCGGCTGGTCTGGACGATGAGTGGCCGTTTCTGCGGAAAGGCCAGCAGTTCGCGTTCGCCATTTTCAAAAGGGAGGCTTATGCTTTCGCCGCTCTGCCCCGTTATGGGCCGCATCAGCAGCGCGCCTGCGCCCAGTGTGCTCATAAGTTGCAGAAACCGGCGGCGCGGCAGGGCCGAATCAGGCGTGGGTCTTTTTGGGTTCATCGGGTACCTCGGCATGGGTCAAAAGTGCCGGAGTGACCTACCGGCGGGGCGCGCGGCGTAAGGCC
>JBKCCF010000221.1:0-11533 GCA_046305255.1 Methylococcaceae bacterium
GCGCGGCCAATCGTGGCATCTTTCGCAACTCCCAGTTCATCCTGCCCACGGTACCGGGCCGCGGCACCTCGCGTCTGACCCATATCGATAGCAACACCCTGTCGCGCTACGAGAACTTCACCTATACCACCTGCCCGACCGGCGATCAGGACTGGAAACTGCACGCTTCGCACGTGAAGATCAACAAGGAAACCGGGACCGGCACTGCTCATAATGCCTGGTTCGAATTCATGGATGTGCCGATGTTCTACACGCCCTACATGGATTTTCCGACCGACGCCCGCCGGGTGTCGGGACTGTTGCCGCCCAGTTTTGGCGTCACCGAAGTCGGTGGCTTTGATTTGAGGGTGCCCTATTATTTCAACCTGGCCCCAAATTACGACTACACCGCCCAGCCCCGCTATCTGACCAAGCGCGGTTTCCTTTTGGCAAATGAATTCCGTTATGTGGGTGACATGACCCGCGGCAAAATCATTGCCGACATCATGCCAGAGGATCAGATCACGCATACCACCCGCGGCAAGGTGAACTTTCTGAATGACACCCGCTTCTCCGAAAATCTCTCGGGACGGGTCAACGCCAACTGGCTATCGGATTACAACTACCCGACCGAATTGGGCTCCCCGCTGAACATTACCGACTACCGCAACGTGGCCAGCAACGCCACCCTGAATTACGGCAGTCCTTTTGGCGCAATGGGTGCGATGGTCAACTATTTCCAGACCATCGACCCGACCATCCCGAAGAATCAGTATCCCTACTACTTCCTGCCCAGCCTTACGCACAGCTATGGTGGCGATGTCTTCGGCACCGGCCTGATGTACAACCTACCGACTCAATATGCCAACATTCAGAGCAGTGGCGAAGGCATGACGACGGCCCAGCGGTTCAGCCTGAGGCCCAATCTGTCTTATCCGATGGAATCCTCGATAGGCTTCATAAAGCCCAGCGCGACCCTCGCCTTCAACCAGTACATGATGGATAGTCCCCAGTACTGGAACCAGGTTCAGCAGGGGCAGGGCGTGACGTCCACCGCCGGCACATCGGAAAACTTCACGGTCCCGATTCTGTCCCTGGATAGCGGTACCTATTTTGACCGGGAAACCACCATCGGCGAGCAGGCCATCACTCATACACTGGAACCGCGGCTGTTCTACGTTTATATCCCGACGGTCAACCAGCAGAATGTGCCGATCTTTGATACCACCACTTATGACAGCACCTATTACCAGCTCTTCCGTGAAAACCGGTTCACCGGTAATGATCGCATCGGTGATACCAACGAACTGACCGCCGCCATGACCACCCGCCTGATAGACCAGAGCAGTGGTCTTGAACGCTTCCGCGCGACCTTCGGTAATCAGGCCTATTTCAAGGATCGACAGGTCACTCTGGCGGGGGCGCCCCCGAAGACCTATCAGCAGAGCTTTTCCAACCTGATCGGTGACGTTGGCAGCGCCATCACCGAAAACTGGTCGGTTTACAGCGGTGGCCAATACAACGCCGAGTTCAACCAGATCGAACGCGGTCAGGTGGGGCTGCAGTACAACAACAGGAAAAACCAGATACTGAACCTCGCCTACCGCTACCGGCGCAATCAGTATTTCGACGGCGGTTGTGACATCAACAACCCGAACAATGGCTGCCTCAACCTGACGGATGCCTCGTTCCGGCTCCCTATTCTGGCTGGCTGGCACGCGATTGGTCGCTGGGAATACTCGTTCCTCAACAACATTACACTGGAAAGTTTTTTTGGCTTTGAAAAGGAAACCTGCTGCTGGCGCTTCACGGTACTGGCCCGCCGCTACATCAACACCATCGAACCGCCCTCGGCCGAACATCCGCAAGGCTACGGCCAGGCCAACAATGCCGTATTCTTCCAATTGGAGCTCAAGGGCTTGACCACCCTGGGTGATGAAGTGGACCAGTTCCTCGAAAGGAGCGTTACGGGTTACCGCTTCCGCAATTATTGATGACAGGAGTCTTGTCATGCTGAATCTCCGCAACCACAGCCAGCGGTACGTATTGTCTGGTATCGGCTTTTTGCTGACGGCGGTGCTGGCGTTGCCGGCCCTCGCGTCAGTGGACCGAATCGTGGCCGTCGTCGAGGATGATGTCGTACTTGAGAGCGAGCTTAAAAAAAAGATCGAAACCATTCAGGAAGGGCTGTCACGCAGTAATACGCCATCCCCCCCCAGCGATGTCCTCGCCCGTCAGGTGCTCGACCGTCTGATTCTGGAGAAGATCCAGATCAGCCTGGCCGAGAAATCGGGTCTGCGCATTGATGACGAAACCTTGCGACAGGCCGTACAGCAAATTGCCCAGCGTAACAACATGTCACCTGAGGAACTGCGCGCCTCACTGCGTCAGGAAGGGATCGAATATGCGGATTTCCTGGAGCAGATCAGGGGGGAACTGACCATTCAGCGTCTCCGTACCAGCCAGGTCAATGGTCAGATCAAGATCAGCGAACGCGAGGTTCAGCACTGGCTTGAGAGCCAGCACAATGACGCCGGCAATGCCCATTCGGAATATCTGCTGGGCCACATTCTGGTGTCCACTCCCCAGGCAGCCTCACCCGCTGAAGTTCAGAAAGCACGGGAAAAAGCCGATGGGCTTCTCGCATCAATCAAACAGGGAATGGATTTCAAGCAGGCCTCGCTGAGCGGTTCGGACTCACCACAGGCACTGAGTGGCGGAGAACTCGGCTGGCGCAAGCTGAGCGAGATTCCCAGCCTGTTTGCCGATATCGTGCCCAAAATGAAGAAGGGCGACCTCGAAGGGCCGATCCGTAGCTCCAGCGGTTTTCACATCATCAAGCTGATTGATGTCAAAGGTGGCAGCGAGGAACGTATCACCAAAACCCGGGTTCGCCATATTCTGATTAAACCCAACGAGCTCATGACTGACGAGGATGCCCGAAAAAAGCTGGAAACCATCAAGGGCCGCATCCAGAACGGTGACGATTTCGGCGATTTGGCAAGGGGCAATTCGGACGACAAGGGTTCGGCTGTCAAAGGCGGTGAACTGGGCTTTGTCTCACCCGGCGCACTGGTGCCGGAGTTTGAAAGCACCATGAACACTCTCAAAATCAACGAACTCAGCGAACCGGTTCAAAGCCAGTTCGGCTGGCACCTGATACAGGTGCTGGAGCGGCAGGAATCGGACGACACCCATGAACTAAAAAAGAAGCAGGCCCAGGACGAGTTATTCAAACGGAAGGTCGAGGAGGAAACCGAGCTGTGGCTGCGGCGGATCCGCGACGAGGCCTATGTGGAAATCCGGATTCCGGAACTGGCGCCCGAGGGCCAGAACGCTCCAGCCTCGAAATGATCGCCCGGCTGGTACTGACCACGGGCGAACCCGCCGGCATCGGCCCTGACTTGTGCCTGGCAATCGCGCAACACTCCCTGCCTTGCGCACTTGCCGTCGCCGGTGACGCCGACCTCCTGCAGCGTCGGGCGGCGCTGCTCGGCCAGTCGGTGCGTATCGTTACGACCAGCCCCGCAGACCTCCAACCCCATCAGGCCGGATTTTTGCCGGTATGGCCGGTGGCAGAAGCGGCCGATAAGGGCTGTGGCAGGCTCAATCCGGCCAATGCCGGCTACATCCTCGACAGCCTGACAGCTGCAACCCGCGCCTGTCTCGATGGCCGGTTTGATGCCTTGATCACCCCGCCAGTAAACAAGGGCATCATCAATGATGCGGGCATTGCCTTTACCGGCCATACCGAATTTCTGGCTCAACTCACCGGCGGTGACCCGGTGATGCTGCTGATGACGAAGGCGTTACGGGTCGCACTGGCAACCACTCACCTGCCGTTGAGCGCCGTCAGTCAGGCTATCACCTACGAGAGCCTGACCCGCACATTGCGCGTCCTGCATCGGGATCTGGTCAACCGCTTCGGGCTGAATCAGCCCCGCATTCTGGTTGCGGGACTCAACCCCCATGCTGGCGAAAGCGGTCACCTGGGCCGTGAGGAGATTGAAGTCATTGAGCCCGTGCTGCAACAACTCCGGACGGAGGGGCTCAATCTGGTCGGCCCGTTACCCGCCGACACGCTATTCCTGCCTTCACAACTGGCGCAGGCCGATGCGGTACTGGCGATGTATCACGATCAGGGTCTGCCTGTACTGAAGCATGTAGGCTTTGGCCGTGCCGTCAACATTACGTTAGGTCTGCCCATCATCCGTACGTCGGTCGATCATGGCACGGCACTGGATCTGGCCGGCACCGGCCGGGCTGATGCCGGCAGCCTGCTCGCCGCGCTTGAGGCTGCAATCGAGATGGTCCATCGCTCTCACACTCGCCAACCTCCCGTTCAAAGGCCAATCGCTCCATGAATCACACCCCCCGCAAACGCTTCGGCCAGAACTTCCTCCGCGATGAGGGCGTCGTCCAGCGTATCGTCATGGCCGTCAACCCGGCGGCAAACGAACACCTGGTAGAAATCGGCCCGGGCGAAGGGGTGATGACGGCCGCCTTCCTTGCTCATGGCTGTCAGCGGCTGGATGCAGTGGAGATTGACCGCGACCTCGCCGCGCTGCTGGGCCGTCGCTTCAAGGGCAATACACACTTCCAGTTACATCAGGCCGATGCCCTGAAGTTTAACTTCCACAGGCTGAGCAGCGGCGAGAAACTCAGGGTGGTGGGCAACCTGCCCTACAACATATCGACGCCCCTGATGTTTCATCTGTTTGGGCAGTCCGATCTGATTGAGGATATGCACTTTATGCTGCAGAAGGAGGTCATAGACCGCCTCTGTGCCGAGGCCGACGATCCTGATTACGGTCGCCTCAGCATCATGGCGCAATACCATTGCCGGGCAGAAAAGCTGTTCGAGGTTGCACCGGAGAGTTTTTTCCCGCCGCCAAAGGTAACCTCGGCCATCGTCCGCCTGGTACCGCATGGCGTAAAACCAGTCGATGTCGATGCCGCGACCTTGAATCGGGTCGTCGCTACCGCTTTTTCACAACGCCGCAAAACCCTGCGTAATTCGGTAAAGACGCTGCTTGATCAGGATGAATTGGAGGCACTGGACATCAACCCAAACGCACGGGCGGAAACCCTGACCCTGGACCAGTATGCCCGGATGGCAAAATATCTGGTGGAAAAGGAGGCGACGCCTTCTTTATGAAGAAAAGGCCCGGCAGGAACATCCTGTCAGGCCTTTATTTGAAGGCAGAGTGCACTTCGGGAGTGACTCGTCGTCCTGTCAGGTGATCACAGTCGGTACCGCCATGCCGGAACGCTGCTTCACCTGACCCAGCTGCTCGGCCAGTTCGATCAGGTCCTTCAGCGCCTCTTGCGGATCGTGGCCATGCTCGGCCGGATCGCGCTCATAGCGCTCCAGATAGATACGAAGCGTGGCGCCCTCGGTACCGGTTCCGGACAGGCGGAAGACAATGCGCGAGCCATTCTCGAAAATAATCCGGATGCCCTGGTTGGGGCTGACACTACCGTCTACCGGGTCGGTATAGCTGAAATCATCAGCCCGTTGAACCGTGTTGATCCCGAAACTCTGCCCTGCCAGAGCAGGGAGCTGGTCGCGCAGATGCGCCATGATGCCGTCGCCAATCACGGAGGGCATACCCTCGTAGTCGTGGCGGGAGTAGTAGTCGCGACCATAGGTCTGCCAGTGCTGACGAACAATATCCGCTACCGATTCCTGACGCACCGCAAGCAGGTTAAGCCAGGCCAGCACAGCCCAAAGACCATCTTTTTCCCGCACATGGTCAGAGCCGGTGCCGAAGCTTTCCTCACCGCAAAGCGTAATCTTGCCGGCATCGAGCAGATTACCGAAGAACTTCCAGCCGGTCGGCGTTTCATAGCATTGCAGACCCATGGCCAGGGCCACCCGATCTACTGCCTGGCTGGTCGGCATCGAACGGGCAACGCCCTTGAGCCCGCTACGGTATCCGGGCAACAGGTGAAGGTTGGCTGCCAAAACCGCAAGACTGTCGCTGGGCGTGACAAAGAAATGCCTGCCAACAATCATGTTGCGATCACCGTCGCCATCGGAGGCCGCTCCCAGTGTGGGTGCATCCGGCCCGAACATGCGCTCAGCCAGATCATGGGCATGGACCAGGTTGGGATCAGGGTGACCACCTCCAAAATCTTCCAGCGGAATCCCGTTCATCACGGAAGACGGTGCGGCGCCCAGTCGGTCCTCAAGGATAGACCGGGCATAGGGACCGGTAATGGCATGCATGGCGTCAAAACATAGGGTAATGGCACCCGTCCGCAGCGCATCGGCAATCAGGTCAAAATCGAACAGCTGCTCCATCAGCTCGGCGTAGTCGACCACCGGGTCAATGACCTGTACCACCATGTCGCCTGCCTTGAACTCGCCTATCTGGTCCAGATCAATATCCGGTATATCGGCAATCCGGTACTCGTTAATTGTCAGTGTGCGGGCAAACACGGCATCGGTGAAACACTCAGGGGCAGGACCACCATTGGCGGCATTAAACTTGATGCCGAAATCCTCATCCGGCCCACCTGGATTGTGGCTGGCGGATAATATAAAACCTCCCTGCGCCTGATACTTGCGAATAACGCAGGAGGCAGCCGGTGTCGACAGCAGGCCACCTCGACCTACCAGGATCCGGCCAACGCCATTGGCGGCAGCCATCTTGATGATGGTCTGCGCCGCTTCGAGGTTGAAGTAGCGGCCATCTCCACCAAGGACCAGCGTAATACCGGCGGTATCGCCAATAGCATCAAGCACGGATTGGGCGAAATTCTCGAGGTAGTTGGGCTGCAGGACAACCTTCACTTTCTTGCGCAAACCGGAAGTCCCGGGCTTCTGGCCTGAATATGGCGTCGTTGTGCGAGTACAGATGTGCATGGCGGATAATCTCATCGATTCTGAAAACTACAGCGGGAATTGTACTGAATAACCCGGCCTAACCCACATAATAACGTGCCATAAGGCACTGCAACGGTACCGGACACCCAGCCACTGCTGCACCAAAGTTGTGACAGCGCCACGAAGTTCGATTTTTTTGGCTATAACGCAACAATTGTTGAAAATAATGGTGGAAAGTTTGCTTGATTCACGGCAAACTAAGATGCGAGCGGTATTCGACACATCACTAATGTGGCGGATGCTTTCTTAAACTACCGAATCATAAGAAGGAACCCTACAATGATGAATGCAACCAAGCTGTCCATCGTTCTTCTGTCTGCTGGCCTGACCGTTGGCTGCGCCAGCAAAAGCGACCTGGCTGCTCTGCAGACCCAGGTTGATGGCCTGAAGGCTGAAGTAGCGTCTGTAAAGAGCACCGCTGATGAAGCGCTGTCTGCTGCTACCAGCGCTGACGCTGCTGCCAAGCGCGCTGCTGCTGCTGCTGAAGAAGTTAACGCCAAGCTGGATCGTGGCTTCCGCAAGGGCGCTATGAAATAAGCCTTTCGCACCGCGAAGACTTATTACCCACCCCGACCGGTGAAAACCGGTCGGGGTTTTTTGCGTCTGTTATTCAGGCATCGCCAATCAGAACAGGGCCCTAACCCACTCGCTACGCCGCTCACGATCCAGCAACTCCACTCGAGCCCGCATCAGCACCACACTGAAATAGTAAAACTGGAAGGCCGCAGCCATCAGCAACAAGGGAACCAGCATACTGAGATGGATGGAGGGCTTGTCGAACTTGGTGACCGTCGGCCCCTGATGCAGGGTATTCCACCACTCAACCGAATAATGGATGATCGGGATATTCACCACGCCCACCAGAATCAGCAAGCCCCCCGCCCGGGCTGCTGTCCGGGTATCCTCTATGGCGGCGACTAGTGCGATATAGCCCATATAGAGGAACAGCAGGATGAGTTCGGACGTCAGCCGCGCATCCCAAACCCACCACGCACCCCACATCGGTTTGCCCCAGAGTGAACCGGTGGCCAATGCCAGAAAGGTGAACGACGCACCCAGCGCCGCCGAGCTGCGCGCCATAACATCGGCCAGCTTGATATTCCAGATGAGATAGACCGCACTCTGAACCGCCATGAAGACGTAGATGAAGAGTGACATCCAGGCGCTGGGCACATGGACGAAGATGATCCGGTAACTCTCGCCCTGTTGATAATCAGGCGGCGCCACAAACAGGCCCAGGTACAGGCCGGCCAGCAGGAGCACCACGGTCAAGCTGCCCAGCCAAGGCAGCAACTGACCGGAAATGCGGTAAAAATGCCTGGGCGATGCCAGCTTGTGAAAAAATAACCAGATCGTGTTCCACATACTTCTCACTCGGGAATTTAACTCAGACTGATGCACAGAGCCGCCGCTGTCGCCATGGGCGCCAAAGTCACGGCCAGAGCCAGCAGAGCTGCCAGAAAATAGAGCTGGCCTTCAATGGGCAAACCCGCGCCCGCTGCCGTAATGGCCTGGGTCGCGAAAATCAGTACCGGAATGTAGAGGGGCAAGACCAGCAAGGTCAGCAGTACACCGCCCCGCCTGAGACCTACCGTCAAGGCCACACCTATCGAACCAATGAGACTCAGTAGAGGGGTTCCCAGCAGCAGGGTCAATTCGAGAGCATACAGGGAAGGCGTGGGCATGGACAGGAACAGCGCTAGCAGTGGCGCGATAAAGAGCATGGGCAAGCCGCTGACCAGCCAATGGGATAACACCTTGGCCAGCACCAGCACCGACAGGGGCTGCGGGCTCAAGGCCAATTGCTCCAGGGCCCCATCGTCGAAATCGGAGCGAAACATACTCTCCAGTGAAAACAATGCCGCCAGCAAAGCCCCGATCCAGATCACGCCGGGCGCCATGACCCGCAGTACATCATCCTCGGGACTGACACCCAGCGGGAACAGCGTGACAACCATCATGAAAAACAGCGGGGGGTTCACCAGTTCACCACGATGACGAAAGGCCAGTAACAGGTCCCGTCTGATCAACGCAACAAAGGCAATAAACACGCTTTTCATCTCAATACCAGGGAGCGCAAACCCCGGCTCAGCGCCACCGGCTGATGCGAGGTCAGCACAGCAAGACCACCCTGCGTGAGATGGTTTTCAAGCAGCGACACCACCTGGCTGACCGCAGCGGCATCCAGTGCCGTGAACGGCTCATCAAGTATCCAGAGCCGAGCCCCGGAAATCAGCAACCGCGCCATGGCCACCCGCTGCCTTTGCCCCGCCGATAACACCCGGACGGCAAGATCGCCCCGATCCTCCAGCCCAAGCTGATCAAGTGCAAGCTGGAGATCTGCCTCACACCCCGCCCGCCCGGCCAACGCTGCCGCCAGCCGCAAATTTTCCAGCACTGTCAGGTCGGCCTTAAGCCCAAGATTATGGCCAAGATAGGCGAGACTCCCCAAATAGCGGACGCGCTGACTGCCACCGATGCGAATCCCCTCCCAGACCACCTCGCCTTCGGCCGGTGGTAAAAGCCCCGCCAGAATACGCAACAGGCTGGTCTTGCCACTGCCATTGGCGCCTTCGATCTGCAAAGCCTCTCCGGGGCTGACGCCGAAAGACAAGCCTTCAAACAACTGGCACTCACCGCGCAGACAGGCAAGGCCCCTGGCCTCAAGCAGGTGTAAGGGGGTCGTCATGACGGGAAACAGAATTGGGCTAACGGCATGGGCGTCGATTATCGCAGAATTCGGCTATTGACTGACCTCAGTGATGCGGATCAGGCCCGATGTTCAGCCAAAATTGGCGTTGCCCACCGCAATCGTTTTACCATCGCCGACTCACCCCTCCGCAGCTACACCCGTTACACCATGCAGATCAGCCCAGAACACCGCAATCACACCGAGCAACTGCTTCGCTACATCGACGCCAGTCCCAGCCCATGGCATGCCGTGGCGGTTATGGCGGGTCAACTCTCCGAACAGGGCTATAGGCCGCTGGACGAACAGGATGCCTGGATCCTCACCCCGGGTAGCAGACATTACGTCATACGCGGTGGATCATCACTGATCGCCTTCGTAGTCGGCACTGGCGCCACCGCAGAATCAGGCTTTCGCATCATTGGCGCCCACACGGACTCGCCGGGACTGAGGCTCAAACCGAAAGCATGGGAGGGCTCCCAAAATCTGTTGCGACTCGGCGTCGAGACCTACGGCGGCCCCATACTCGCCACCTTTACCGATCGCGATCTAAGCCTTGCCGGTCGCATCTGCCTACGAACATCCGGGGGTATCAGCAGCCAGCTCATCCGCTTTGAACACCCGTTGGTCCGCCTGCCCAATCTGGCCATCCATATGAATCGCAAGGTCAACGACGAGGGGCTGAAACTCAACAAGCAAAGCGAATTACCGTTGATCATGGCCGCACTGGAGCAAGCGTTGCCGCCGCGTGAACAGTTTCTCGGCATACTCGCGCGGCAGGCAGGCTGTGAGCTGTCCGCCATCATGAGTTTCGATCTCGCTGTCTACGATACCCAGGCCGGCGCTTTTTGGGGGCCAGCGGCCGAATTCATCGCCAGCCGGCAGATCGACAATCTCTCATCCTGTCATGCCGGCCTGACCGCGCTGCAGCAGGTCGAGGGTGGCGAGCATACCTCACTGGGTGCCTTTTTTGATCATGAGGAAATAGGTAGCGAAAGCCACAAGGGCGCCGATGGAAGTTTTCTGTCAGACACACTGGAGCGAATCGCCATCAGCCTTGGAACCGAACGGCAGGGCTATAAGCAGGCCCTGGCGCGGAGCTTCATGATCAGTGCGGATGCCGCTCACGCCTGCCACCCGAATTTCCCGGGCGCGTATGAACCCCTTCATAGCATTCGGGTTAATGGCGGGCCGGCAGTCAAAATCAACGCCAACCAGCGCTACGCCACCGACGGCCTGACTGAAGCCCAATTCATGGCGCTGTGCGAGCAAGCCGAAGTACCCTGCCAAACCTATGTCCACCGCAGCGACCTGGCCTGCGGCTCCACCATCGGCCCAATGAGCGCGGCTCAACTTGGCATACCCACCGTAGATTGCGGCTGCCCGATGTGGGCCATGCACAGCGCACGGGAGAGCGCAGGGGTGCTGGATCAACTCTGGCTGACTCGCGTGCTCAAAACCTTCCTGCAGTGTCCCACGCTACCCTGACGGCATTTCAACGGTCGGACATCCGTCAGACATCGGCCCGCTCGCGCTTCTGGCGAGCCCAAAAGGCCAGAGTGGGCCGATCTTGCTGGTCAACCTGCACACATACCCGATAGCCCATACTGTTATTCCGACGGCGGCCACCCTGCCCCATGCTTCATCAAAAGAGGCCAGGGCTGGACGCTCAGTATTAAGCGTGATAGCATCCACCGCTTAAAAACGGCACCCAGTTAGTTTTTAAGTAACAAAGCGATGTCGCATCTATTGATGAACCTGTTTCAGGGCCGTTAGCTCAGTTGGTAGAGCAGTGGACTCTTAATCCATCGGTCGAAAGTTCGAGTCTTTCACGGCCCACCACTAAAACCATATAGATCAAGCGACTACAGCAATGTACTCGCTTTTTTTATGCCCAAAATCTGCTTACACACCACTTACACACTTACATCAGCGTGTGACCACTTACACACGCAATTAAATTGTCCATTTTG
>JBKCCF010000222.1:0-4607 GCA_046305255.1 Methylococcaceae bacterium
CGCGGGCGCTGCGGGGTTGCTCTGTTCCAGCCCGGGGGTGGCTTTCATCGCGCTGATGAAAGAGGCGCGAACGCCGCGCACCCTTTCCCCCTTGCAAAGTTGCTCGCCGATGGATGTAGGCCGGCAGATGACATCCAGAAAGATCACATTTCTGCCGTTGCCCGGAATACGGGTTACCGTGATGCCGAAATCGGTATCGTTGGCGGGGTAGGGCGTCTGGAGGATTTTTTCGGTCTCGACCGAGAGTGTGCGGCCGACAGGTCCGGTCAGATAATCCTTGGCGAGTAGCCAGGAGGCCGCACATTCGGCATCGCCACTACACTGTATGGCGCTGATGATGATGTCATTTTTGCCGGCCACATCGGCCATGCTGACGGCATGGCTCCAGTCGACCTGCAGGTTCTCATTGCGCTGCTGCATGGCCCTGATGGCCTGGAATCTCCTGATGTCCCGGCTGAAGCGGTCTGCCGTTGCCAGTTTCTCGTTCTCGGTGCGCTCTATCTGTTCCTTGTAGGCGGTGATGCGCCGGGTCGTCGAGTTCAGTGAATCACGAATGACCTGCGGGGTGGCCTGTCCCTGGCTGATGTAGTTCTGGTTCCTCTGCTCCTGGTTGGCCAGAAAGGCGGTTTCCCGCTCAATGCTGGCCCGAGTCAGTTTGATGACATTGTCCAGCCCATCCAGTTTCACCTTCAGCGCCAGCAAAATCTCATCGGTGCTACGGTAAGTGCGCATCAGCGCCCTGTCCTGATCGCGCTGCTCGTTGAGCACCCTTTCCTGCTGCGCGCGCAACTGCTTCAACAGTTGTTCGCGGCGCTGTTGGTCCGGTGTTTTAGGGGCTTCAATCACATCCACTTCGAAGCCACGAGCGTTCAATTTGGCCCGACGGTTACCGATCTGGTCGGGCGGCACCTGGTCGGAATAATGGACGTCGCCCTTTGGGTCGATCCAGCGATAGGTATCCGCCAGAACGCAGGGCACTAGTATGCTGCCGAGCAGGCCGATCCGGCAGAGGCAGCCCGGAATGGTCATGGCAAGCCTGATTCTGCCCGGTAGCGGCAGAGGGTCTCGCATTCGGTTGAGCGGCCGGCGTCTGTCAGATACTCAATGATGTCGTCGAGCGTGATGATGCTGTGGACCTGGGTATTGAAGTTCGCCGCCACCTCCTGAACCGCTGATAACGCCCCGCGGCCTTTTTCCTGACGGTCGAGTGCGATCAGAACGCCGCAGGGTGTGGCCCCAGCTGCACGGATGATATCGACCGACTCCCGTACCGAGGTGCCGGCGGTGATGACGTCATCAATGATCAGCACCTCGCCGCGCAGGGCAGCACCGACGATGGTGCCACCTTCGCCGTGGTCCTTGGCTTCCTTGCGGTTGAAGGCGAAAGGGATGTCGCTGTCAGTCATGCGCGCCAGTGCAATCGCGGTGGCGCAGGCCAGCGGAATGCCCTTGTACGCGGGGCCGAAGATGACGTCGGCGTGAAGGCCGGCATGCAGCAGGGCCTCGGCATAAAACTGGCCCAGCCGATCCATGCGGGCACCCGAATCGAACAGGCCGGTATTGAAGAAATAGGGGCTGCTTCGGCCTGATTTGAGGGTGAACTCACCGAAGCGCAGCACATTGCAATCAATGGCGTAGCGGATAAATTCGGCCTGATAGTCATGCATGGCGTGAGTCTCCAGCGTCGCATTGGCCGCGACGGTAAAAAGTGTCAGGGTACCGCAACCCGGCGTAACAGTTCCGCGATCACGGTATCAGTGCTGATGCCGTCGGCTTCGGCCTCGTAACTGAGGATCAGTCGATGGCGCAGGACATCGGGCGCGACCGACTGAATGTCCTCCGGCGCTACAAAATCGCGGCCCAGCAGCCAGGCGCGGGCGCGGGCGCAACGATCCAGCGCGATGGTAGCCCTGGGACTTGCGCCATACTGTAGCCAGCGTCCGAGGTCCTCACCGTAGGCTGAAGGATTGCGGGTTGCCAGTATCAGTTGCAGCAGGTATTCCTCCAGTGGATCGGCCAGATACAGTTCCAGTACCTCGCGGCGGGCGGTGAAGAGTTCCGCCTGAGGGATGGGCTCAAAATGAGTCGCGGCATTGCGTTGGCTCTGCCGGGCTTCGGCGCGGGCCAGATGCAGAATGGCTCGCTCGTGCTGGGCTTGCGGATAACCAATCCGGATGTAAAGCATGAAACGGTCCAGCTGGGCTTCCGGCAATGGATAGGTGCCTTCCTGCTCGATCGGGTTTTGCGTTGCCATGACCATAAACAGCTCGGGCAGCGGATAGGTGACCCGGCCCACCGTGATCTGCCGTTCCGCCATGGCTTCGAGCAGGGCGGACTGAACCTTGGCGGGGGAGCGGTTGATCTCGTCGGCCAGCACCAGATTGTGGAATAGCGGACCCGTCTGAAAATGGAAAGAGCCGTCCTGTGGCCGGTAAATTTCGGTGCCGGTCAGGTCGGCAGGCAATAGATCAGGTGTGAACTGAATCCGGTGAAAATCGCCCTCAATCCCGCGGCTAAGTACGTTAATGGCGCGGGTTTTAGCCAGACCCGGTGCGCCTTCCACCAGAATATGACCCTCGGCCAACAGGGCAATGAGCATACGCTCCACCAGCACCTCCTGGCCAAGTACCTGGCTGGTGACATAGTGGCGCAGACGATGCAGGCTATTTTGTGCCGGGGAGAGAGTAGCGTCTTGAATGCTTTGATCTGATCTCATGCGGTCTCGAACGTCGGTTGGTGTTGTCTTGGGGGCATCATTATAGTCAGCCGCCTGAAAAGGCTCTCGCGCTTAACGATCAAGCGCGCGATGGCCGATATCGGACCGGTAAAAGGCGTCGGGCCAATGGATGCCGGCAGCCACGGCGTAGGCGGTATGCCGGGCGTCTGCCACCGTTCGGCCCAGCGCCGTCACGCACAGAACCCGCCCGCCAGCGGTCACGACCCTATCGTTGACCAGGGTGGTGCCGGCGTGAAAAACCTTGCTATCAGGACAGTCTCCCACCGGCAGACCGTCGATCACATCGCCCTGCCTGTACTCGAACGGATAGCCTCCCGCCGCCATCACGATACCGAGGGCAGGTCGTTCGTCCCACTCTGTTTGCAGGGTATCCAGCTTTACCTCCAGCGCAGCCAGGCACAGGGCCGGTAGATCGCTTTTCAGGCGCAGCATGATCGGCTGGGTTTCCGGATCACCGAAACGGCAGTTGAACTCAAGCACCTTGATGCTACCGTCGGGCGCAACCATCAATCCGGCATACAGAAAGCCGGTGTAAGGCATTCCGTCGGTAGCCATGCCCCGCAGGGTTGGCAGGATCACCTCGGCCATGGCCCGTTCATGGACGGCGGGAGTCACCACCGGCGCCGGCGAATAGGCCCCCATACCGCCGGTATTGGGGCCGGTGTCGCCGTCATCGCGGGCCTTGTGATCCTGCGAACTGGCCATGGCCAGCGCGTGGACCCCGTCGGCCATGACAATGAAACTGGCTTCTTCGCCACTCAGAAACTCTTCGATAACGACACGGTGGCCGGCCGCACCAAAAGCATCACCGGCCAGCATGTCGCGGACTGCTGTGATCGCCTCATCTTCGGTGTGCGCGACTACGACGCCTTTGCCGGCCGCAAGACCATCAGCCTTGACGACGATGGGTGCCCCCTGTTGGTGGATGTAGGCAATGGCCGGATCGACCTCGGTAAAGGTGGCATAGGCGGCGGTTGGAATATGGTGACGGGCCATGAAATCTTTACAAAATGCCTTGGAGCCCTCCAGTTGGGCAGCCGCCTGAGTCGGCCCGAAGCACTTTAGTCCCGCCGCCCGAAACTCATCAACAATGCCCAGTACCAGCGGCGCCTCCGGCCCGACGATGGTGAGATCAATTGCGTGGTCACGGGCAAAGGCCAGCAGGGCCGGCACATCGCTTGCGGCAATGGCGACGTTTTCGAGGGCTGGCTCACGTGCAGTTCCGGCATTGCCGGGCGCGACGTAAACGGCCTCAGCTCGTGGGGATTGGGCCGCTTTCCAGGCCAGGGCATGCTCGCGGCCACCGCCGCCGACGATCAATATCTTCATTGAATGGGATTTCCAGAGGGCTACAAAGCCTTGATGATACTTGGTTAGGTCCCTTAATGAACAGATTGCGGGCTACGCTGCCGGATGCCTGCGCCGATTGCCCGCAGTTGCTTAATCGAAAGTGAGCCGATGCAAAAAAGCATAGGCAGGCCCGTTGGTCTGTCTATTGATAGGAATCGACCGGGGCCAGCGACTTTGACGTCAGTGAGGTATACCGGGAAGTCCTCTCTGTCATGCGATGGTGAGACAGCGCTGCGACATTATTTGTCCGAGGTATCGCCGCCGGTGAGGTCCCCTTCAAACGATGGGTGGTCGAACGCAATTTTGCATGGCTGGAGAAAAATCGACACTTATGGATGAACTGCAGGCTCGTATTGAGCCAACGTTCGCAGTTCTTCCATAGGGCACCTCGAAAAACCTCCCTACCTTGGGCCGCTCCGGTAAAATTAGCGTCATTTGGGGCCATATGGTGCGGATGAGATGAAGAAGCTCTCAGCGATCAAAAACGACCTCTTTGCCTCTCATCAGCGTGAGAGCCAGA
>JBKCCF010000223.1:0-2039 GCA_046305255.1 Methylococcaceae bacterium
GTACCCTGGTGGGATCGCCTGCTCGGCACCTTCACGCCGGAAGCGGCGGCGGACCAGGCCGACATGGTGATCGGCCTGGCGGAAGAACGGGACCCTGCCCGTCTGGGTCTGAATCGACTGCTGATGCTGCCCTTCAGACACCCGTGACGGCGTACCGCTATCCTGATGCCCGCATTGCCGTACTGGCGAAGGCGCCGCTGGCCGGGCAGTGCAAGACCCGGCTGATTCCGGCACTGGGGGCGGAAAGAGCGGCGCGGCTGCAGAGCCGTCTGCTGTTGCATGGGGTGGGGCGGCTTCTGGCGGCGCGACTTTGCCCACTTGATCTTTGGTGTGACCCCACTCCCGAACACCCCGACTTCCAGACCCTGGGGCGTCAGGGCGCTCAACTCGGCTGCCAGTCGGGTGCTGATCTGGGCGAGCGTATGGCGGCAGCGCTGCGTTCGGGGCTTGGCACGGCCAGCGTGGTCGTGGTCATCGGCAGCGATATCCCCGATCTGGGGCCGGAACCGCTGACCACTGCGATTGAGGCTTTGCTGGCGGGGCATGATGCGGTCCTGGGGCCCGTGGCAGACGGTGGGGATTGTCTGCTGGGTCTGCGGCAAGCCGGCTTGCGCTGGCTGGAGCTGCCGGTGCTGCGGGATCTGGACACGGTCGAAGACCTTGAGTGGTTGCAGGCGACCCGGCCACAGCTCATGGCCGAACTGACGGCAGAGCAGACCGCTGCCGGTGACAAGCCTATACCCAGGGGGATGTCGGCACGAAGCCGGTTTTAGTTTTTGCATGAGCCTGCTGTTCCCGCTAGAATTCGCGGCCCTTTGCTGAACTCGCCCTCATGAAAATCGGCCCCTACCTGCTTGGCAACCGTCTGATTCTGGCTCCCATGGCCGGCGTGACCGATCGGCCGTTTCGTCGTCTGTGCCGCCGCTACGGTGCGGCGATGGCGGTGTCGGAAATGATCTCCGCCAACCCCGCCCTGCGCCACGACCGCAAGACCCTGTTGCGCGCTGACCATAGTGGCGAAACCACACCGCGCGCTATCCAGATTCTGGGCAATGATCCCGCCGACATGGCAGAAGCCGCCCGCATCAATGCCGACCGTGGTGCCCAGATCATTGATATCAACATGGGCTGCCCGGCCAAAAAGGTCTGCAGCAAGGCGGCGGGCTCCGCCCTGTTGCGGGATGAAACGCTGGTCGCCGCGATACTTGAGGCGGTCACAGAGGCCGTGACAGTGCCGGTGACGCTGAAGATTCGCACCGGTTGGGACCCCGCTCACCGCAATGCCGTCAGCATTGCCAGAATTGCCGAAAACAGCGGTATTCAGGCGCTCACCGTCCATGGCCGTACCCGGGCCTGCGGCTTTTCCGGTGAAGCCGAGTATCATACAATCGCCAGCGTCAAAGCCGCCGTCAGCATTCCGGTGATCGCCAATGGCGACATCGACAGCCCGCAAAAAGCCGAGGCGGTTCTCAAGGCAACAGGTGCAGACGCCATAATGGTGGGACGCGCCGCACTGGGTCAGCCGTGGCTGTTCAGGGCCATAGCCGGACATATCGAAAAAAACCCTAACGCAACGCTGCCGGAACTGACCGAAATCCGTGCGGTGGTGCTCGAACATTTGCAGGAGCTTCATGCTTTTTATGGCGATTATCTGGGAACGCGCATCGCTCGCAAGCATGTCGGCTGGTATTTTGATCACCTGCCCTGCGCCATGAATTTCAAGTCCACGTTTAATGCAGCGGAAACCCCCGCCCGCCAGCTGGCACTAATGGGATCAGCCATGGATAAGATTTGCGAGGATGCTGCAGCATGAGCGAGAGCGAAGTCTCTGATACGACCAGCAACGGCAATAATGGAGCGCCGGGCGCCAGCGCCTTCATACTGAGCCAGCATGTGCGAACCGCCCTGGGCGATTATTTCGCCCGTCTGGATGGCCAGGACTCGGCCAATCTCTACGCACTGGTGCTGCGGGAAGTCGAACACCCCCTGATCGAAACCGTGCTGGAGCACTGCGGGCGCAACCAAAGCAAGGCGGCCGA
>JBKCCF010000224.1:0-3652 GCA_046305255.1 Methylococcaceae bacterium
GTACTGGCAAGACCCTGCTGGCCAGGGCGATCGCCGGAGAGGCCAGGGTCCCGTTCTTTTCCATATCGGGTTCGGACTTTGTCGAAATGTTCGTCGGTGTTGGCGCCTCGAGGGTGCGGGATATGTTTGAGCAGGCCAAGAAGAACGCGCCCTGCATCATCTTTATCGACGAAATCGATGCTGTCGGGCGCCACCGCGGTGCAGGTCTTGGTGGCGGTCATGACGAACGTGAGCAGACGTTGAACCAGTTGCTGGTTGAAATGGATGGCTTTGAAGGCAATGAGGGCGTGATTGTTGTCGCGGCTACCAATCGGCCGGATGTGCTTGATCCCGCCCTGTTGCGGCCCGGGCGGTTTGACCGTCAGGTTGTCGTGGGTTTGCCGGACGTGCGCGGTCGTGAGCAGATTCTCAAGGTACACATGAAGAAGGTGCCGGTCGCCCAGAATGTAGAGGTGGGCTTTCTTGCGAGGGGAACCCCAGGTTTTTCAGGCGCTGATCTAGCTAATCTTGTAAACGAGGCGGCGCTGTTTGCCGCCCGCAAGAACAAGCGGCAGGTTCAGATGGATGATTTTGAAAAAGCCAAGGACAAGATCCTAATGGGTGCCGAGCGCAAGTCCATGGTGATGAGCGAGGAGGAACGGCAGTTGACCGCCTACCATGAGGCCGGGCATGCCATCGTCGGCCGTCTGGTGCCTCAGCATGATCCGGTTTACAAGGTCAGCATCATGCCGCGTGGCCGCGCCCTGGGGATTACCATGTTTTTGCCGGAACGTGACCAGTACAGTGCCAGCAAAAAGAAGCTGGAAAGCCAGATTTCAAGCCTGTTTGGCGGTCGCATCGCCGAGGAAATGATTTTCGGCAAGGACATGGTCACCACGGGCGCTCAGAATGACATTGAACGTGCCACCAGCATCGCCCGTAATATGGTGACCCGCTGGGGTTTATCGGATCGGCTAGGACCGTTGGCATACAGCGAGGAAGAGGGCGAAGTATTCCTCGGGCGCTCCGTGACCCAGCACAAATCCGTGTCGGAGGAGACGGCTCATTTGATTGATGAGGAAATCCGTTCCTTAATCGATCGCAATTATGAGCGTTCCGAAAATATCCTGCGCGACAACATGGATAAACTGAAAGTGATGGCCGAGGCACTGATTCAATATGAAACCATCGACCATTTCCAGATCGACGACATCATGGCGGGGCGCACTCCGCGACCCCCGCAAAACTGGGATGAAGCGCCTCCAGGTGCAGGCGGTACCCATGACAAGTCCCAGCAGGCGGAGACCCTGGGTAAAACGGCCGAACAACATTGATTTTTCTGGAAGATAGGCGCAGTGACGCCTGCATGCAGATGCTGAATGATCGGATTAAGTACGTTAGGTGGCTGGGACGCAACAGGATGTGCGGAGGTATAGCATGAGTAGACAGTATTTTGGGACGGACGGAATCCGGGGCAAGGTGGGCAATTACCCGATTACTGCGGATTTTGTGCTGAAGTTGGGGTGGGCGGCGGGTCGCGTGTTCGCCAGGGGACGTAAAGAGCCCACCGTGTTGATTGGCAAGGACACGCGAATTTCGGGCTATATGTTTGAGTCCGCGCTGGAGGCAGGACTGGCGGCGGCAGGTGTCAACACCCAGTTGCTCGGGCCCATGCCGACCCCTGCCATTTCCTATTTAACCCGAACCTTCCGTGCCGAGGCTGGGATTGTCATTAGTGCCTCACACAATCCCTATTACGATAATGGAATCAAATTCTTTGGTCCCGATGGTCTCAAACTGTCTGATGAGATGGAAAATCTGATCGAGAGCGAGATTGATCAGCCCATGACTACCGTTGACTCTGCGCGTATCGGCAAGGCCTCCAGGCTGCGTGATGCGGCAGGTCGCTATATTGAGTTCTGTAAAAGCACGATATCGTCGCGGGTGAGTTTTTCCGGCGTCAGACTAGTGGTTGACTGCGCACATGGTTCCACTTACCACATTGCGCCCCACGTTTTTACAGAAATGGGAGCCAATGTTATTGCCATGGGGGTCAATCCGAACGGCTCCAACATCAATGATGAGGTAGGGGCTACCAAACCAGCGGCACTGGCTCGCAAGGTGCTGGAAGAACAGGCCGATTTCGGGTTAGCTCTTGATGGTGATGGCGACCGTTTGATTATGGTTGATCATCAGGGCCACGTCGTAGACGGCGATGACATTCTTTTCATGATTGCTCGGGCCCGTCTGGCGCGCGGGGAACTTGATGGGCCTGTTGTCGGTACCCAGATGACCAATCTTGGTCTTGAGCAGGCACTGATGAAATGTGGGGTCGAGCTCAAGCGGGCAGCGGTCGGTGATCGCTATGTCATGGAGATGATGCTGAATCACAGCAGCACACTGGGCGGTGAAAGTTCGGGTCATATTATTTGTCGAGACAGAATCGCCACCGGAGATGGCATTGTTGCGGCGCTTCAGGTCATGGAGGCCATGCAGGTGAGCGGTAAAAGTCTGTCAGACCTGAAGCGTGGCATGGATAAATATCCACAATGCTTGGTCAATGTCAGGCTAAAGGAGCGGGTCGATCTGGATGGGGTCGAATCCGTACAGAAGGTCAAATCCGATATGGAAAGGGAACTTCAAGGGCAGGGCAGAGTTCTGCTGCGGGCATCAGGAACCGAACCTTTGGTTCGGGTCATGGTGGAGGGGGTTGATCCCGATACAGTTAAGGCAATGGCCGATCGGCTTGCAGATGCGTTGCGCGAGGCTCTTGCCGCATGATGGGTGGGGGGCGTATCGCCCGGAAAGCGGCGGTTTGTCGCATGGCGACCTGCTTCATGATTTGATTAAATATGTTTCGACTTGGTCATGGTAGGCGTGTTTGCCTATAACAATAATGGAGAAATGGAATGTCTAAAGGCCAAAACTTACAGGACCCTTTCCTGAACGCTCTACGTAAGGAGCATGTTCCGGTATCTATCTATCTCGTCAACGGCATCAAGCTACAAGGCAAGGTAGATTCATTTGATCAATACGTGATCATCCTCAAGAATGCCGTCAGCCAGATGGTTTACAAACATGCTATCTCAACCATAGTGCCTGCCCGTCAGGTACGCTTGTCACAAGGGCCGGATGACTTGGAAGAAGACGTCTGAATAGGCGGGTCCGGGCCGTTACAGCTTTCGACACGATAGTATTTTTGAGCAACCCAAGTTGATGTGGTTACATTTTGTTTGACCGGCCAGAATCTGGCGAAATCACCGTTCTTGTTCAGGGCGACGGGAGTGGAGATGAGGCGTCCCTCAGTGAGCTTAGGGAGTTAGCCCTATCTGCGGGCGCCGTGCCTGTTGCGGTTGTAACCGGGCGACGCCAGTCGCCCGACCCCCGCTACTTTATCGGTAAGGGCAAGCTTGATGAATTGGCGAACACCGTAGTGGCACACGAAGCGTCGCTTGTTATCTTCAATAATCCACTGACGCCTAGCCAGGAGCGTAATCTTGAGAAGGCTCTCAACGTCAGGGTGGTCGACCGAACAGGCTTGATACTCGATATTTTTGCTCAGCGCGCCCAGAGTTTTGAGGGCAAATTGCAGGTTGAGCTCGCTCAGTTAAAGCATCTGTCAACGCGGCTGGTCCGTGGTTGGACCCATCTTGAGCGCCAGAAGGGCGGTATT
>JBKCCF010000225.1:0-2614 GCA_046305255.1 Methylococcaceae bacterium
GGGCCGATGTCGACCACATGGTCGGCCAGGCGGATGGCGTCTTCATCATGCTCGACCACAATCACGGTATTGCCCAGATCGCGGAGCCGCAGCAGGGTGTCGAGCAGGCGCTGGTTATCGCGCTGATGCAGACCAATCGAAGGCTCATCCAGTACATACATGACCCCGACCAATCCGGCTCCGACCTGACTGGCCAGCCGGATGCGTTGGGCTTCGCCACCCGACAGGGTGTCGGCGCTGCGGTCGAGGGTCAGGTAGTCAAGTCCGACATTGATCAGAAAGCTGAGCCGTTCCGAAATTTCCTTGACGATTTTGGTCGCCACTTCGCCCCTGCGACCGGGCAGGTTCAGCTCCTCAAAAAAAGCCACCGCGCGGCGAATGGGCAGTGATGTCAGGGCGGGCAGGGGCTGGTCGGCGACGAAAACGTTGCGGGCGGCGAGGTTGAGCCGCGCCCCTTCACAGACCGGGCAGGACTGGTTGGCCTGATATTTGGCGAGGTCTTCGCGTACCGCCATGGAATCGGTTTCGCGGTAACGTCGCTCCATGCTGGGAATGACGCCTTCGAAGGTGTGGCGCTGGACCACCGGTGTGCCACGCGCGCTGAGCGAGGTGAAGGCGATGGTTTCGCGACCGCTGCCGTAGAGTATGGCCTGGCGGGTGGATTCGGTGAGTGATTCAAAGGGTTGCTCCGGGTCGAAACCGTAGTGCTCGGCCAGAGACTGGATGATCTGAAAATAATGGGCATTGCGCCGATCCCAGTGACGCACCGCGCCTTCGGCCAGACTGAGCTGAGGGCTGTGCACGACCAGGTGGGGGTCGAAATACTGTTTGACGCCCAGCCCGTCACAACCCGGGCAGGCTCCCTTGGGGTTGTTGAAGGAAAAAATGCGGGGCTCCAGCTCGCTGAGTGAATAGCCGCAGTGGGGGCAGGCATATTTGTCGGAGAACACCATCCCGTTATCCATCGCGTCCATGGCTACCACCAGGGCGATGCCATCGGCCATTTTGAGCGCGGTTTCGAAAGACTCGGCCAGCCGCACCGCGAGATCGGGCCTGATTTTGAAGCGATCGACGACGGCTTCAATGCTGTGTTTTTTTCGGAGCTCCAGTTTGGGTGGGTCGTCCAGTTCATATACTTCGCCGTTGATGCGGGCACGGATAAAGCCCTGATTACGCAGATCATCCAGCACCTGAACATGTTCACCCTTGCGTTGGTTGATAACCGGCGCCAGCAACATCCAGCGGCTATCCTCGGGTTGGCTCATCACCTGATCGACCATCTGGCTAATGGTCTGCGCCTCCAGCGAGACGCCATGTTCCGGGCAGCGTGGTGTGCCGGCCCGGGCATAGAGTAGCCTCAGGTAATCGTAGATTTCGGTAATGGTACCGACTGTCGAACGCGGGTTGTGCGAGGTTGATTTCTGTTCTATGGCAATGGCCGGCGACAGGCCCTCGATGTGGTCGAGGTCGGGTTTTTCCATCACCGACAGGAATTGGCGGGCATAGGCGGAAAGTGATTCGACATAACGGCGTTGCCCCTCCGCATAGAGGGTGTCAAAGGCCAGGGATGACTTGCCCGAGCCGGACAGCCCGGTAATGACGATCAGCGCATCGCGCGGCAGGTCGATGTCGATATTTTTCAGGTTGTGCGTGCGCGCGCCGCGAATTTTGATGTAGTCCATCGGGTTTTGCGTGGTGAGGTGGGCTTTTGGCTGTTGCGTGAGGCCGGGATGGGGCAGGGGGGTCTGGGCCAGATGGCGTGCGGTTCTGGCCTTGGCTTCAATCATAGCCGAATGAGGGCTGCCTGAGTCGGCGGGATCTGTCCTGCTGAGCCTCGGCACCGGACAATGCGATACTGTAGGCCAGCCACCGCATCGGATTACAGGCGGGGCCACCACTGGCCGGAATGACCATCACTACTATTGTCTGGAGGCGATCATGAAAAAATGGGTTTTGTCTGTTGTCACACTGCTTCTGACCGCATGCGCGGCTCATCCCCTGAACAAGGGTGCGGAATCAGTCGAACTGGTAACAACGCCGAGAGAGGTTAAAAAATGCACGTATCTGGGTGAGGTGGTGGGGAGTCAGGGTAACCGCTTTACGGGCGGCTTTACGCCCAACGAAAACCTGATGATAGGGGCCAGGAATGCCATCAAAAACGAGGCGCAGAAACGGGGTGGCACGACTGTGCTGATTCAGCAGCAGCACAACGCCCAGCATGAACTGGCCGGCGGTACGGCCAACTCCACCCTGATTGGCAAAGCCTACAAGTGCGGTGGCTAGCAGCCCGCGCCGCGCGTGTGACAGGTCGGCATCAGCCGCTCGCCGGGTCCTCAGGCGGCGGCACTCGTACGATGAAGGTGACGGGGCCGTCATTCACCAGCGATACCTGCATATCGGCGCCGAAGCGGCCTGTCGCGACGCTGGGGTGGCGGGCCCGGACGGCATCCACCAGAGTATCGAACAGACGGCGGCCGGTTTCCGGGTCGGCCGCCGGGGTGAAACTGGGACGCAGCCCCTTGCGGGTATCGGCCGCGAGGGTGAACTGGGAGACCAGCAGGATACTGCCGCCGATATCGCCCAGCGTGAGGTTCATTTTGCCGGCCTCGTCGCT
>JBKCCF010000226.1:0-6023 GCA_046305255.1 Methylococcaceae bacterium
CGCCGATGGATTCACTCGCCCAGATCATCCTGGCCGCTGAAACGACGCATCTCCCGAACATCAATGCCTAGACTTCCGCAATCACAGGTACTGCATACCGCTTCTGCGATGAGGGTGAACCTGGTGACATTACCCGACTAACTGATAGTCGCGTCAAACGCAGGGGCGCCATTGTTCATCCACATCTGCGTCAATGTCATTCCTTGTTTCTCTTGTCGTTGATCGGCTCAGGCAGATCCGGGCGTACCTATGGTGATTGCCCTACCGAGTCGCTGCGTCTTTCTGACCGCTACCCGGTTCTCTCATATCCAAATCGCGACGAGCTAGCGTGTGATTCGCCCATATCTGCAGACTTTGTCGCCTGCACAGCCAGTATCGCGTCGGCATCAGAACCTCAGGGCTGATCAAGACCATTGGTTGAGTTCTTCGTGTCGCCAACACACTTACGTCGTTATAACCCTAGCCAAGCCTGATCAAGTTCAATAGACTGAATCACGGAGTTGGCCAGACAGTCGCTGCCAAGGTTCAGACCTGGTGGAGGAAAGTCCGGGCTCCACAGGGCGGGATGCCAGGTAATCCCTGGGGGGCGCGAGCCCACGGAAAGTGCCACAGAAAATATACCGCCCGTTCGACCAAGGTCAAACGGGTAAGGGTGAAATGGTGCGGTAAGAGCGCACCGCGCTTTCGGCAACGGAAGTGGCAGGGTAAACCCCATCCGGAGCAAGACCAAATAGGGGGGCAGCGAGCATAGACCTCGCACGTGTGGTCCGCACGGCTCCCGGGTAGGTCGCACGAGGCGCGCTGTGAAGCGCATCCCAGATGAATGACTGTCCACGACAGAACCCGGCTTATCGGCCGACTCCAACCTTACCTGCACCGGTCTGTTATCCTGTCCGAAGGAGTGGGCCTGCGATTATTCTTCGCACCCACGAACATCATGGAAAAAACACAACCCCAAGGTAAGCCCATGGACTGGATATTCCTGATGATCGCCATCGCTTCAGAAGTCATCGCTACCTCGGCCCTAAAAGCCTCTGATGGTTTTACCCAGTGGCGACCTTCCGTCATCGTCGTTGTCGGTTATTGTGCAGCCTTCTTTTTCTTGTCACTGATCCTCAGAAGCATTCCAATCGGTATCGCCTACGCCATCTGGTCGGGTGTCGGAGTTGTGCTGATAAGCCTGGTAGGCTGGCTTGTCTATGGTCAAAAACTTGACGCCCCTGCCCTCATTGGCATCGGTCTGATTGTCTGCGGCAGTGTAATACTGAATGTCTTTTCAAAATCCGTCGCCCACTAAGCTGAGGCATAAAAGGCGAACGATAGGCGCAAGTTTCGCCCTCATATTCGCCATGCCGGAGCCACTGAGTCCAGCGATCGCCCCATACAAAGACGCTGGTAAAGGCTGGCCGCCGCAATCCCGTTGATCACAAACGACACCGCTATCAGCACAATGATGGCAGGGTGTTGATCACTGACGTGATAAAGCAGCAAATCCTGGCCCAGAAATGCCGGCGTTATAGGAAAACTCACCAACCCCAACACGCTCAGGAAAAAAAACAAGGAAAGACGCGGTTTGCGGTCAGCCATAGCCCGATAGATAAAGGGCTCCTCCCTGAAGTTTTCCCGCCTTAGCATCCGTCTCAGCAACCAAAAGCCAAGAACCCATGCGGGAATAGTGCCTGATAGAAACAGCATGACATCGTGCACAGAATCCTCACTGGCAAGCCAGGTCGAGATACCGGCCAAAAAACAACTCAGCCCCAGACTGAACCAGCCCCGATAGGCATTCCGCCGTTGACTGAATGCACTGACCGAGGCCATCAACATGGCGATGGCAACGGGTATAGCGAGGAATGGCCGAGGCACCCAGCCCCGCTCAAGGGCAAACCATATTCCGGCCGCAACCAGGGCCGCGATCAGCACCATGACCCCTGGTCGAATGGCATTTAACACCGCGCCAGCCTTCATTAGCGGGTCCCACAGCACTACCCGGACGGCTGCCTCAAGATTGAACTCCTGCAAGGACAGCACGACCAGCGTGTTCTGTAAGACTTCAGGCAGGGTATCCCTTATCAGCAAGGGTAATGAGCGGGCTATCGCCGTATTTTTAATATCAATCCCGCCATCGGTAGCGCGCTCCACCCGCAGCAGATGGGTTACTACGGAGGGCGATAACAGCAACTGATAGCACCTTAGGAAGGCATTACCAAGGAAATGCACCAACACCAATGTCTCCAGTCCCAGCGCCAGCTCCATGAACATAAATCCGACCTGAGTGATTGAAGCGTAGGCGATCTGCCCCTTGATATTGGACTGGGTCTTCTCGGAAAGGCTCGCGACAACGACCGTCAACAAACCGATGAGAAACACCATAACCCGCGTCAGCATCTCATGGGTCCAGATCGGCTCTGTCCGCAACAACAGAAAGACGCCGAGGTGAACCGATAATGAGCCATAAAAAATAGCGCTGGAGGGCGTCGGTCCCTCCATTGCCCTGGGTAGCCAGAAGCAGAACGGGAATTGCGCCGATTTACCGCAGGCCGCGATCAACACGAATATCGACAGGGCAAACCACTCACCATACCCACTCGCCATCAACTGACCCGCGCCATAGTTTTCCGCCAGATGGCTGAAGTGATTATGGCCGTGCAATATCAGATCACTTAGCCAGGCCCCAAGCAGCAAACCAATGTCACAAAAACGGTAGATCGTATAGGCGCGCAGACTGTTTCGGATGGGCTGTACGCGGTGCCGATAGAAGGCAATCAACAGAAACGAAGCGATTCCGACGATCTCCCATCCGGCAAACAACATATCCAGCAGGCCCGACAGGATCACCATATTCAACCCGAATACAAAGGCAAATATGGTGATAAAAAACCGCCTGAAACCTTCCTCTCGATGCATGTAATAACGGCAATACCGTACGATTACCGAGAAAATCACCCAGGTACAAAAAAGATATGTGGCCCCGATCGCATCAAAATAAAACAGGACAGGAAACTGATACTCGCCCAACCGATAGACGGTGAACCAGAGAAATTCATGGCTGACGAAGCCCTCGCCTGCCCACACCAGCAACAAGAGCATGATGCTGATCCCAAGGGCATGCGTCGTCAGCGAACTCATGCGGGCAATCCGCGATTCAGTGGTGCCGCAGCAGACGATCAGCAGCAAGCCCAGCAGCGGCAGGAACTGGCAGCTCAACAATAGATAATCCATGATCATGCGACACCACCGGTTAGAACATGAACGGGAATGCTCTCGTTTTTCCCGGCAAAAACATCGCGGGAACAGGCCGCAGTTGGCACGCGCACGTCCGGGGGGTGCTGATAAGGCACCCATCCCCGTTTACTGAACAGCGATATGTCCCTGGTCAGCGGATCACAGGCGGCTAGCCGGACCCACTCATTGGTCAACCAGGGTTGGAGCGCCCCCAGACCTGCGATCGCGGCATCAATGATTCCGGTTTTTTGTTCGACCGTAATCAACAAACGGGCCGGCTCATGCACCTCAATCATTTGCGAGGGCAGACCGGTTCGCAAATCGCCTTCGACCCCATTCGCCACGCCCAGCAGTCCAATCACGTTGTGCGGCAACTTGGTTCCCGCACCATAGGCCGAATTATCGATACGCGAGAACAGGTACTCGAGATTAATGCCACCGCAGACCGGTATTACTGCCTGGAGAATCCTGCCCAACCAGATACCCTCGGGGTCTGAATCGGGATCATACGAATGAAGAAAACTACGGCGATCCAGAAACAGCCGTCGGGTCAACTCACGCCTACCCACCACGCAATACAGATTATTGGAATGATTCAACTCAGGACGCGGCTCGAAGATAGATGCCGACCGGGCCCTGACATGAGCATGTGAGGCAGCAGGGCTATCAGCCCTGGGGCCTAGTTCAAACCATCGGCTGCGCTCATGAGCATTGCGCTCAAGAGCCTCTCTCATGGCGGCCTGAAACGCGGCAATCCCTTGTGGTGGATGCTCTTTCCAGACATCGGTATCGTAATATTTCACATCATCCCGGCAGGTGTTGTGGAGTGCCGCCACAAAACGGCTTGCAACAGGAATATCGATACCACGCTGCCGCAAGATACTACGGACGGTCGCATCATTTGCCATGGAGGCAAAGGCCCGGGCGTTGGGCGCACCGGGCTTGCCTGAGCAGGCGCCGCAATCGTAGGCAGCGAAATGGGGATTGTTTACGCTACTGGAACCGTGCGCCACCACCGCAATCAACGGCGCAAAGGCATCAATCAGGCCAATGGTTCGCAGCACATTCTCGATACGATCTGCCATTTCCGCGTGGGTGAATCCGAGCACCTGCCCATCCAGGGCATCCTCATCGCCCTCGCGCAACAGGTGCAAATGAGTATGCGCCTCGACCTCACCCAACTCCTGGCGGCCGAGAATCCGCCAACCCGGGCGAAACACATCCCAAGCCATCCGCGCCGCATAGCCCACACCAAGTGTCTGCGTAAACAGCCAACCACGCACTAACGAGTTCGGCTTGCGCGAAATCCCTGACAATCGACTGACCAGCCTATTCGCCCTGGGCTTTCGGCCATGCGCGGTCTTTTCAATGACGACATGGCGGGGCGATATGTTGGCCGGACATTGGGCTACCACAAAAGCGTCATCAACACCCTGGTAGAGGAAATCAATCCCAAAAAAACCGGCCACCCCATATGTCTCAATGCGAGGATTGATCTCCTCCAGGTGTCGCCGCAGTGAGCACTCCCGGTCATCAATACAAAACAGGGCCTGCACATCGGGAATATCGGGACTTTTCCCTGAAGCGCCGGGAAACCCATGCTGCGCCTGTAGCGCACCGAACAACTCAGTATAGAGCGAGAGTTCCATTGCCTCCTGCCAAATCGCCAAAAGGACCGGTATATCGGAGCGTTCATTGATGCTCAGCGTGGCAGCCAGCGCGTGGATATGCGGTACCTCATCCAGCGAGGGAAAGCCATCCCCTCGCTTCTTGATCAGAAATGCGCGCTCCAGCGCCATTTCGACGGCCAGGAAATCCTTCACGGTGATCTGACGCTGGATACGCAAACCTGCAGGTGCCGTTTCAATCGTATGCACCATGCCCGACCACCCGGGATGTGCGAGCAGTAATTCCAGCAGATATTGCGGGTAGAGAGATTCCGAACCGACGATAAGCTCAAGACACTGAGTGATTGCCGCATCCGGCTCGAATTCAAGCACCGACCGGCGTTGCACCTCGTCAAAGGGATGCAGCGGGATAAAACTGCCTTCGGCAAGCCGCCGTACAAAGGCCCAAAATGTCTCATCATCCCTGACCACTGACCAGCGACTAATGCCTTGATCGAGATAGCTCGCAATCAACCGGAACAGGACCGGCTGAACCAGAGCATCAAGATTCACCTCAATTCGGGTCAGCCAACGCTGGCGAATCCCGTGCTCGGCCAATGAACGCGGCGGTGGCACTGGCTGATGGCCGTCCTGCCGCAACAGCATCTGCTTCAGCACGGCCTGCTTGCTGACGGCAGGCTCGAAGCGGGCAATAGCCTCATCAATGGCCGAATCGGTGATTCTTCCCCGGTCATAGCGGGCGCGATAATCCGCCCAGGGCAGATAACTGCATGCCCCGTACACTTTTGCCGCCAGCGCTACGCCTTCATGAAAAGGTAAATGCTGTACGGCATGAAGCGTATTGTGATGAATGAAGTCCTTGATAGGACTTTGCGTGGGCAGCCAGTGGACAATCTCGGCTATCGCCGCATCAAGATTGAAACCCCTACACGGCCCTGACGCAGCCTGATCGAATCGGTACCCGGTCCGTTGAGCTGTTTGCATAGGCATAAAAAAGCGTTGTGTTCCGAAAGGGCTGACCTCAGCGCCCACCAGCCATAAGCAGACGGGGGACGCGTCATTCCGGTCTTGCCTACACTCTCAAAGCACAATACATGCCGCACTTATTAGATTGACAAGTAAAACAATATCAAACACCTGAACTGAAAAAAATATCTGATGGCTCCTTGC
>JBKCCF010000227.1:0-5237 GCA_046305255.1 Methylococcaceae bacterium
CATTCGGCGATGGTGCCGCGAAAACTGTCGATCATCGCCCCAACCCCGACGCTCACCGCCACCGCCACGGTCAACGCCGCTATCGCCAGTCCGGCCCGGCTGACAGCTGCAGCCACACTCTGCACGGCCAGCCGCAGGAGCCAGGCTTTGCCACTGGCGGCGCAGCGTCCTATGCCAGCGGCACAGAACAGCAACAGCAGAGGGCACGTCAGGCCATAGCCCAGCAGCAGAAAGAACACCGCAGCAATGGCGGCTACCAGGCTGCCTTGCGCAGATTCCAGCACCCCGCCCGCCAGTAAAACGATCAGCGCCCCCACCAGCGCCAGCCAGGGTATGGCCTTGCGGGTTGCACTTTCAAGGCCCGACCGCGCCCGGCTGGCAATCGGCGGCGCCCATGCGGCCTCCAGTGCCGGACCCAGCGCCGCCAGCACGGCCACCACCACACCCAGGCACAAACCGTAGACCAGTATCAGCGGGTCGAGCATGAACTCGGTAACCGTCAGCACGAAATAGAGATCATTGATGGTGCGCGTCACCCCGTGCAGCAAACCCTGCGCTGCGACAACGCCCAGCCCCAGCCCGAGCATCCCGCCGATCAGGCCAATCAGCGCTGCCTCCAGCAAAATTTCAAGCAGCAGCTGACGCCGGGTCGCGCCCAGTACCCGCAAGGCCGCCAGGAGTTCGCGACGCTGCAGTACCGAAAAGGCCATGGTGTTGTAAATCAGGAAACCGCCGACCAACAGGGCCAACAGACTCATGGCCCGCAGATTCAGTTCGAAGGCGGCGGTCATGTTCTGGGTGGCGGAATGGCGACCGGCCACCGCCTCCAGGGTGAGGCCCGGCGGCAGCAAGTCACGGACCCGCTCACTCTCGCGCGGGTCATCAGCAAGGATCAGGTCGATGCGATCCAGCCGGCCGATGCGGCCCAGCACTTCCTGCGCAGTCGAAATATCGGCGAGCAGCATGCCTTCCAGTACCGGATCGGGTGCGGCATCGCCTTCGATGTAATCGAGCAGTAGCAGGCTGCGGGGGGCGCCATTGACCTCAATGTCGAGCCGGGTCCCCGGCTGGATCGACAGACGCTGTGCGGTGGCTTTCGAGAGCAGAGCGGTGTCGATTTCGGTCAGTAGCCGCAGACCGGTATCGCCCCACGCCGCGGCCACGAACCGACTGCGCAGATCACGCTCGGTCATGGGGTCAAACCCCACCAGCCGGAGCGTCTGGCCGCGGGCCTCGACATAGCCTTCAAGGGCGGGGGCACTCTGGCGCAGACCGGCTTCACGCCGCAGTCGGGCGAAGAGATCTTCCGGTAAGCCTTCCGGGCCACCTCGAACATGATGGGTATAGCGGCCGGTCAGGGCCTGCATTGATAGCGCAAACGCCCTATGGGTACTGCTGGCGGCAAGGTCTATCGACACCAGCATCGCCACGCCCATCGCCACCCCGACGATGGCGAGCAGCAGTTGCAAGGGATGGCGAAGGAAATAACGGCGGTTGGCGCGGGCGAGCACACTCATGGCGACCACTCAGGCTGCAGCCGCGAGGCGGCCATCCACCAGCCGCACCACGCGATCGGCCCGCCGCGACACCGCATCACTGTGGGTGACGAGGATAAGGGTATGCCCCAGGTCGCGCACCAGTTGGTCAAGCAGGTCGAGCACCTGTTCACCGGTTTCCGTATCGAGATTGCCGGTCGGCTCATCGGCCAGCACCAGTTGCGGCTGATGCACCAGTGCCCTGATGATGGCAACCCGCTGCTGTTCACCGCCCGAGAGGCGGTCGGGGTAGCTGTCGGCGCGCAGGCCCAGTCCCACCCGGGTCAGTAACGCCCTGCTGCGGTCGCGAGCCTGGCCGTTATTCATGCCGTTCAGTTCCAGCGGTAACAGGACGTTCTCCAGTATCGTCAGGGTCGGAATCAAATTGAAAAACTGGTAGACATAGCCAACATGGCGGCGGCGCCAGAGGGTGCGGGCAGGCTCACCGACAGTGGCCAGATCAACCTTTCCATAATGAATCCGGCCGCGCTGGGGTACATCCAGCCCACCCATCAGATGCAGCAAAGTGGATTTTCCCGAACCACTCTGGCCGATGAGGGCGAGTTGCTCACCGGCGCGTACCTGCAAGCTCACACCACGCAGAATCTCGCGGGTCTGACCCGCCTCATGGTACGCAAAATGGACATCTTCAAGTTGGAGCAGACTGTCACGGTCATTGTGAGTCATGAGATAAACGGGGGGTCAGGTTGAGTGTGTGATTACGACTGCGGGAGCGGGCGCTAGTGCCGGACAGGGGTCAAACCGGGCCGCAGAGCGACATATTGAGATCCCGCCTCCGCCCTGCCGGTCCGGAGTCCTGGATGACGGGGGGAACCTTGCAGAAGCTGACAAGTTGATCATCGCTGCCACTATAATCTCCCACAGGCTCGGCCAACAAAACACAAGACCCCCTTCCCTTTCAAGATTCGTACTTATGAGCAGACCCAAACAACTCCGCCCACTCGGTAAAGAGCGCCTGAATGCCCTCAGCGAGGGGGTATTTGCCGTGGTGATGACCCTGATGCTGCTGAGTGTCATCGACGAGATTACTACGCCCGAATTCGACATCCATCACCTGAATGAGTCGCTGCAGGCACTATGGCCCAAATTTTCTGCCTTCTTCATCAGCTTTTTCGTGGTCGGCGCGTTGTGGATCGGTGACAACGTACTACTGGACGATATCAGCTTTGTGGATGTGCGTTTTCTCTGGATCAAGATGCTGCACCTGCTGGCCGTCACCTTCATGGGTTTTTCCACCACGCTGTTTGGTGAGTATCCGGAGCAATGGCTGGTCGAAACCCTCTATGGTTTCAACATGGCGGCGCTGTACCTGAGTACGGGGCTAGGTCTTCGTTATGCGATGCTGAATGGGCTTATGGAGCGGCGCGAGGATAACCAGAACCTTCTGCGTGGCATGTGGACACGGATTTTGATCGGCGTTGGCGCCTACGCACTGGGGCCGGTGTTTTCGCTCTGGAATCCGATGTACAGCTTCTACTATTTCATTCTGCTGGCAGTGCTGTTTTCTGGCTTCATGCTGTTTTCGAGCTTTGAATGGCTACCTGTGGCGGATGAGAGTCAAACGCCCGACTAAGCCGGGTCAACGCGCCGGGCAACTACCTTGCCGTAATGCGCGGGTCGCCCGGCTCTCGCTCGGCTTGCTGGCGAATCTCAGCCCGGGTCTACAGGCCGCACCCGCGCCGGATCTGACCGAACTGTTGCGACAGATGCAGGCGCTAAAGTCGGATTACGAGACCCGAATCAGTCGACTGGAGCAGCAGAAACAGCAGGATACCCAGCGGATTGAGCAGCTGGAACGGGCGTTGGGGCGTACAACGGCCCGTCAGACCGATAAGGCCTATCCCACTCCGGCCACGCCAGGACGCCTCACCCATGACAGCGGCCCTCCTCCGCAGGTCACACTGAAAAACCTGCCAATGCCGGAGGCCACCCGTGCGCCGGAAGATCTACCGGTGGAAAGTCTGGAATCAAGCTCCCTCAACCTCAAGGGGGCTGGCGCCACGCTGATTGATGAGCCCAATGGCAGCGTGCCGTTCGCTCTCCGCACCAAAGTATCGCTGGAAGGGCGCTATTCCTACTTTGGCCGGACGGTGGCTAGCTGGACGCCGAACAACAATCCCGGCGAGCCCATCAATGACTACAGCATTATCGAACTCAATCGAGCCTCGGTCGGTTTCGTGGGTTATGCCCTGCAACCCGAACTGGTCTACAACCTGATGCTCATGGCCTCCACCTCGGCCGGCAGCGTGGTTCCGCTGGGCTATCTCGGCTATGACTTCCGGCCCGAAATAAAGGGTCGGGTGGGCGTGTGGAAAGCACCCGGCACCCGTGAATGGACCGAATCCTGGACATCCACCCTGGGTGCCGACCGCACCATGGCAACCACCTATTTTCGCCCCAACTGGACACCGGGTGCCTGGCTGGAAGGCAGGCTGGCTCCCAGCTTCGACTACCAGTTATTCGTAGGCAACAGTTTTGGCGGTTCGGCCGGCAACTATGAGGCGAACCGTGAAGGTACCGGCATGCTCTACGGCTACTCCGGTCGCTGGGAGCCGTTGGGTGCCATGGGCGGCGGCATATCGGATCTGGAGCCGCATGCCCAGCCTGTGTTTCGACTGGGTACGACCGGGGTTTATCAGGACGCCCGGAACAGCGCGCCCAACGGGCAGGCCGGCAATCCTGACAGCACGATCTTCCGGTTATCAAACGGTACCCCGTTAAGCCTGCAGGGTGCGCTCGGGCCGAACGCGCAAATCAATAGCGCGAGCGTCTATCTAGCCACGCTGGATACCGCCTTCAAATACGATGGCTTCGCGCTATTTGCGGAATTCATGTACCGACATCTTGATGGTTTCGGCTATAGCGGCAGCGCGCCGGAGGTAACGGCGCTGAACGACTACGGCGGTATCGTCCAGGGCAGTTATTTCCTGCTACCTCAGACCCTGGAGATGTTTGGCCGATCGTCACTGGTCAGTGGCCACTATGGGACGCCTTGGGAGGCCGGGGGAGGTTTCAACTGGTATCCGATGACCCTGCCTAACTGGATACTGACCTCGGAGGCGCTCTACATCCAGCGCTCACCGGCAGAAAACCTTCTGACACCCTACCGGGCAGGCGAAAGCGGCGTGGTGGGACAAGTGGAAATGAAATTCTTCTTTTAGGGCCTGTTAACACATATTCGGCTATAATTCGCGCATGGAAATAAGCGAAACCCAATACGAACAGATCGCCGATTGCCTACCAGTTCAGCGCGGTAATGTGCGACTCTCCAACCTTCAGGTCCTCAATGCCATTCTGTATGTCGCCGAACAGGGCTGCAAATGGCGGGGCCTCCCGGAGCATTTCGGACCTCCGCACACGGTCTACACTCGCATGATGCGCTGGGCTAAAAGCGGCGTCCTGGATGAGGTCTTCGAGGCCATGCAAGCTCGGCAAATCATCCAGATCAAGATCGAAGCCGTTTCCCTCGACAGCACGATCATCAAGGCGCACCCCGATCATACCGGCGCTCAAAACAAAACGGTCCCCAATCCATCGGCAAATCCCGCGGTGGCTGGACCACCAAAATTCATCTGGTTGCCGCGAGTGATCGCTGCGCAATCACCTTCAGACTCTCCCCCGGCCAAGATCACGAGGCGCCTGCAGGACGCCAGTTTCTGATCGATTTTGGGCCGGTGGCAG
>JBKCCF010000228.1:0-15561 GCA_046305255.1 Methylococcaceae bacterium
CCTTCAAAGATGCGTTTCAATTGTTCGTCATCCAGACTCAGCCGCAGATCGCGGTGGGGGTATGAAATCTGGATGGCCCGACGCCTGAACGCATCGTGGATGGCAAAACACAGATCGCTGGTCACTGACTTGACGGTATCGACATCGTGAACGAAAGCGACCAACTCGAGATTGAGCGAAGAGTCGCCGAACCCGCACATGAAAACCGTCGGGGCGGGAAGGGGACGCACATCGGGATGGGATTCCGCAATACCGATCAACACCCGGCGCGCATCAACCGGGTCAGACTCATAGGCAACACCGACAGGGATGACCACCCGGCCCACCTTGTCGGCATAGGTGCGGTTCATGACGGCACCGGAAATCAGGCTGGAGTTGGGGATAAACACCGAAGCCCGATCCGAGGTCAGGAGTTCGGTCGCACGCACACTGATCTTCTTGATGTGGCCCTGGTGCTCACCCACCACGACAAAGTCGCCGGTCTTGATGGGTCGCTCAATCAGCAGAATCAGGCCGGAAACAAAGTTGTTGACGATGTTCTGCAATCCAAAACCGATACCCACTGACAGCGCACCGGCGATGATCGCAAGATTGGAAAAATTGACGCCCATGGTCGAGACGCCCAGCATGGCCGCCAGCGTGAATCCCGCGTAGCCAACCCCGGAGCGTATGGAATGGCGCAAGCCCGGATCCAGCCGGGTTCGCGGAAAAATGTGCCGGTCCAGCGCCCGCTGCAGGAGGCGGGTCCCGGTCAGCAAGAGGGCAAACAGCAACAGTCCCAGCAGAATGTCTGCCGGCGATACCGTGATATCGCCGATGCGAAACCCCAGAAAAGCCGATCCCAGCCGCGCCAGAAAGTCCCTGCGATCAAGGTTCCAGATGAACAGAAAGGCTAAAAGCCCCGCCGTACGGACGCTTAGACTAAAGAAAGACCCCAGCCAGAAAGCCGCCATTTCGACGGCCTCATCACTCAGGGCCAGATGCCGGCGTAGATAACGGCCCGGCCGCGACCGCTCGGCCAGAGCCTGAACAATCGACTCCTGACCGACCCGCAGCAACAGCAGCACCAGCGCATACAGCGCCACCGACAGCACCAGATGTGTAGCCAGCAAACGTGACATGACCACATAGCCGAGCAGCGCCGAAATCGGAATTGCCGCCACCAACAGAATCAAAAACTGCCGCGCCAGTCGCCAGCCACCCCTGACCCGTAGCTGCCCGGCAGCGCACCAGACCCGGTATCGCAGCAGCCGCGCCAGCACCAGCGAAACCAGCACACCAAACAGGAACTTCTGGACAGCAATGGCTTCCAGGCTGACATCCTGGAGCACCAGTTCCGACGTGATGATGTGATCCACCGAAAACAGGGCTGCCAGCCCGGTAACCACACCGCTCAGACTGCGGGCCCCTTCATCATGGAGCGGGACCAGCCGCCAATGCGGCTGATCGGGGGACAGGGCGGCATGACACAGGCTGGCTACCGTGAAGAACGCAACCGCCGCCGTCAGGCTTTCGGTCGCCAGCAGGGTATTGGCGGCGCTCAGACCCCCGTCGTAAGTCAGGCTCAGATAGAGTGCGAGAGCGGCCATGGAAGGCAGCCAGACTCTCAGCATTCCGGTAACCACCGCCATCCGCACCCGCTGAAGATAGCCCGGTTCAGCAACCCGGTTGGTTTCGTCGAAATGACGTTTTAGCCAAAGCCGCACCGGAAACGCCAGCAGCAATGCGATGGCTATTCCCAGCGCCAGTCGCTGCCCCACAGCGCCCTCACCCTTACCCATGAACAGGGCGGCCAGCCATTCCCCGACCGCGCCGGCAACCGAGGCGCCGACAGCGGCCAGTTCTGGCATGGCCTTGGACCAGACTGCCTGACTGACTGGACTCCGATAGCGGGTGAAGATCTGCTCGGTGAAACGATTACGCCGCAGCTGCTTGATGGTTTCACCGGCCCGTTCGGTCCGCGCGATCAACAGGTCAGCCTCTTTTACCGAGCCCTCCGCCGCTGCGATCTGTTCATTGATACCCTTGCGGCGCTGGACCACGGCGGGCGCCTCCGGTGGCGCACCCTCGGCTGGCGGCGGCCCCAGGGCCTCGAGATCGCGCCGGACGATGGCGGCCTGTTCACTGGCAGCTGTCCGGGAGGCTTTCGCCCGCGACTCCAGCGCTGCCAGCTGGTCGCGCAACCCCTGCAGCCGCTCGTCGCTGAGGGCAGGATAAGCCAGCTCCTTCTCGGCCTCATCCAGTAATTTTTGCCATTCCCTGATTGGCGGCGGGTAGGCGGTATCGGCAGGCGCACTGACCACCGCCTGCGGCAGGCCGACCATGACCAGCAGCAGAAACAGGGCCGCCAATGCGGCAAGATTGTCGGGCAATTTAGGGGGCGCGGTATCGGTAGACGGCATGGCGATCGACTGGGTAGGTTGAGGCAGCGCGACAGGCTCCCCTGTCATCCTACACCAGCACAGCGGCGGTGAACGCCGCCGGGCCACGCTAGTTATGTTCCAGATGCGGATCTTCAAACCAGCGATAGATGGCCGGTAGTACCACCAGGGTCAGGAGCGTGGAGGTGATCAATCCGCCTATAACCACGATTGCCAGCGGTCTTTGCACTTCGGAACCCGGCCCGGTCGAGAACAGAAACGGTATCAGCCCCAGCATCGCCACCGTTGCGGTCATCATCACCGGCCGGAAACGCTGGATGCACCCCTCGCGCACCGCCTGAGCCTGAACCACGCCCTTCTGTCGCAGACCTTTTATGCAGGTGACCAGCACTACGCCATTCAGTACCGCGATACCCCAGAGCGTAATGAAACCGACAGAGGCGGGCACCGACAGGTATTCGCCGGAAACGAACAGCGACACGATGCCACCCATGGAGGCAAACGGCAGAATCAGAATGATCAGCCCGGCAAAACGCAGCGAATTGAACAGGACGAACAGCAGGAAGTAAATCGCCACGATGGTCACCGGAATGATGATCGCCAGCCGGTGAGTCGCCCGCTCAAGGTTCTCGAACTGGCCACCCCACTTCAGGAAATAGCCATCGGGCAGCGTCACCCGCGCCGCCACCTCGCGCTGCAATTCGGCCACGAAGCCGCCAAGGTCGCGGTCCCGCACGTTGGCACCGATCACAATCCGGCGCTTTCCCATTTCCCGGCTGATCTGCGCCGGGCCGTCCTGCAGTTTGATGGTGGCAAGGTTGTCCAGCCGCACCAGCGCCCCATTCGGTGACTTCATGAGTATTTCAGCAATCGCCTCGGGGCTTTTGCGGAACGACTCCGGATATCTCACCACCGCCGAGAAGCGGCGCTCCCCTTCGTAAACATCGGTGGTCACACGGCCGCCTATGGCAGTTTCAATGACGTCGTTGACCTCGGACACGTTGATGCCATGGCGGGCGATGGCGCGGCGGTCAATGTCGATATTGAGGTATTGCTGACCGCTGAGCCTCTCAACCCGAACATCAGAAGCGCCGGGTATCGTGTTGATGACCTTGATGATCTCGTCGGCTGTGCGCTTGAGCTCCGACAGCTCGTCGCCGAACACTTTCACGGCGATATCGGAGCGCACGCCGGTTACCATCTCATCGACGCGATCGGAGATCGGTTGCGCCATCACCACCTGCACACCGGGCAACACCGCCAGTTTTTCGCGGATGTTGTCCATCACGGTAGTCTGATCCCAACCCTTGGGCAGTTCGCTGCGCGGCTTCAGGGTAGCGATAGGGGTCGATTCGTTCTCGGCCTGCACATCGGTCGGGCTCTCGCTGCGGCCCAGCTGCGACACCACCATCGCCACCCCGGGGACCTCCTTCACCAGCCGCATGGCCTCTGATTCGAGCTTGATGGATTCGTCCAGCGACATGCTCGGCACCCGGTTGATACCCGGCACGATGCTGCCTTCCATCATTTCCGGAATGAAGGATGAACCGAGAAACGGCAGCAGCGAAAGACTGCCCACCAGCAGACCGGTGGCCATCAGCATCACGGATTTTGGTGCCCTCAAGCCATAATCCAGCAGTGCCAGATAGGGCCTTTTGAGCGTGGCAATCAGCCAGGTATCGTGCTCGGCACCGCCCTTGAGAAAAAACGAACACAGGACCGGCGAGAGCGTCAGCGAAACAATCAGCGAGATGAACAGCGCTATGGCGATGGTGTAGGCCAGAGGAGCAAACAGTTTGCCTTCGATACCCTCCAGCGTCATCAGCGGGACAAAAACCAGGCAGATGATGCCGACACCGAACAACACCGGCGTACCCACCTCGCGTGTCGCCCGCAACAGGATGCGACCCTTGCTGGTGACATCCACCACCCTGCCCTCGCCCAGATGACTGAAGGCGTTTTCCACCACCACGACCGAACCATCGACCATCATGCCGATGGCGATGGCAAGGCCACCCAGCGACATGAGGTTGGCAGAGATATCGTAGTGGTTCATCACCATGAACGTGCAGAGCGGTGTGATGATCAGGGTCGCCACCACGATGAGGCTGGAGCGAATGTCGCCCAGAAAGATGAACAGTACGATGATGACGAGCGCGATGCCCTCCATCAGTACTTTGCTGACCGTATGGATGGCAGCATCCACCAGCTCGGAACGGTCATAAAAAGGCACGATCTGCAGATCACCCGGCAACTGGCCCTGCGCGTTGATTTCGGCTACACGCGCCTTGACGTCGCTGACGATACGTTTGGCATTGCCGCCCCGCAGCATCATGACGATGCCGCCTACCGATTCCGTGATGCCATTTTTGATCACCGCGCCCGAGCGTACCGCAGCACCGATGCTGACCTCGGCCACATCGTGAACATGAACCGGTATGCCGCCCGATTCCTTCAGTACGATGTCGCCAATGTCCTCGACATTTTCAATGAGGCCTACCCCGCGAATCAGATATTGTTCATCGTAATGCGGCAGCTTGCCGCCGCCGCTGTTGGCATTGTTGAGCGCCAGCGCGGTGTAGACATCCTTGAGAGTAAGCCCGTAATGGCGTAGCCGGTTCGGGTCGGGTTGGACCTGATACTGGCGCTCGTAGCCGCCGATGGAATTGATTTCAGCTACCCCGGGGATGCCTCGCAACATGGGGCGGACCACCCAGTCCTGAATGGTGCGTCGTTCGGTCAACTCGGCATCCGTCAGCTTGCGCTGACCGTCATCGGGTAGCTCGAGCGTGTATTGATAGACCTCACCCAGGCCGGAGGATACCGGCCCCAGCACTGGGGTGACGCCCGAAGGCATCCTGTTTCCGGCCTCAATCAATCGCTCCAGCACCAACTGGCGGGCGAAGTAAATATCGGTTTCGTCGGTGAATACCAGCACGATCTGGGACAGCGAATTGCGGTTGACCGAGCGCATTTCGACCAGCCCCGGCAGCCCGGTCATCGCGATTTCCAGCGGCACGGTCACAAAGCGCTCAACCTCCTCGGGTGAGCGCCCCGGCGCCTCGGCGGCGACCTGTATCTGGACATTGGTGACATCAGGAAAGGCATCGACCGAGAGTTTGCCCAGTTGCAGCACACCAAAAGCAATCAGACTGACGGCAACAACAGCAACGACGACCCGCTGATTAAGCGCTGCCCGGACCAGTTTTTCGATCACGGCTTACTCCAGGGTCTTGAGAACGCGAACATTATTCAGGTGAAAGGCGCCATCGGTGACGATACGGTCGCCCTCGGCCAACCCCGCCAGCACATGGCGCTGCCCATCGCGGTCCTCCTCCAGCGTGACGGGTCTGAGCGCAAAACGGTCGGGGGCCAGCTCAACAAACACATGGTCGCGGTCGGCCTCGCGAATCACCGCCTGTGAAGGGACGGTCAGGGCGTGAAGGTGACGATGGCGAATCAGCATATCGGCCAGCATTTCCGGTTTGATCTTGCGTTTGGGATTGTCCAGCGCCATGCGCATGGTCACGGTGCGCGTGTCAGGCTTGACGGTATCGGCGACATAAATGATTTTGCCGGTGATCTTTTCGTTAGGTAGTGCAGGAATCAGCACATCAACGCGGCTGCCCACCTCCACTACATGGGCGTCCTGCTCCGGCGCCTCGGCCACAACCCAGACCTGGGTCAGATCAGCTACCGTAAAGAGATCGTCGGAGATTTCGGCAATCTGTCCGACCGAGATATGGCGATCAATCACCGTACCGCTGAGGGTGCTGCTAACCGGTGTCAGCGAGTTGATCTGGCCGCTGCTGGTAAGCCTGGCCAGTGCCTCGGAATTCATCCCCATGACGGTCAACTGGTCAGCCACCGCCCGCACCTCGACATCAGCCTCCGCCAGCCCCCCCTCGCGCTCCCTGAGGGTCGCCTCGCTGATGATGCCTTCGCGGAACAGTCGCCGCGCCCGATCCACCGCCAGCCGCTGCAGGCCCATCTTGGTTCTGGCCTTGAGGTAGGCCGCCTGGGTGTTGCTCAGCTCGGTACTGTTGAGCAGTGCCAGCGGTTCGCCCTTGTGGACGTCGCGGCCTATGAATGCCTTGATCTCGACCACCTTGCCGCTGATGCTGGGGCCGATACGGGCCACCCTGTGCTCATCAAGAGCGACCCGACCCGGCAGCCGCAAGACATCGTTTATGGTGGCAACCTCTACCGGCTGTACCGTTATTTTTGCACCAAGAGTGGGCGGCATTTGGACGATCATGCCGTCGCGGGCCTCCTCCGCCAGCAAGGGAAGGGCAAACAGGAGCAAAGCAGAGACGAGTGAGCGGCGCATATGATGATGAATTCCCCGTTTTGTCCAAAACCAGTCAGGCTGGACCCATTGTAAGCATTAGCAAGAAGCACGCCCTATTTTGGTATTCGGCCCAAACCTTCAGGATAACCCGCCACGGCTTTCGTGCACGACCAAAGACCGGCTTTGGCGAATGACGGCATGAACCTCTGGTCGGACCAGACCTAGATGCCCAAACTCGCCCACATGGCATCCACCCGCCGTTTGACCTCGGCATCCATGGCAATCGGCATACCCCATTCACGGCTGGTTTCGCCCGGCCACTTGTGGGTGGCGTCGAACCCTGCCTTGGACCCCAGCCCCGACACCGGCGAAGCAAAATCAAGGTAGTCAATGGGAGTATTGTCGATCAGGGTCATATCCCGCACCGGATCCATCCGAGTCGTGATGGCCCAGATAACATCCTGCCAGTTGCGGGCATCAATATCGTCGTCCACCACAATCACAAACTTGGTGTACATGAACTGCCGCAGGAAGCTCCAGACACCGAACATGACCCGCTTGGCATGACCCGGATACTGTTTCTTCATGCTGACCACCGCCAACCGATAGGAACAGCCCTCCGGCGGCAGGTAAAAATCGACGATCTCCGGAAACTGCTTTTGCAGGATGGGAACAAATACCTCGTTCAGCGCCACGCCAAGCACGGCAGGTTCATCCGGAGGCCTGCCGGTGTAGGTACTGTGGTAAATCGGGTCTTTGCGCTGGGTAATCCGCTCAATGGTGAATACCGGAAATTCCTCGACTTCATTGTAATAGCCGGTATGGTCACCGAACGGGCCTTCAGGTGCGGTTTCACCGGGATGGAGAAAGCCTTCCAGCACGATTTCGGCGCTGGCAGGAACCTGCAAATTGGAGGTCAGACAGTGGGTGACTTCGGTTTTTGAGCCGCGCAAAAGGCCGGCAAAGGCATATTCCGACAGGGTATCCGGCACCGGCGTAACCGCTCCCAGTATGGTGGCGGGATCAGCCCCTAACGCGACCGCTACCGGGAAGGGTTCGCCGGGCCGGGCGGTCTGCCAGTCGCGGTAATCCAGCGCCCCGCCCCGGTGGGCAAGCCAGCGCATGATGGTCTTGTTGCGACCTATGACCTGCTGGCGGTAGATGCCGAGATTCTGCCGTTCCTTGTTAGGGCCACGGGTAATAACCAGCGCCCAGGTAATGAGGGGCGCGGCATCGCCCGGCCAGCAGGTCTGGATCGGATAACGGCCCAGATCAATATCGGAGCCCGCCAGCACCTCTTCCTGACAGGGTGGGTGGCGCACCTCCTTGGCCGGCATGTTCAATACCTGCTTGAAGATCGGTAACTTGTCGAACATATCGCGGAAACCCCTGGGTGGCTCGGGCTCCTTGAGGAAAGCCAGCAGGCGACCTACCTCGCGCAGGGCCGCCACCGAGGTTTGCCCCATGCCCAGTGCCACCCGCTCGGGGGTGCCAAACAGGTTGCCGAGTAACCGGATGTCGTGGCCCTTAGGTTTCTCGAATAACAGGGCCGGGCCCGCAGCTTTCAGTGTGCGGTCACAGATTTCAGTCATTTCCAGATAGGGGTCCACCTCAACGCCGATCCGCTTGAGTTGGCCGATGGCTTCAAGATGCCGGATGAAGTCCCGTAGGTCATTGTATTTCATTTGTATTATTCCTTATTTTGAGGCTCACATTCTGCCACATCCAACAGGGGTAGTACCGTCAACAGGGACTCTCGCACCAGAGTGGCCCTGTCAGCCAGCGCGGCCCGCCGGGCCGCCTGACGTTGCACCAGCACCACTGACATACCGGCAGCAGCAGCGGCCCGCAGACCGGTCTCGGAATCTTCAAGCACCAGACAATCGGCAGGCGCGGCGCCGAGACGGCGGGCGGCCTCCATGAACAGATCCGGCTCCGGCTTGCCATGAGCGACCTGATCGCGGGTCACCATGACCGAAAAGAGGTCAGTCAGTCCGGCGGCCGTCAGGCACTGGCGGGCATAGGGACCATCGCTGTTGGTTGCCAGGGCGTGCGGAATGTCGCGGCTGCGCAGATGGTGCAGTAACGCATCTGCTCCCGGCATTCTGGCGATTCCATTGGCCGCTATATGCTCGCGCCAGTGCCTTTCCGCACACCGAAAGAACCGTGCCTGCTCAAATACCGGCCCGAGCGCAAAAGACAGGGCCGACACTACGTCATCTGCATGTTGCCCGAACAGGCTGGCGCAAAAAGCGGCACTCAACGGCTGACCCAGCTCAGCCGCCGCCATCTGCCAGGCATGACAGTAGGTCGCCTCCGAATCAATCAGAAGCCCGTCCATATCAAGGATGACGACCTTGAAGGGTGGCAGCATCAACCGGCTCATGGCGTGGGCTCTGCGGCGATCACCCGGATATATTCGCCCGGCGCCTCACGGCTGGAGCCGACGACAATCTGACGGTCGCCACGGGTGGTTTCCTCCAGCATGCCGGCAATTTCCACGCGCTCGCCCGCCAGTGCCTGACCGGCGTAGGTTTGGGTAAAGCTCAGCGCGCAGCGGATCGCGGGATCTGTCAGCGCGTAGCGTGCGGGGCAGTCGAAGGCATGGCTGGCGTCGCTGATAGCGGTCTGGATAAGGATGACGCCCAGCTTGCGTACCGGACCGTCATCGCGCGGTAGCTCGTCTTCATCCAGCAGGGTAATGTCGAACTTGGTTCCGTCACAGAGCCCCTTGTTGAACTTCCGTGCCTCGTGCCAGAGATAATCGTCAAACCCAAGGGCGCACCCGCGGCGGTTCCAGGCGTCCTGCCAGTCGGCCGGGCCGAGCGGCTGTAGCTGGCCGGCGGCAATGGCAGACCCGATAGCCTCCCGGGCCCGCATGAAGTCAGCCCGGCCATAAATGACAAAATCGAGATCAGAGGCGGGATGCTGGGCGCCGATCAACAGGGAGCCGGTGATACCTATCTGGCTCGAGTTGAGCCCGTAGTCGGCCATCAACCGTAACCAGCGAACGGCCTTATCCTCAATCGGGTCACGCGGGGATGCCGTCAGCAGTTCGGCGACCCGCTGTCGTGGGAGGTAATGGCGCTGTATCTGTGACTGCGGAACCGCGTGAAGAGGAGCCTTCAGGCGGGCTGATGCAAACAGGTAGCCGGGGGCCCGCTCGGTCAGGTAGCGACGGGCTTCTAAGGTGCTCAGCTTGCCCAGTCGCCCCGATACCTTGCGGTAACGCAACTGGCAGAGGATGCGGCCCTGCTCTGGCTGGGGGTCGACCACAGCGAAGATCAGGCCTTCAGCAGTCTCGATAAAATCACGGGGGAGATAGCGCATGGGGGATCGGTCTGGCGTGAGACAAAATCGAAGGATGCCCTAATTGCGGTAGGGGGTCGAGTGATGGGGCGCGTGGGTGATAACACCACCGCTGCGGGGGCTTTATGAACCAGCCCCCGTGGCTTAAGCGGGGTGTCGAGTCTCGCAGGAACACAACTAATCAATAACGATCAATCTTTTGAAATCAATAATCAGGATTGGCACGAAGATCGCTTTCAACTAGGTCTTTTCCCGCTATTCGAGGGTGTTCCGCATGGCCAATCCTGCCACAAGCCTACCCAAAACCGGTATTCCGGGGCTGATCGAAAACTGGCGCGCCGATGTCGTCGCCGGTTTCCTGGTCTTTCTGATCGCCCTGCCACTGTGTCTCGGTATCGCTATGGCCTCGGGCTTTCCGCCCATGAGCGGCATCATATCCGCTGTGATCGGCGGCGTGGTTGTTTCAAGGCTCAGCGGCTCTTTCGTCACCATCAACGGGCCTGCGGCGGGTCTGATCGTGGTGATTCTGTCGGCGGTTCAATCGCTCGGTCAGGGTGATGCGATGGCGGGCTATCGGTATACGCTGGCGGCCATCGTGGTTGCCAGCGCCCTGCAAATTATCATGGGACTGGTCAAGGCCGGCCGTCTCAATGCCTATTTCCCGGCCTCGGTTGTCCACGGCATGCTGGCGGCCATCGGCATCATCATCATGGCCAAACAGGTTCATGTGCTGCTGGGGGTTAAGCCTGAGGCAAAGGAAATCCTCGAAACCATCGCCGAGATTCCTCATAGCATCGCCAATCTGAATCCGGAAATCACCCTGATCGGCTTATCGGGTCTGCTGATCATGATCCTGTGGGGGCTGGTCAAAAGCCCCCGCCTGAAAAGGATCCCCGCGCCACTGATTGTAGTCGCGGTCGGCATGGCGCTGGAGCGCTATTTCGACCTTGATCATGAGCATGTTTACATGTTCATGCCGGACCAGACCTTCATGCCCCACCACGAATTTACAGTAGGCCCCAAATTTCTGGTCAACATTCCTAGCAATGTACTGGGCAGCTTTTATTTTCCCGACTTCGGCAAACTGGCTAGCGCGGACTTCTGGGGTGCGGTCCTGTCGATCTGTCTGGTCGGCAGTCTCGAAACCCTGTTAAGCGCCACGGCGGTGGACAAGCTTGATCCCTGCAAGCGCTATTCCGATCTCAACCGCGACCTGACGGCCGTCGGTATCGGTAATCTGCTGGCCGGAGCGCTAGGCGGTTTGCCAATGATCGCAGAGATCGTGCGCTCGTCGGCCAATGTCAGCAATGGGGCCAAAACGGGTTGGGCCAATTTTTTCCATGGGCTGTTCCTTGCCTTCTTTGTGTTGGTATTCCCCTGGCTCATGCGTGAAATTCCGCTGGCATCGCTGGCCGCACTGCTGGTCTACACCGGATCCCGGCTGGCTTCTCCGCGCGAGTTCGCCAAGACCATGGATATTGGCAATGAACAGCTGATTTTGTTTGTCATCACCATAGCCGGGGTGCTCGCGACGGATCTTTTGGTCGGCGTCCTGATCGGTATTCTGGCCAAACTACTGATACACCTGGCCTGGGGCGTCAAGTTTGCCAATCTGGTGAAAATTTCCTACAGCATTGACCGCAGCACACCCGGCACTTATCTGATCAAGGTCGATGGCTCCGCCATCTTCTCCAACTTCATCGGCCTTAAAAGCGAAGTGGCCGATTTCCCGGATGGCCAGACGGTCATCTTCGACGTCTCGGATGCTTTCATGATTGACCATACGGTTATGGAGTTTATCGATTATTACCGCAAGGACTACATCGAACGCGGCGGCCAGTGTTCGTTGCAGGGACTGGATAATCTAGCGCCCTTCTCCGATCACCCACTGGCGGCGCGACGCCAGAAACGGGCGACGGATATGGGTCACTAAATTCAACTTAACCGTAACGCGATCCCTTGAGGCTCTGCATGACCGACACTCCCACCAAACCAGAACGCAGCATGCGGCCCGCCAAATCCTGGATCGTGCAATCCAAGCACCATACCAAGCGTATCCATCAGCTCAACGTCAAGCTGACTGAAGAGGCCAATAACACACTCAGAGAAATCGCCGATAGCGAAAATCTGCGGCTCTACGAGGCTGTGGAAAAAGTTTTGGCGTTTTATCGGCAACATCATCCGCTTGGCGACCTGACTTAGGCTGCAAAGTCACGATCAACCACCGGGTTCAACGGGTGAGATCCATCAAGGATTGGCACACAGGGTGCCGTTGATATCGCATTGAGGATCAATGCGCTGCTTTCGTTGCGCATCATTCAGCGCACCGATCGCCTCGTTGGTGGTGCTGGTTCTGCCAGTACAGCCACAAACCTGACTCGCACAACAGCTGCAATTGGCCAGTGACTCCACCAGCATGATCTGCTGGAAATTACTCATATTCCCGACGCCCGAACAGGCTTGCCCGAGAAGCGCTGATTGTGCCTTTACCGAAGGTGATGAGCCGCCTTTTTGTCCAATACCAATAGTCGTACACAAGGTCGCGTCGCAGGAGTAACCCACTTGCACCGAGGAGGCGGTTTGCAAGGTACCGTTGTAGGACGCGCAAACGTTTTGACAGAGCGCGCTATTGGGGTCGATGGTGGTGTTATAGACCTGCTGTTTGACCGGTTCATAGAGCGGGCATCCATTCTGGCCTGCCATATCCGGGGTGCATGTACTGGTCTTGGGCGGCAGGGGTTCATTCGAAGGGCTGTAGGCTGCTGACCAGACATTGGTCTTGCCTTTTCTGGATGGTGTGCCGGCAGGGGTCTGGTTGGCATCGCAACTCTGATTGGCCTGACCGATCTGGTAGGGTCCTTTATAAATCGGGCATTTGCAGTTTACCAACTCATTCCCGTTTTTATCTTTTTTCCCGGTCAACTCGCAGGGTGCCGTCATGCAACCCGCGTAAACACCGGCGTCTTTGCCCGTACAACTTGTTATGGGGTCCTGACCCTGCACCGCGTAATTCTGGGTGTAGAGGGTCGAGAATACTGAAACCAGGTCGGCCCCGGGCACCAGCAGGTTGGTGTTGATGGCATCACAGACAGCCGCGTCAATAGTACCCGCCGCACAGTTTTCACCATTCTGACCACAAGCCTCTATCGTTTGCTTGTAGATCCCCAAATTTGAGATCGCATTAATATCGACCAGATAAGGCACCTTGGCTGCGGCCATCTCATTGCTGATGGCGTAACAGGTGCAATTGGCAAACCGCCCATCTTTGGAGAGGGTGCAGGGTAATGCGGGATTGTCAGGGTTAGTGCCAGTCGGCGCATTGGGTCCTGAGTAGTAACACAGCGCATAGGCAAACTTGCGACCCGAGGGCGGAGTGCATTGGATGAAGCTGGATGACCCTGTCGTGATATTCGCATAAGCGGGGCCCGTGGTGGTGGTCCACTTATCGTTGAAGGTATAGACATCTTTCAGGGTTACGCCACGCAAAATGTCCCTACTGTAGAGCCTGCCATAACGTTTGGGTGGAACCGCATCATCGCGAGTGTCCTTGTGGCCATAACGGCAGGAATGGCCACAAGGACACTCACGTACAGGATTCTGGCAACCGCAGTACCCATCAGGAAAATATTGCTCATCTTCAGCCTCCCATGACGGATTATTTAATGGACGACCATACGATGTGTGCCGTCTGCAGTCTATATCAAATCGGCCATGCCCTCGCACCAGCGCAGTCACTCATTGATAGATTCCTGACATGCAATCTTCATCAGACAGAAGCAAGACATAAACATGGTAGTGATCAAATGATGAGGACGAGTGCTCTTCCACACATTTTTTGGAGTTTGAATATGTTCAAGATGAAGTCTATCAGCCAGGCCGTTATCGTTGCCTTGTTGAGTTCTGCTGGTGTTGTCCAGGCGCAGGATGCCGTAACCGGGCCAAGCACTACCACGCCTCCCTATGTAAAGCCGCTGTGGAACAAAATAGGCATGACCACTGAATCGCTTTTAACCACTGGTGATGCGGTGGGTGGTTACAGGATGGCTGGTTTACCAGACGGGTTGGGCGCATATGACAACGGTAATGGTACTTTTACTGTATTGATGACCCATGAGATTAGTGCAAGTCGTGGCGTCACCCGCGCCCATGGTGGCAAGGGTACCTTTGTTTCAAAGTGGGTTATCAATAAAGGTGACCTCCGAGTACTGAGTGATTCTGACCTGATGCGTGGTCTATCGCCAGAACGGGGGCTATGAGCCCCTTCCAAGTTCAGGCCCGGATGGACTAACGTCAACTTAGATACCCGGTTTTGCTCGGCTGACCTCGCAGCGCCATTCTGCGTGGGGGCTTTATCAAGGTCGTTTTACACGGCAATCAAGGCTATTCATAATTCCTGTAGGTCTCATCGTAAATCTGCTTGATCAGTTTGCCGTTGTAGGTCCAGTGCAGGCCAGGGGCTACGTTATACGAAAGATTTCTCACCTCACGCGTAGCAGCGGTGAGTGACATTACTTCGTCACCAAAGCGCACCATTCTGGGCTGTTCAACGGTCACCACCGCATCTGAAGTCGTTGACCTGAGCTCGGCACCTAGCGGTATACCCATCTCCGTAAAGTTCAGATTTGGCCTCCGTGCCTTCATAACATTAGCGGCTTCAATAGAACCGGGGTCTACGTTGCTTGGCTGTTGAGCAATATCACTCGTTGCATCTTCTGTGTGGAGAAGCCTCAGAATTGCTACTGCCTGTTCGACTTCAATCTCGAAGAACTCTCTCCTTGAATTGATACGGTTGTGGGAAAAGGCCGTGTGCAGGGCTTGCTCAACCTCTTCTCCATTCTCCACCCTGCAGGCATATTCGAGCTCAAAAGGTACGGGTACTCCTGTCGTGTAAAGCTGGCCGATACGCGAGTTGGCATCTTCCGACGCTGTGAAACCTATTTTCACCAACCCGGGCATTGCCGGATTTGTTAATACATACACAATATTCATCTAAAGTAACTCCCCTCGTAGCTGCGTCGTTATGTCTGAAAGACTGTGCGGTGTCTCCGCTTTTTCGGCTCCACTCATGGCTTTGATTTCATTTCACACATGGATTCAACCTCACTCAAAGGCGCCGTCAGGGTTTACTGGAAACATAAGATCATATTTTTGTATATGTAATATGATGCAACCATTCTCTCTCATGGAATTGCTATAAAAATACCCACACTATCTCGCATGGTTCTATTGGGCCTTCCTATATAATATTAACTTTTCAAATACCTGATAGCGCTTATAAGTTGGAATTAACTTCGCTCTCATGTGTGCACGGTGTGGCGGCTTGTAATTAATCCCCCTTGCGTGCAACCGCGTTAAAACGGACGACAACACTCTTTGAACAAAATATTCCGCTACTTCTCATCGTTAATCGAGCATGCCTGTTTTGGCGATATAACAATGCCAACAGGGCACCTCGAAAAACCTCCCTACCTTGGGCCGCTCCGGTAAAATTAGCGTCATTTGGGGCCATATGGTGCGGATGAGATGAAGAAGCTCTCAGCGATCAAAAACGACCTCTTTGCCTCTCATCAGCGTGAGAGC